>CACWVH010000001.1 GCA_902764235.1 uncultured Ruminococcus sp.
GGAGAAAATGACGGATGGCAGTGGAGAAAAATTGTAAATTACAATACTGATTATCCGCATAAACAGAAGATTTTTGGACTTTTACAATCAGCTAATAATATAAATAAAGGAGAATGAACTATGGGCAGATTATTCGGAACTGACGGCGCCAGGGGTGTGGCAAATACTGAGCTGACTCCGGAGCTTGCACTCAATATTGGCAGAGCTGCTGCTATGGTGCTGACAGAAAATATTTCGGGCAGTAATCCAAAGATACTTATCGGAAAAGATACCAGACTTTCATCTGATATGCTTGAGGGCGCTCTTTCATCAGGCTTATGCTCTGTTGGTGCTGATGTTGTACTGCTTGGTGCAGTGCCTACTCCTACGGTAGCATATCTTGTGAAAAAGTACAATGCAGATGCAGGCTTTATGATCTCAGCATCCCATAATCCTTTTGAATTCAATGGAATAAAGATCTTTTCATCGACCGGATATAAGCTTCCTGATGCACTTGAGGAAGAGATAGAGGCTATTATACTTGATAACGCAAAGCCATATCTCCAGCCGGCCGGAGACGGTCTCGGAAAGGTCACCTATGCGGAAAATGCCATAGAGGATTATATCTCGCATATAATCGAATCAGTGCCATACAGACTTGACGGCATGAATATTGCAATAGACTGTTCAAACGGCAGTGCAAGCGCAACAGCGGAAAAGCTTTTCACAAGACTCGGCGCTTCATGTCATATGCTTGCGGATAAACCTGACGGAATAAATATTAATGATAAATGCGGCTCAACTCATATGGAAGGTTTGCAGAAATTCGTTGTCGAAAACAAGCTTGATCTTGGAGTAGCCTTTGACGGGGATGCCGACAGATGTCTTGCTGTTGACGAAAACGGAGAGGTTATTGACGGCGATTTTATTATGGCAATATGTGCGCTTGACTGTGCCTCCAGAAAGAAGCTCAGTAAAAACACTATTGTAGGCACGGTTATGTCAAATATGGGCTTTAAAAGATTCTGCAAGGATAACGGACTTGACTTCTATGCAGCGAATGTCGGCGACAGGTATGTTCTTGAGGCTATGCTGAAGGACGGGTATAATCTTGGCGGAGAACAGTCAGGTCATGTAATCTTTCTTGACTATGCCACAACCGGGGACGGTCAGCTTACAGCCGCTCAGCTTCTCAGTATTATCAACCGCCGGGAAGCAAAGCTTTCAAGCATTTCGACTCTTATGACAAGATATCCTCAGGTACTGGTGAATGTCAAGGTTACAGCTGAGGGTAAAAAGCTGTATTCATCTGATGAGGATATCAAATCAAAAATTGCTGAGGTCGAAAAAGAGCTTGGTGAAGACGGCAGGATACTTGTCAGATTGTCCGGAACAGAGCCGCTTGTCAGAGTAATGCTTGAGGGGCTTGATGAAGAGCTTATCAATAAGCTTGCAAATGAAACAGCTGAGATTATCAAACAGAAAATCGGATGATATTTGTGCATAATGAATAAAATGGGGTTGCAAAAAATATAAAAATTCTCTTTTGTGAAAATCACCAAAATTAGATTTATGTGCTATAATAAATACAAGACTTGATTGGAGCTGTATTATTATGGCAAATGTAGATCTTTCTATTATCATCCCGGCAAGAAATAATAAGGCAAAAAATGCTTCTATAATAAAGATGATAGCTGATGAGACACGTGAGCTTGATGTGGAATTTATTGTAATTGATATGAATTCCACAGACGGCGGTGTTCTTGAAGCTCTCAATATGATGAAAACAGGGAATCTGAAGGGTTCTGTAATACAGTGCGGAAACGGTACGGTAAGCGCTGCTCTTAATACAGGTATTTATAAGGCAAACGGAAAATATATTACCTTTGTTTATCCTACCAGACTTTATAAAAACTATATCAATGAGTATGTAAAGATAGCAGAGGAAAAGAATGCGGAATTCGTTTTTGCTGTACCGTCCTCGACTGATAATGAGCACAGTAATGTAATACCGGAAGGAATAAGAGGGACTGATATTGTAGTCAGTCTTATCAGATCGTCTATATATATGGATTTCACAGCGGTGCTTTTCAGAAGGGATTTTCTTTGTAAAAACAATATCCGTTTTTATGAGGATTGTACACTGGGATATGCGGAAGCTTTTATATATAATTCTCTTCTTGCGGAGCCTGTCACTGCATATGTTGATAAGGAGATCAAGAGGGATTATGTAAACAGTCTTGTGAAAGGCAGCCAGTCGGGAGTCAGCAACAATTGCTTTGAACGTCTTGAGGCGATGATAAAGGTTGCTGAGAATTCAAGAAAGCTTCACAAGGATGATAATGTCCTGAATGAAGCGTTTGAATATCAGAAGCTTCCTGCTGTTGTTATCAACTGTATCAATAAACTGCTTGATGAAGGCTTCAGTAAAACGTCGATCAGAAAGCTTCTGAAAAACAAGGGCTATGAAAGCTATCTTAAAATATCAGCAAGCACAAGTGATGATTTAAAAAAGAAGGTCGTTGAATGGAAATTCATGCCCTGGCTATATAAGAGATAAAAAAACGTGGAGTCTGAACTGCTCCGCGTTTTTTTATACTATATAATAGTTTCAGAAGAAATATTTGCTTGAAGCAATGACACAGAACTAAGGAAACGCTGATCGATTCATTAATCAGTGTTTGGGGTGTGGGGCGAAGCCCCACGTATAGCGGCTTATGACTTGCTTCAAGCTTCAAAATGATATTTATTCAGTGATTCCTTAATTTTTTTGATACCGAAGGGGTGTGGGGCGATCGGAAAGCCCGCGCATTTTGCTTCAAATGCAAGTAAAATGTAAGAAAAAAGGTTGAATAATATTTCTTATTAAGAAATTTGATTTCCGGACTGGAGTCAGTAAGTGTAAATTGGCAATCAGCATTGGATAATAATTCTGATGCAGTTCAGGCTGAAAAGGCAGGGCGGTGCCCGGGAAATCTTTATCAGACTGACTAAGACGTGAATCAAGGATCCAGCGTCACGCTGGTGTTGAACTAAGAATAAAAATATAGTATAATCATAGTGTTAAGAATAATGCAGAAAAAGGGAATGATCGGGTAATGAGGATTCTTGGAATAGATCCGGGGTATGCTATCGTCGGATACGGGGTAATAGATTACAGCGGAGGAAAATATCAGGCTGTCGATTTCGGTGCGATCACAACTGACGCTGATATGCCTTTTCCGCAAAGACTTCAGTATATCTATAATGAACTTGTGGCTGTGATAATCAGGAACGATCCTGATGAAATGGCTATCGAAAGATTATATTTTCAGAATAATCAGAAAACTGCAATCGCAGTCGCCGAAGCAAGGGGAGTTATACTTCTTGCGGCGCAGATGAATAATATTCCTATCAATGAATATACTCCGCTTCAGGTGAAATCAGCAGTAACAGGCTATGGACAGGCAAAAAAGCCTCAGGTCATGGAAATGACAAGACGGCTTCTCAAGCTTGAAAAGGTCCCGAAACCGGACGATACGGCGGATGCACTTGCAATGGCAATATGTCATGCACAAAGCTCAGGCACAAGGCTCAGAAATATGCTCAACGCACAAAGTACCAATATCAGATTCAATACAGGAAGGAATAAAAAATGACATCATTGTATTTTGTAAGACACGCTCAGCCTGACTATACAAGCGGCTCAGACAGTACATATCCTCTTTCAGAGGAAGGTCTCAGCGACAGGATGGATGCTTATAATATTCTGAGAAATATACGCTTTGATGCTGCTGTTTCAAGTCCGTATGCAAGGGCTGTACTGACTATAGAGCCGATCGTCTGTGAACAGGCGCTGGAGCTTATCACTGATGACAGATTAAGAGAGCGTGAGAAGGGTCAGAGCGGAAACAGTACAGCTGAGATGTTCAGAAAAAGATGGCAGGATTTTAATTTCTGCGAAAAAGGAGGGGAGTCACTCTCCCATACCCAGAACAGAAATGTTGAAGCAGTAAAGGAGCTGCTGAAAAAATACAGGGATAAAACTATACTTATAGGTACACACGGAACAGCCCTGAGCACAATAATCAATTATTATGACAAAAGCTTTCATTATGATGATTTCATGCGGATCATTGATTATATGCCATGGGTTGTCAGAATGGATTTTGACGGCAGTGATTACATTGACAGACAGGAGCTTGCCTTTGTGAAAAAAGATTATCACGGAAAAACGAAATGAAAAGTGAGGTATAAATATGATTTACAGCCTGAACGGAACTATAATACATACTGAGCCGAATTTTGTAGTGATCGAATGCGGCGGAGTCGGATATAAATGTCTGACAACCATGAATACAATGTCAAAGCTTCCGAAAACCGGAGAAAAGGCAATGGTCTATACACATATGATAGTACGTGAGGATGCGGTAGAGCTGTGCGGCTTCGCTGATACCGGAGAGCTGAATTGCTTCAGGCTTCTGACAACTATCAGCGGAGTCGGGGCAAAGGTAGCGATCGCTATACTTTCAGTTCTTACTCCGGAGCAGATAGCAGTTGCGGTATCCTCCGGCGACAGCAAGACCCTTACAAAAGCAAACGGAGTAGGCAATAAGCTTGCACAAAGGATAATACTTGAAATGAAGGATAAAGTCAAAAATATTGTTCCGAGCGGAACGATTGATCTTTCTTCCGGGAATGGTACAGCTGTTATTCCCGCAGCCGGCGGAAACATTGAAAAGGCTGTCGGTGCACTTGCTGTACTCGGCTATTCTCCTGATGAGGTAATGCCGTATATGAGCGGAATAGATCCCTCACTTCCGGTAGAGCGTATTATCGGAGAGACACTTAAAGCAATAGGTAAAAAATAAGATCAGACCATGAGATAATGCATAGCTGATCGGGAAGGTTGAGCATATGGAAGATTTCGATTTTGAAAACAGAATAGTTTCTCCCACAGAAATAATGGGAGAAAACGATAATGATAATCCTCTTCGTCCGAAGCGTCTGGATGATTATATAGGTCAGGAAAAAGCCAAACAGAACCTTGCGGTATTTATCGAGGCTGCAAAGCAAAGAAATGAGCCGCTTGACCATGTGCTGCTGTACGGACCTCCGGGACTGGGCAAAACCACACTCTCGGGAATAATAGCAAACGAGCTTGGCGTCAATCTTAGAATCACCTCAGGTCCGGCAATTGAAAAGCCCGGTGATCTTGCTGCAATACTTACAAATCTGAATGAGGGCGACGTATTGTTCGTGGATGAGATACACCGTATTTCAAGGGCTGTAGAGGAAGTGCTGTATCCTGCTATGGAGGATTTCGCGATAGATATCGTTACAGGAAAGGGTCAGATGGCAGCTTCATATCATCTGCCGCTTCCGAGATTCACACTTGTGGGAGCAACAACAAGAGCAGGACAGCTTACAGCGCCGCTGCGTGACCGCTTTGGTGTAACGCTTAGGCTGGAGCTTTATACGCCTGAGGAGCTTGCCCGTATCGTCAACAGAAGCGCAGGTATTCTGGGTATTGCGATTGAGCCTGACGGAGCGCTTGAAATAGCGTCCCGCTCAAGAGGAACACCGAGAATTGCAAACAGAATGCTGAAAAGAGTGCGTGATTTTGCACAGGTTATGTCTGACGGTGTAATAACCCTGAAAACTGCACAGATTGCTCTTGAAAGACTCGAAATAGACGAGCTTGGACTTGATTCAAATGACAGAAGAATGCTGAATGCAATAGTAAAGTTTTACAGAGGCGGACCGGTGGGGCTTGAAACACTTGCAGCTGCAATAGGAGAAGAAGCTGTAACTATTGAGGATGTTATCGAGCCGTATCTCATGCAGATAGGTTTTCTCAACAGGACGCCCAGAGGAAGATGTATAACAAGAGCAGGCTGTCTGCATATAGGAGTTGACCTTCCTGATATACAGGAAGCCCAGATACGTTTTGAATAAATAGCAGATTTATACTATTCTTTGACAGAAAGCAGACTGCACTCTGGTAAAAAAACTCAAGCTCAGTTTTAAAGCTTAAAAGTGCGTCTTAAAAAATGCAAAGTCTGTTTATGAAGTGAGGTGACACAAATGGCTGTGCTTACAGTATCACAGTTGAATTTTTATATAAAATCTCTTATGGATAATGACAGCAACCTGAAAACGGTTTATCTCAAGGGTGAGATATCGAATTATACGGATCACTACCGTACAGGTCATCTGTATATGTCCCTGAAGGATGAGAAAGCTGCCGTCAAGGCAGTTATGTTTGCCGGAAATGCGTCAAGACTGAAATTCCGCCCCGAGGACGGGATGAGAGTGTTGGTCAGAGGTTATGTTTCAGTTTATAGCGTAACAGGACAATATCAGTTCTATATTGAGGATATGCAGCCTGACGGTATAGGTGCACTAAGCATGGCTTATGAGCAGCTGAAGCGAAAACTGGAGAATGAGGGCTTGTTTGACGAGCATCATAAAAAGCCCATACCTGAATATCCGATGCGGATAGGAGTAATAACCTCTCCCACAGGCGCAGCAGTGCAGGATATCTGCCGTATTCTTTCAAGACGCTATCCTATCGGTGAGATTATAATGTGCCCTGTTCAGGTTCAGGGAGAAAATGCCGCACCGCAGCTTACGGAGGCAATAAAGCGTTTTGACCGGCTGAAATGCGCAGATGTAATAATAATCGGCAGAGGCGGAGGTTCGATCGAGGATCTCTGGGCATTTAATGATGAAAAGCTTGCAAGAGCAATATATTCATGCAGTATACCTGTTGTGTCAGGTGTCGGACATGAAACAGACTTTACCATATGCGACTTTGTTGCCGACGTCAGGGCTTCAACTCCTTCAGCAGCAGCAGAGCTGGTTTCGCCTGAGGAAGGCGAATTGCTGGGAAATCTGCTGTTTTATAGACAAAGACTTGAGGATGAGATCAGTTCGGTGCTTAACGATGCCAGAAACAGGCTTGACCGAATTGCATCATCAAAGGTTCTCCGTGACAAAACCGAATTTATCAGAACAAAGCAGATGGATCTTGATATGCTGTCAAGCAGACTGGATAATGCATATAAAAGTATGGTGATGAAAAAGAAAAATGAATTTATCGGACTTTCCTCAAGACTTGATACATTAAGTCCCCTGAAGGTGCTTTCAAGAGGATACGCAGCTGTTGCAAAGGAAAATAAGATAATATCATCTGCAAATGATCTGTATATGGGAGATCATATCAGTGTCAGATTTAAAGACGGAACAGCAGAATGTACTGTAAATGAAATGGAGGTAAATGATGAAAAGAGCTGATTATGAGAAGTCAATAAAAAGACTTGAAGAAATAGTAGAAAAGCTTGAAGAAGGCAAAATCAGCCTGGATGAAGCAATGAAGCTTTTTGATGAGGGTACAAAGCTTACATCCGGCTGCTATGAAGTGCTGAAAAAGGCAGAACAAAAAATAACTGATATATCTGAAATCGAAAAAACGGAGGGATGATTATGTCTGAGATGATGAAAAAAATTGAGCAGGAGCTTGTTTCCTATCTTCCTGAAAAGGATGAGTATATCAAAAATTTAGTGGATTCAATGGAATACAGCCTCACCGCAGGAGGAAAAAGAATAAGGCCAATGCTTGTTCTTGAATTTGCAAGGCTATGCGGCGGAAGTGAAGAAGCTGCAATGCCGTTTGCCTGTGCGCTGGAGATGATACATACATATTCGCTTATCCACGATGATCTTCCGTGTATGGATAATGATGATCTGAGAAGAGGAAAGCCTACCAATCATAAGGTATTCGGAGAAGGGTGTGCACTGCTTGCAGGAAGCGGACTTCTTACACTTGCTTTTGAAACTGCATCCTCGGAAAAAGCTGTAATGCTTAACGGAAATGAAAAATGCCTGTCAGCGGTAAAGGTTCTTTCACAGATCGCCGGTGCACAGGGGATGCTCGGCGGACAGATTATAGACCTTGAAAGTGAAGGAAAAAAGGTTGGTGTCGATCATCTTAAAGTAATGGACAGCAAGAAAACAGGCGCTTTGATAATCGGTGCGGCAAAGCTTGGATGTATTTCTGCCGGGGCAACTGAACAGCAGATGAAAGCAGCAGTTTCATATGCTGAAAATATAGGTCTTGTTTTCCAGATAGTTGATGATGTTCTTGATATAACGTCCAGCACTGAAAAGCTTGGAAAGCCTGTGGGAAGTGACAGTGAAAATGAAAAATCCACATACGCAGCTTTGCTGGGAGTTGATGAGTGTATGAGGATAAGCAAAGAACTGACGGAAAAGGCAGCAGCTTCCCTTGATATGTTTGAGGGCGATACAACAGCCCTCAGAGATTTTGCTTATTTTCTTTTAAACCGTGAAAACTGATTGAATATTTATCCGTAAAGTAGTATAATAATATGTATGCTTGTATAAAAAAGAAGGGTTTTCTGAAACAGCGTTTCTGTTAAGAGGAGCTAAGAATATCCCCGATTTATATTTATACCGGATGGAGAATCAAAATGACAGAAGATAATATATTGAACAGAATTAATTCTCCTTCTGATCTCAGACGGTTGAGTACGGAAGAATTATATGAGCTTTCTGATGAGATCAGAGAAGAGATAATGACTGTTGTTTCAAATAACGGCGGACATCTTGCGTCAAATCTTGGTGTTGTAGAGCTTACGGTTGCCATTCACAGTGTATTCAATACGCCGAGGGATAAGATTGTATGGGATGTGGGACACCAGAGCTATACACATAAGATACTGACCGGCAGACGTGAGGAATTGAAAACTATCAGAACGGAAAACGGCTTGTCAGGCTTTCCGAAAAGAAATGAAAGCGAATATGACTGCTTCGATACAGGGCACAGCAGTACATCGGTTTCGGCAGCCTTCGGTATTGCCTGCGCCGGAAGTATCAACAGCGAAAAATACTATACTATTGCAGTAATAGGAGACGGCGCACTGTCCGGCGGACTTGCTCTTGAAGCATTGAACAGTGCAGGAAAATCAAAGGAAAATCTTATAGTTATCCTTAATGACAATAAGATGTCTATTTCAAAGAATGTCGGGTCTATGGCAAAGCACCTTACCAAGATCAGGATACAGCCGTCGTACCTTGATGCCAAAAGCAGGGTACAGACCCGTCTGAAAAAGATCCCCGGCATAGGCAGCAGTCTTGCGAGAGCCATGAGCCGGATGAAAAACTGGATCAGGATCAACTTTTTTGGCCATCAGAAAAATATGTTTGAGCAGCTGGGATTCAATTATTATGGTCCTCTTGACGGACATGATATCGACCAGCTCAGAACGGCTTTGAAGGCTGCAAAACGCTCAAGAGGACCTGTTATGCTTCATGTCTGTACTAAAAAGGGAAAAGGATACGAATATGCTGAGAAGAATCCGAAGGTATTTCATGGTATTTCAGCATTTGATATAGAAACAGGTGAGCCGAAAAGCTCATCGCTGGGTTATTCGGATGTTTTCGGCAAGTATATGTGTGAGCACGCCAGAACGGATAAAAGGCTTTGTGCGATAACGGCTGCAATGGCTATGGGTACCGGACTCAGCGAATTTGCCAGAAAGTATAAAAACAGGTTTTATGATGTGGGAATTGCTGAGGAACACGCTGTTACCTTTGCCTGCGGTCTTGCGGCAGGGAATGCAACACCTGTATTTGCTGTTTATTCAACATTTCTGCAGCGCAGCTATGACCAGATTCTGCATGATGCATCCCTTCAGAAGCTTCATATCGTACTTGCCATCGACAGGGCAGGAATAGTCGGTGAGGACGGAGAAACTCATCAGGGTATATTTGATACGGCATTTCTGAATACTATTCCGGGCATTACTGTATTTGCGCCCTCTTCGTTCATAGAGCTTGAAAAGATGCTGGACGCTGCAATATACAATACCGAGGGCGTAGCTGCGGTAAGATATCCCAGAGGCGGAGAGCTTTATATCCCTGAGGATTATCAGTATAACGGAGAGGACTATTCATTCTATGGCAAAAAATTCACTGATACGGTCATTGTGACATACGGAAGAGTGTTTTCCTTTGCCTGTGAAGCAGCAAGAAGGCTCAGCTCAGAGGGAACAGATGTATGTATATTAAAGCTGAATAAGATCAGGCCGCTGCCTGAAAGCGCAGTAAAAAAGATTTCCGGATGCAGGAATTGTTTCTTTTTTGAAGAAGGGATCGAATCAGGCGGAATAGGTCAGAGCTTCGGCCTCAGACTGTATGAAAATGGTTTTGAAGGAAAATTCAGGCTTGTTGCAATAAAGGATTATGTTCATCAGGCAAAGGTTAATTCTGCACTTCATAAGCTTGGACTTGATTCAGACGGAATTTATGATATAATAACGGATACATTGAAGAAAACAGTATCTGAAACGGAGTGAATTCAGGATGTCAGATAAAAAAAGGCTTGATATTCTTGTATATGAAGCCGGACTTGCAGAAAGCAGGGAAAAGGCAAAGGCTCTTATCATGGCAGGCGTGATATATGTTGATAATCAGAAATCAGACAAACCGGGAACAGCTTATCCTGAAAATGTGTCCATCGAGCTTCGTGGAAACAAGCTCAGATATGCAAGCCGTGGCGGACTCAAGCTCGAGAAGGCTCTTCAGGTGTTTCCGATAGACCTCAGGGATAAGATCACTATGGATATAGGTGCATCCCACGGCGGCTTTACTGATTGTATGCTCCAGAATGGTGCAAAAAAGGTTTATTCCATAGATGTAGGCTACGGTCAGCTTGTATGGAAGCTGAGAAATGATGAAAGAGTAGTCAACCTTGAAAGAACAAATGTCAGATATATTACAAAGGAACAGATTCCCGATGAAATTGATTTTTTCAGCGTGGACGTCAGCTTTATATCCCTTTGTCTTGTTCTGCCGGCAGCACGTCCCATGCTCAGAAACGGAGGACAGGCTGTGGCACTGATAAAGCCTCAGTTTGAAGCCGGCAGAGAAAATGTCGGAAAAAAAGGAGTTGTCAGGGACAAAAAGATTCATATTGAAGTAATCAGGAAAATATATGATTTTTGTCTTGAAAACGGCTTCAGTGTGCTTGATCTTGATTATTCCCCCATCAAGGGACCTGAGGGTAATATCGAATATCTTATTTATATAGAAAAATCTGATTCTCCGGAATCAAAAAAGCAAATTGATATAGAATCTGTCGTAGCTCAGTCACACGGTGAGCTTGACAAATAAAATGGTGAATATACTATGCAGAAAATTGAAAAGATAGCATTGATACCCAATCTTACAAAAAAGGGTGCATATGCCTGTTCACTAAGTACGATAGGAATTCTTCGCAGGTGCGGCATAAGGATAAATATGCCGCGCAGCGTGATCGAAAAGTACAGAGAGCTGGATGTAAGCTTTTTTGATGATACAGACAGCCTTATTGAAAATTCTGATATGGTACTGACCATCGGCGGCGATGGAACGATCATTCATGCTGCAAGACACGCTTCACCGCTTGAAAAGCCGCTTCTCGGAATAAACATGGGCAGGCTCGGCTTTGTTGCAGGGCTTGAAGCTGACGAGCTTGATATGCTCTGCCGTCTCAGCAGCGGTGATTATTCAACTGAAAACAGAATGATGCTGAAAATCGTACATAATACAGAGAGCGGAAGTAAGGAATATTATTCTATCAATGATGCTGTAATATCAAGAGGATCATTGTCAAGGCTTATTGATATTGATGTATCACTTGACACTGATTATATCTGCCATTATCGCAGCGACGGACTTATATTGTCAACTCCCACCGGCTCAAGTGCATATTCTCTTGCAGCAGGCGGTCCGGTAGTTGAGCCTACGATGAAATGTATAGTAATGACACCAATCTGTCCGCATTCATTATTCGGACGTTCTGTAATTTTCAGTCATCATTCAGAGCTTGTGGTCAATGCTTCATGCGATGATGATACACAGGTTTTTCTGACTATTGATGGTGCAAAGACTGTTATCGTCAAAAAAGAGGACAGGATAACTGTAACTTCTTCAGAGCTTGGCGCCCGGTTCATAGTTCTGAAGGAAAAATCCTTTTACAGGGTATTGAATGATAAATTTGCTGAGAAGAGGTAAAACGAATGAAAACACTAAGACAAGCAAAGATACTTGAACTGATAAGAAGCAACAGTATTGAAACGCAGTCGGATCTTCTGGAAATGCTGAGAAAGGACGGCTTTAACGTAACACAGGCAACGGTTTCGAGGGACATTAAGGAAATGCGGCTTATCAAGGTGCTTGATAACAGCGGAACATACAAATATGCATATGATACTGTATCAGGCAGCGAGGAAATGTCAAATTCCTACCTGTTCACAACTGCGGTGGTCAATATTGAATTTGCCCATAACCTTGTTGTAATCAAAACAGGTACAGGCATGGCTCAGGCGGTCTGTGCAGCTCTTGATTCAATACATCGTCCCGGTGTGATAGGCTCAATTGCAGGTGATGATACAATATTTGTTGCAACCAGAAATGATTCTGCCGCATCAAATCTTGCCGCAGATCTGAAGAAGCTTATGACAGGCAGAGAAACTCTGCAAATGTCCTGATAGTTATGAATCAGAGCTCTGAGTCATATCAAAACTGTGAAACGGAGGCAATATATGCTTAAAAACTTATATATAGAAAATATTGCTGTAATTGAAAAAACAAATATTGACTTTTCAAGCGGTCTCAATATTCTTACAGGTGAAACGGGTGCCGGTAAGTCTATTGTCATTGACTCGATAAATGCAATTCTCGGCAGCCGCACATCCAAGGATCTTATCAGAAACGGTGCTGAAAATGCCTTCGTCAGCGCTGAATTTCAGAACCTTTCGGAAAACGCTCTTTCAGTGCTTGAGGAGCTTGGCTTTGAAGCTGAGGAGGACGGCTCGGTGCTTGTACAAAGAGAGCTGTCTCTCAGCGGAAAGGGCAAATGCCGCATTAACGGCAGACCGGCAGCAGTCAGCACATTAAGGATGCTTGGCGAACAGCTTATTGACATACACGGTCAGCATGCCAGCTATGAGCTGATGAACCCCGAGCTCCATATCACATATATTGATAAGCTTGGCGAGCTTGAAGACGAGCTTTCTGAATACCGTCAGGCATACCATGAATATACAAGGCTGAAAAGTGAGCTGAATAAGGCAAATGTAGATGACAGCGAACGTGCAAGACGGATAGATCTTCTTTCATATCAGGTAAATGAGCTTGAGCAGGCGGATTTTTATGTAGGCGAATATGAGGATCTGACTGACCGCAGACAAATAATCGAAAACAGGGAAAAGATCGCCTCCGCACTTAACGAAGCGCATGAACTGCTTGGCGGAGGAGAGGATACTGACGGAGCGGTGCAGCAGCTTGAGTATGCCTGTGACAGTCTTGAATCGATCATTGACTGTATGCCGGAAGCTGATTCGGTAGCTAAGCGTCTGAGAAATGCTGTTTATGAGCTTGAGGACTGTCGTGACGAGCTTTTGTCAATGTATGACGCTGCTGATACTGAGGCTGACAGCCTCGAAGAGATCGAAGACAGACTTGATCTGATCTATACTCTCGGAAAGAAATACGGAAGTACAATTGAGGAAATGCTTGATTTTCTTGATAAAGCAAGAAATGAGCTTGAATACCTTGAAAAGATAGATGAAAACAGGGAAGAGCTTACCCGTTCATGTAAGATCGCTGAGCTGAAGGCAAAGCAGCTTGCAGGGGAATTGTCCGAAAAGCGGAAGGCAGCTGCTAAGGAGTTTTCCGAAGCTGTCAGACGTGAAATGACATATCTTGATATGCCGAATGTTGAACTGATCGTTCAGATAGATCTGTGTCAGCTTAATTCAAACGGCTGTGATAATGTAGAGATACTAATCTCCACAAACCCGGGCGAGCTTCCGAAGCCGGTAGCAAAGATCGCATCCGGCGGTGAGCTTTCAAGAATGATGCTTGCGATAAAGAATGTTTTAGCTGATAAGGATAATACAGATACACTCATTTTTGATGAGGTAGATACCGGAATCAGCGGAAGTGCTGCACAGAAGGTAGGTCTCAAGCTGAAAGAGGTCTCGTCAACCAGACAGGTGCTTTGTGTAACACATCTTGCACAGATCGCAGCGCTGGCAGACAGTCATTATAAGATCAGAAAAAGCGTTCAGGACGGCAAGACCTACACAGAGGTAACTACACTCGATCATACAGGCAGAAGAGATGAGCTTGCAAGGATAATCGGAGGGGTAGAGATCACAAAGGCAACTCTTGATTATGCTGAGGAAATGCTGTCAGCAGCCGGTAATGCGAAGGAATAATATATTTCTTCGGTGAGCATAGGATACATATCAAAAAATGTAAATCGTGCAGAATTGAAAGCTCTGCATATATATAACCATCAGTCATCTGATCGGAAAAAAGGAGATATAAAAAATGGATTGTTTATTTTGCAGTATAATCAAAGGGGATATCCCCTCAGCAAAGGTTTATGAGGATGAAACGGTATATGCCTTCAAGGATATCAATCCCATGGCACCGGTTCACGTTCTGATAATTCCAAAGACACATATTTCATCAATGAATGATGTAACGCCTGAAAACAGCGCAGTTATTGCTCATATTTATGAGGTGGCAGCAAAGCTTGCAAAAGAGCTTGGTATTGCAGAAAACGGCTTCAGAGTTGTTTCAAACTGCGGTGCAGACGCTGGTCAAACAGTATTCCATCTTCATTTCCATCTTCTCGGCGGCAAAAAGCTTAAAGTGGAGATGTGCTGATCGCTTTTCAGAAAAGCCCTGCATATACATATACAGAGTATAATTATTTTTTAGTGGTATTGTATCTTATTTACCGGAGGATATAACTATGTTGCAGCCATTTGCAGTAATCGGATTTTCTTTTTCAGCTGCATTAATGGCTGCATTTTTTATTGATGGTGCAGATCCTGAGTATTTAGCCGTGATCTGTCTGATGGCAGCAGGCTTTTGCCTTGCTGTAAGACCTCTGAGGAAAAAGCCGTATCTTCCGGCAATATTTTTTTCAGCTTTTGCAGCCATGATAGTTCTTGTTATTTTTAATGCTGCTGCTGTGACCGGCACGGATGTTTTGATGGAAAATGAAGCTGTGGTAACGGGAACGATCTGTGAGCTGCCGTATGAAAGAAACGGAAGGGTATATTATAAGCTTGAAACCTCTGAAATAGAATTCCCGGATAGTCCGCAGCATACAAAAATACTTGTTTCGTCCTCAAAAGCCCTGCGTGCTGAGCCGTATGATACAGTAAAGGCAAAGGTGAAGTTTTATTCAAAGCTTGGGTCAGACCGGTATTATGATATTGCAAAAAGCAATTATCTCAGAGGCAGCATTCAGGTGTATTCAGGAGTAACTGTAACACATAATGAGCATAAGCCGCTCTATTATTATGCCCTTATGCTGCGAAAGACTATTATAGAGCATATTTATGATTATTTCGGAGAAGATGATGCAGCATTCATTTCTGCATTGTTTATAGGTGATAAGACAGGTATTTCATACGATGATTCAAAAATTTTCAGAAATGCAGGCATAACGCATATTATAGTTGCATCCGGCTTTCACCTGGCAATAATCACAGGAATGATGTCTGCATTTATATTGTTTATTTTCAGATGCAGGAAAAACATTGCATCTCTCATCTGTATTCCTTTTGTCGTTATTTATATGGCGGCTGCCGGTTTTACTGCGTCTATACTTCGTGCCGGAATAATGATGATAATCTGGCTTATAGGTGATTTTATTTACAGACAGGCAGATTCACTTAATTCCCTCGGCCTTGCTGCACTTCTGATATGCCTGATGAATCCGTATTCGGTATGCGATGCTGGCTTTATTCTTTCAGTTTCTGCTACGCTCGGAATAATACTGTTAAACAATTCTCTGACAGAAAAAGCATTTGCGTTTTTTCTTCCTAAGAAAACCGGAAAGCTCAGGAACAGAATACTGCTTTATATGAAAGAACATTCCAGAGCTATAAAGACCCTGATTTCTGTTTTTACGGTTCCGGTATCAGCAATGATATTTACATTTCCTGTTACCATTTTGTATTTCAATTTTTTCGCACCCTATTCTCTTATCACGAATGTAATAATCTATTTTGCAGCGACTATCCTGCTTTGGACAGTCTTTCTGCTTATCATAGCTGATATAAGCGTTATTTTCAGATTCTTAAAGCTGCCGCTCATTTTTCTGTGTACTGTACTGGCAAGATTCATAATAGCGGCTGCTGTAAAAATATCCTCGCTGCCATATGCCGGAATCAGGGCAACGGGGGAATATGTACCGATAGTAATGATGATAGTAATTGGTATTACAGTATTGTATCGTATACTGAAAAATGACAGCAAAAGAAAAACTCTGACTGTGCTTATTGTTTCAACGGCAGTCCTTTTTACCGCAGGAAATACAGCTGATATTCTTATGAAAACAGGCAGTACAAAGCTGTCACTGATAGATTCCGGAAACGGGATCACTGCCATTCTGTCCGGTAATGATGAAACAGCGGTGCTTTATTGCGGAGGAAGCTATGATAAAATATCCTATGTTAATACATATCTTGAAGAAATATCAGCACAGGAGCTTTCGTATGTTCTGCTGACTGATACTTCTTCTCCTCAGTCGTGTGCTTTCAGCGAATATATTATGGCTGACCGGAAGATAAAAACCGTTCAGGTCTATAATGAAGAGAAATGCTATGAAAGACTTCACAGACTGATCGGAAAGGCAGATAAGGTAATATATTCTGACAAAAAAAGCGGCAGATTAAAGAAATACAGCTGCTGTGGAACAGAGCTGTCTGTCTTTAATACCGAGAAGATAAACGCTGTCAGCTTTACTCTGAACGGGAAGCGCTTTGTCATTATCTGCGGCAGTACAGATTGTACATTCCTGCCTGCTGATTTCAGAGAATGTGATTATCTGATAATTAACGGAGTTCCCGGTCATTCTGAAAAAGTAAAGGCGGATTGTATTATAGTTTCGGACAGTCCGTCAGCAGCACAGGATGATATAGAAGCATTGAATATAAATGACAGCAGGATTTATTATACTGCCGGGTGCGGTAATATTGGTATCAGATCATATCCGGACGGAAATACAGATATAAGGAGAGAAAAGTCTTGGCTAAATTAAGTGAACAGGAACTCAGAAAAGAGATATCATCCGGTAATCTTAAAACTCTGTATGTGATATACGGCGATGAGAAATACCTGGTGAAGAAATATACCCAGGCTGTGATCAGAAAGGCAGTCGGTAAGGAGCCATCCGGATTTGACTATTTTCAGCTTTCATCAGAAACACCGCTTGAGGAAATATTTGACGCTTCTCAGCAGATAGCAGTTTTCTCCGAAAGAAAATGCGTCAATGTTACAGACTATGACATCAATTCACTTTCTGAAAGTGATATGAAGGAGCTTGAGATATTTCTGCCTGAAATATCCCCGACGACCGTTCTGATTTTTTCAATGCCTACGCTTGATACATCGTCCAGAAAGAAAAAGGATACCAAGGGAAAAACAAAATTCACAAAGTTCCTTGCTGCGGCGGAAAAGTACGGAAGTGTTATACAGCTTGATAAGATAGGAGATATTGCACTTGAAGCACAGCTGATAAAATGGGCAGAAAAAAACGGCGCAAAGCTTGGTAAGATAAATGCATCGAAAATAATAGCTCTTATCGGAACAGATATGAATTCTCTGAAAAACGAGGTGGATAAGCTGTCTGCATATGTTAAAGACGGAGAGATCACAGCTGAAACGATAGAGCTTCTTTGTGTGAAAAACAGCGAAACAAAGGCATATAATCTGTCGAAATACATTACAAAGAATGACTATAACAGTACATATAAGGAGCTTGATATTCTGTTTGGTCAGAATGAAAGACCTGAAATAATACTTGGTGGGATAAGCTCTGCGTTTGTAGATATATACCGTGCAAAAGCAGCAATGGAAAGCGGAAAAAGTATTCCTGCTGCTGCAAAGGAGCTTAAATACGGCAGCAGAGAATTTGTACTGAAAAATGCAAGCTATACAGCGGCAAAATATTCTTCTGAAACGCTCAAGGCAATACTTGATGCCATACTTGAAGCTGATATAAAAATGAAAAGCACCCGTTCAGATGCAAGAATACTGATAGAAACACTTGTCGCAAGGATATTGCTGATAATAAAAGAGGACAGATGAGATGATAAAAGTAAAAGAAGCAATAATCGTTGAGGGAAAATATGATAAAATCAAGCTTTCTAATTTTATTGACGGGCTGATAGTAACCACAGAGGGGTTCGGTGTATTCAAGGATAAGGAAAAACAGGCACTTATCCGTCATCTTGCGGAAAAAAGAGGTATTCTGATTTTAACGGACAGCGACAGTGCCGGCTTTGTTATCAGGAATTTTCTTAAAGGCGTTGTACCCGCTGAACAGATTAAGCACGCCTTTATTCCTGATATTTCGGGAAAAGAAAAAAGAAAGACAAAGCCCTCAAAAGAGGGAAAGCTTGGGGTTGAAGGCATTTCAGAGGAAATAATTGAAAAGGCTATTATTTCATCCGGCGCACATTGCAGCTCTGATTCGGGCAGAAAAAAGACACAGAAGGATATCACAAAAACAGATCTGTTCATATACGGGCTAAGCGGCGGAGAAAACGCAGCAGAAAAAAGAAGCAGACTCAAAAAATACCTTGATCTTCCTTCAAATATGACTGCGAATATGCTGCTTGATACATTGAATTGCATACTCACAAGGGATGAGTTTGTCAGTATATGCACTAAGCTTTTCGATCAGAATCAGAAGCAGACGGAAGCTTAAATGAACGTATAACAGAAACAGGGGTGAGAAAATGTTAGAGGTAACGCTGCTTGGCTGCGGAGGTATGCTGCCGATGAAAAACAGATGGCTTACATCATGTCTTGTCAGCTGTCAGGGGCACAGCCTGCTTATTGACTGCGGAGAGGGGACACAGATAGCCTTTAAATGTGCAGGAAGAAAGGTCAGACCGGTTGATATTATCTGTATTACTCATTTTCACGCTGACCATATTTCAGGACTTCCGGGCTTTTTATTGTCTTTGGGGAATGAGGGAAGAACTGAACCTATCACCATAGCCGGACCGCCGGGAATAGAAAAAATAGTAAGAAGTCTTTGTATCATAGCGCCGAATCTTCCTTTTGAGATTAATTGTATGGAGATAGCAGATCCGCAGCCGTTCAGGTATGGTGATTTTAAGATATCGCCATTTGAAGTAAGGCACAGTATCAGATGCTTCGGATATTCCGTTGAGCTTGAGAGAAAGGGGAGATTCATTCCTGAAAAGGCAAGAGTGAATGATGTTCCCATGTGCATCTGGTCGAAGCTGCAAAAGTATGGAGAGGTAGAATATAACGGCAGGAGATATAATTACAGTGAGGTGTCGGAAGGCTCAAGAAAAGGTATAAAGCTGACATACTGTACAGATACAAGACCTGTAAAGAATATTATCACACACGCCGAAAATTCCGATTTGTTTATATGCGAAGGACTTTATTATGATCCTGAAAAAATAAGCAGAGCGGTAAAGACAGGTCATATGCTTTACAGTGAAGCAGCAAGACTCGCAAAAGAATCTGCTGTAAAGCAATTATGGCTTACACATTTCAGCCCTGCTGTAAAGGATCCTGAGGAAGGAATTGAGCAGGCAAGAAGTATTTTTCCTCAGTCATTCTGCGGAACTGACGGAAAGTCTGTTGATATTGACTATCCCGAAGACTGAAACGCAAGGGTATTTCGCGCTCTGCGGAGCGCGACCAGGGGCGCCGGTCTCACCTGTCGGTTCGGTCGGTGATTCTGCCTGCGGCAGAGGTGTCCACCGGACACCCGCACCCCTGGACTCTGCCGCCTTTGAAAAGGCGGGCGAAACTTTAAAATTCATTAAGTTGATTCCATTGCCTAAAACCAGATGCTCATTATCAGATTTGCAGCTGTGCAGAAGATAATTCCGCAGATAGTTGGTATAAAAAAGCCAGCTGCTGTCCATCTGATACTCCGTGTTTCCTTCCAGATGGTAATGAGGGTAGTGGAGCATGGAAAGTGCATCAGTGTGAATATTATCATACATACCGCAGTTTTGACAGTCCAGCCGTTTTCGGTCAGTGCTGCGAGGATACCTTGCATTTCCCCGGTCTCAGTCATACCTGAAGCACATTTATATATCATCAGGATTATAGGCATTACTATTTCATTTGCAGGAAAGCCGAGCAGGAAGCCTGATAATATCACTCCGTCAAGCCCCATTAATCTGCCAAGCGGTTCAAGCAAAACAGACAGATGCTCAATCAGAGCTGTATCGTTGATTTTCAGCTCAGCAAGCAGCCAGATTACAGCACCTGCCGGGGCAGCCACCATAACTGCACGTCCGAGAATGATGACAGTCCTGTCAAAAACGGAACGGATTATGGTTTTGCCTATCTGTGGTATACGGTAATCCGGCAGTTCCATAATGAACGGTTCTTTGTCAGAAATATGGAGTGCTCTGGTCAGCAATCTGCTTACAAGCATTGAGACGGCAAGACTGAAAATAATTGCTGTCACAAGAATAAGAGCACCTGCCGGTTCACGGAGCTTTTCAGGAAGTCCGGCGATAATAAACATTGTTATAATTGCTATCAGAGTAGGAAATCTTCCGTTGCAGGGTACAAAAGCATTGGTTACAGAGGCGACGCATCTTTGCCCCATGCCGCCCATGATCCTGCACCCGGTAACTCCGCAGGCGTTGCAGCCAAAGCCCATCATAACTGACAAAGCGTTTTTTCCGTTAGTTCCTGCCTTAGAAAACAAAGGATCAAGAATATATGCTGCTCTCGGAAGATAGCCGAGATCCTCCAGAAGTGTAAAAAGGGGGAAGAATATTGCCATCGGCGGCAGCATTACGGATATGACCTGAGACAGGGATGTATAGATTCCGTCGATCAGCAGTCCTTTAAAAAACAGCGGCATAGAGACCTGATCTGCAAGCTTGTAAAGGACAGCTCCGAGCTTTTCAAAAAGCATATCCAGCAGCTGGGAAGGATAATTCGCCCCGATTATAGTGATATAGAAGATCAATGCAAGCAGCAAAATCAGTACCGGGATGCCGGATAATTTTGATGTCAGTATTTTATCTGCCCGGAATGAACGGCTTTTCTTGCTGTTATTAGTCACGCAAAGTGCCGCTATCCGCCTGCTTTCGCTTATATAGGAAGCTGTGATGCTGTTTCTGACAGCTTTGCTGTCTGGGAGACTGAGACTGATATATTCGTTTTTTATTCTGACAGGAGCAGTGACTTTACTACGCAGTATATGTAAAGCTGCTCTTCTTGAGGAAATAGCATTATATCCGTTTTTGGTCAGGTTGTCAGATAGTATTTTAATATATTTTTCCGTATTTTCATCATAATCTATTTTCAAAGGTCTTGTTTCGATTTTGTTTTTTACAAGCTCCGAAATAGTCCTTCTGAGTTCTTCTATACCCTTTCCTGATCTTGCGGATGTAAATACAATTGGTATCCCCAGTATATCAGACAGCTTGTCCTTGTTTGTATCAATCCCTTTTTTTCTTGCTTCATCGCAAAGATTAAAACAAAGCACAGCCTTGTCGGTTATACTGAGTATCTGCAGAACAAGATCAAGATTACGCTCCGGAGAGGAAGCGTCTGCTGCAATAACTATACAGTCATAATCATTTTTGTGTATAGCATTTGTTGCAGCTGTTTCATCAGGCGAGCTTTCATATAATGAATAGGTGCCAGGAAGATCAAGTATGCTGTATTCATCTGAATTGTAATAATAACGTCCCTTAGCGCAGCTTACGGTTTTTCCTGCCCAGTTTCCGGTATGCTGATGCATACCTGTAAGAGTGTTAAAGATCGTACTTTTGCCGACATTAGGATTGCCGGCGAGAAGAATTCTATAATTATGCTTCATCAGATACCTCCGCCATCACGCTGATCCTTCCTGCATCAGAATTTCTGATAGAAATAAGCGTATCTCTGCAAAAATAGGTATTTGGATCTCCGAATGGAGATGATAATATTCGTCTTATTGTTGTCTGTTCAGAAATACCAAACCTTAAAAGAGCAAATCTTAGGTTATCATCTTCCGGAAGCTTTATTATCACAGCAGGAATATCAAACGGCAGCTCTGATAATCGCAGCATTTTTTTTCTTATCATCAGTATTATCACCTGTCATTTCATTGCGGCAGACAGCATTTCATGTCAGACCGCAGGCTGAATCTGGTCTTTATGTTATATTATATGCTGAGACAGCAGCTTTGTTTATTCTGAAAAATATGTCAGGCAATTCCGGGTAAATTTGTTTCTGAATTATAGCATAAGGAATGGCTGTGAATACAGAGCATAGCGACGAAGAATCTTTTTGAAACTACTGCTTTGTGAAAAAGATCCTTCGCTTACGCTCAGGATGACAGAGTGTTTGAATTTCTTATTCAGAAAGTTGATACCCATGCTGTAGGCGGTTGATTACTTGTAATTTTTGAAATAATCTGTTATAATTAAAAGCGTTATGTGTAACATAAAATATGGGGAGGAAATGAAATGTTTTCTGTGGCAATAGACGGTCCTGCAGGTGCAGGAAAAAGTACCATCGCAAAAGCAGCAGCAAAAGAGCTTGGGTTTATTTATGTAGATACCGGAGCATTGTATCGTTCCATCGCACTTGCCTGTATTGAAATGAGTATTCCGGTGGATGATGTATCAGCTGTTTCGGCAGCTCTTGAAAAAATCAGTATTGAACTGGCTTTTGTTGATGGAACTCAGCGTGTGATCCTTAACGGAAAGGATGTATCCGATGAAATACGAACAGAAAAAGTATCAATGTCTGCATCAACGGTTTCAGGTATTCCGCAGGTCAGGGCGTATCTGCTTGAGCTTCAGCGAAGCTTTGCAAAAACTCAGAATGTTATCATGGATGGAAGAGATATAGGTACAGTTGTTCTTCCTGACGCACAGGTCAAGATATTTCTCACCGCTTCTGCTCAGGCAAGAGCACAGAGAAGAACTCTCCAGCTTGAGCAAAAAGGAGAAAAGCCTGATTATGAAAAGATCCTTGAAGATATCATAAAAAGGGATCACAATGACTCCTCAAGAAAAATAGCACCTCTCAGACCAGCTGAGGACAGTATAATAGTTGATACAACCGAGCTGGATCCGGAACAGTCTGTGAACAGGATAACAGAGCTGATAAAAGGGAGGATGAAATAAAATGACCCCTTTGTATGCAATCGGCAGGGTAATTCTTATTCCCTTAGTAAAGATACTGTTCTTCCTGAAGGTGAATGGTAAGGGAAATATCCCAAAAAACGGCGGATTTATCCTCTGCTCAAATCATTTGTCAAATTTCGATCCCGTTCTGATCGGTGTGGCACAAAGACGTCAATTGTTTTTTATGGCAAAATCAGAGCTGTTCAGGAATAAATTCTTCGGCTGGCTGATACGAAAGCTCGGAGCATTCCCGGTGGAGAGAGGAGCAGGTGACGGAAAAGCGATAAATACTGCGGAGAAAATTATAAACGAAGGAAAAACACTCGGGATATTTATTGAAGGCACACGCTCAAAGACCGGAGAACTGCTCAGACCAAAGGCAGGAGCAGCAATGATCGCACAGCAGACAAAAGCTGATGTTGTACCTGTATGCATCACTCCTAAAAATAAAAAAATCAGGGTTTTCAGTAAAGTTACAGTCTCAATCGGAAAACCGATTTCATATGAGCAGCTCGGTCTTGAAGAAAGCAGCCCGCAGGCTTACCGTAATGCTTCAAAAATGATTATGGGAAGGATTACCGAAATGCGTATGATCGACTCGGGTAAAAAAATACTCCCGGAGGGAAATAAAAAATGATAAAGGTTGCAAAAACAGCCGGCTTCTGCTTTGGTGTGAGCCGTGCAGTAAATATTGTTGAAAAACTGCTTGAAAACGGGAAAAAGGTAACAACACTCGGACCTATAATTCACAATCCGCAGATGGTAGACAGTCTTGCGGCAAGAGGTGTGAAGATTGCAGATGCTCCTGAGCAGGCGGAAAAGGATGCTACCCTCGTGATAAGATCCCATGGCGTTTCGCTTGAAGTAATGCACAGGATAGGAGAATGTCAGCTTGAATATCAGGACGCAACCTGTCCTTTTGTAAGAAAAATCCATAAAATAGTAGCTGAGCATTCATCGAACGGAGAATTGATCCTTATTGCCGGTGATAAAAACCATCCGGAGGTACAGGGGATCACAGGTCATATAAAAGGTGAATTCCATGTTTTTAGTGATTGCCATGAATTGGAAATTATTCTGAAAAATATTCTCAAAAAGAACAATAAGCCGGTTTGTATGGTAGCTCAGACAACATTTGACACAAAAGAATGGAAAAATTCTTCAAAAATGTTGCAAAAACTCTGTACAAATGGTAAAATATTTGATACAATATGTAGTGCCACATCTGATAGGCAATCTGAGGCTGAAATGCTTGCAAAGGAATCTGACGTCATGCTTGTGATAGGAGGACGACAGAGCTCCAATACAAATAAGCTCTATCGTATATGTAAAAGTTGCTGCGAAGAAACTTATTTAATTGAGAGCGTGAGTGAGCTTCCGCTTGAAGCTGTGAGGAAAGCCGGAAGAATTGGCGTTACTGCCGGAGCATCAACCCCGGCAAGCATTATAAAGGAGGTACTTGCTACCATGTCAGAAGAAATCAAAAATGTAGAAGAAAGCAAAACTGAAAACTTTGAAGAGCTCCTGGAGGAGTCCTTCAAAAATTATAATACAAACGGAAGGGTACGCGGCATAGTTGTTAGTATAACACCTACTGAGGTACGTGTTGATGTCGGCAGAAAACAGACCGGTATTGTACCGCTCAGTGAGCTTTCAAGCGATCCGAATGCAAAAACAGAGGATCTCGTAAAAGAGGGTGATGAGCTTGATCTCATTATCATGAAAACAAACGACCAGGAGGGCACTATCCTTCTTTCAAAGAGACTTGTTGACGCTCAGAAGGGCTGGGACGAGATTGCCGAGGCTTATGAGAATAAGACAGTTGTACACGGTGTAGTAACTGATGTTATCAAGGGCGGCGTGCTTGCTCTTACAAACGGAATCAAGGTATTCATTCCTGCTTCTCAGGCAACAGCAACAAGAGGCGAGTCTCTTGAAGGACTTCTCAAGAAGGAAGTTGATTTCCGTATTATTGAAACAACAGGCAGAAATAACAGACGCAGAGCTGTCGGCTCTATCCGCAGCGTGCTCGATGATGAGCGTAAGCAGAAGGAAGAGGCTTTCTGGGCAGAAGCTGAGGTCGGCAAGGTTTACAGCGGTACAGTAAAGTCACTTACATCCTACGGTGCATTCGTAGACATCGGCGGAATTGACGGTATGGTACATATTTCTGAGCTTTCATGGAAGAGAATCAAGCATCCGTCAGAGATCGTAAATGTCGGCGACCAGGTTGAGGTCTACATCAAGGCTCTCGATCAGGAAAAGGGCAAGATCTCACTCGGCTATAAGAAGGCAGAGGATAATCCATGGGAGATCCTCAGAAATCAGTATCCTGTCGGAACTGTATGTGAGGTTGAGATCGTCGGTCTTACTCAGTTCGGTGCTTTTGCAAAGATCATTGATGGAATTGATGGTCTTATCCATGTTTCACAGATCTCTGAGGAGAGAGTAGAAAAGCCTGAGGATGTTCTTTCGGTAGGACAGAAGGTCACAGTCAAGATCACTGCTATTGACTTTGATAAGAAGAGGATCAGTCTTTCTATCAAGGCAGCAGCTGAGGGCGAAGAGTCTGAGGCTGAAGCAGCTGAAGAAGCTGAATAATTAGAAATCCGGTCATTATCAGGCATCTCATTCTGAGGTGCCTGATTTATTTGGAATGATAATCTTTTTATAGTAAATAAGCTGCCCACATTGTTTTAAAAAAATAAAGGTTATTGCTGCATTTCTGATATTTCAAGATAAAGCGGATACAAGTGGGAAGTATGAATAATAGTATTATGTAATGTTTTATGGAGATGATCGTTGTGTATGAAGAAATAAAGGAAAAAGCCAGGTCGCTCGTTCTGGAGGTGCTTGAACAGGCAAATCTCAGAAGCGGAAGTGTTTTTGTGGTCGGCTGTTCCTCAAGTACGGTCTGCGGTGAAGGCTACGGTAAAGCATCAAGCATTGAAATTGCACAGGCACTGTTCGATGGTATATATCCGGAACTGAAAGAAAGGGGAATATTCCTTGCTGCTCAGTGCTGTGAGCATCTTAACAGAGCAATAATAACATCAGAGGAGGCCGCAGACAAACAGCACAGAGATATTGTCAACGTAGTTCCCCAGCCTAAGGCAGGCGGATCATTTGCGACAATAACATATAATACGATACCCGATGCGGTTGCGGTTGAGCATATTACAGCTGATGCCGGGATCGATATAGGAGGGGTATTGATAGGAATGCATCTGCGTGAGGTTGCAGTTCCGCTTAATCTGAAAAATAATATGATAGGCAAAGCACATATCACTGCTGCAAGAACAAGACCTAAATTTATCGGCGGAGAGCGTGCCCATTATGATGATTCTATGAAGTAAAATTCAGCTGCATAACTTACAGTTATCATATTAACAGGGAGATAAAAAATGGGATATAAAGAAGAGTTCATCGAAATATTCAACAAGGAAATAAAGCGAGAGGGAAGTCAGAAGCTCCTTGAATGGCTTCAGACTACTGACTTTTTTACAACTCCTGCAAGCACGAAATTTCACGGAGCCTGTGAACAGGGTCTGGTTATGCATAGTATCAGTGTGTATAAAACTATGATGGAAAAGCATTTTGACCCGGAAACAGACAATTCAGAAAGCTTTGCGATCTGTGCCCTTCTGCATGATCTCTGTAAGGCACAGTTTTATAAGATTTCTACAAGAAATGTCAAAAATGACGAAACAGGTCAGTGGGAAAAAAGACCGTTTTATACTGTCGATGATGCGTTTCCCTTCGGACACGGTGAAAAATCTGTATATCTTATTGAAAGATTTATGAGACTGAAGCCTGCGGAAGCAATCGCTATACGATGGCATATGGGAGGCTTTGACGAAGCAGCAAGGGGAGGCAGCTTTGCAATAAGCCATGCTTATGAAAAGTATCCTATTGCCGTAAAGCTCCACCTTGCTGACCTTGAATCTACCTATCTTCGTGAAAAGGGTACTTCATCAGCAAGGTAAAATAAGCTCAGAAATTCCTTATAATATACAGCGCAGGTGCTTTGCAGGATTTATGGATATTATAATTGGCAATAGGTTTTGAGCCTTTTTCTGATGCAGTTCAGGATGAAAAAGTCTGGCGGTGCCTGGGAAGTATTTATCAGTCTGACTAAGCAGTGTATCGCGACCCCGGCGGCACGCCGGCAGGAAAAATTTTTAAAAAGTATTGACAAACAGAGGATTCAGTTTTATAATTAGTGTATCTTGAATAATCAAACCGATGATCAGGAGTAGTAAATTAAAGTGATCGTTTCAGAGAGCTGTCGGGTGGTGTGATGACAGTAACTTAGCTTTTTTTGAATGGACTTGTAAGGGCGGCAGGAAACCTGTTCGATCAGGGAGTAATGGCCGACGGCGATCTGACCGTTATCAGCAGATAGTGTATGTAAGTACATGAAAAGAGAGGACGATTATTCGTCAATTTGGGTGGTACCGCAGAAGTTATCAGACTTTTGTCCCTTTTATTGGGGACAAAAGTCTTTTTTATATTTCGGGGCAGTGATACAGAAAGGAGCAATGAAAATGTTAAAGCCGGAGCTTGATACAGTAAGAAAAATGTCAGAAAAATATAATACCATACCTGTAACAAAAGAATTCTATGCGGATGTAATTACTCCGATAAACCTTCTCAAGAGGATCTCATCTATCAGCAACAGATATTTTCTTCTTGAAAGCGTAGAGGGAGGAGAAAAATGGGGAAGATATTCATTTCTCGGATATGATCCGATAATGCGTGTAACCTGCAGGGAAAAAAGACTGACAATAGAAAAAGAAGGAAAAATAGAGAATGTTGACAGCAGTAATCCTCTTGAAAAAGTAAGGGAGATACTTAAAAAATATAAAGCCCCCGAGACTAAGGAGGGTTCACCGTTTACCGGCGGTTTTGTAGGATATTTTGCATATTCAATGATCGGATATACAGAGCCTAAGCTCAGGATCAGCGGCGGCGAATTCAATGACATGGATCTCATGCTTTTTGAAAAGGTTATTGCATACGATCATCTGAGTCAGAAAATCATTATCTCGGTTAATATCCCGACAGATAACATTGAACAAAACTATCATCGGGCAGAGGGAATAATTGATGAAACAGCGAAGCTTCTCAGTTCGGAGGCACCGCTTCCGAGGATGCAGACGCCAAAGGTATCTGATTTCGTATGTAATTTTTCAAAAGAGGATTATTGCGATGTTGTCAATAAAACAAAGGAATATATTCTAAACGGCGACATTTTCCAGGCAGTTATATCAAGACGCTTTGAAGCAGATTATGACGGAAGCCTTATTAATGCATACAGAGTGCTCAGAACAACAAACCCCTCTCCGTATATGGTATATATGAGTATTGATGATGAAGAAATAATGAGTACCTCGCCGGAAACACTTGTAAGACTTCAGAACGGCAGGCTGTATACCTTTCCTGTTGCAGGCTCACGTCCGAGAGGAAAAACAGAGGAAGAGGATATTGCACTTGAAAAAGGTCTGCTTGCAGATGAAAAAGAGCTTTCTGAGCATAATATGCTTGTGGATCTCGGCAGGAATGATCTTGGAAGAATATCAGAGTTTGGCTCGGTAGAGGTATCAAAATATAAGATGATCCACCGTTACTCAAGGATAATGCATATCTGCTCTCAGGTTGAGGGTAATATCAGGGATGACTGTGACGCACTTGATGCAGTAAGCGCAGTCCTTCCTGCGGGTACATTATCCGGTGCGCCGAAGATCAGAGCCTGTGAGATCATTGAAGAGCTTGAAAGATGCCCCCGCGGTATCTACGGCGGTGCTCTCGGATATATGGATTTCTCAGGAAATCTTGATACCTGCATTGCGATCAGGATGGCAGTCAAGAAAAACAATAAGGTATATGTTCAGGCTGGCGGAGGTATTGTAGCAGACAGTATACCTGAAAATGAATATGAGGAATCATATAATAAAGCAATTGCTGTAATGAATGCAGTAAAGGAAAGTCAGAATATTGTATAAGGGAGGGATTATAAATGATTTTGCTGATAGATAATTATGACAGCTTTTCCTATAATCTTGTTCAGCTGATCGGCACGATAGAGCCGGATATCAGGGTTATCAGAAATGATGAGCTTTCCGTTGAACAGATTGCAGCGCTCGGAGCTGACCATATCATTCTTTCGCCGGGTCCTTGCTATCCTGCACAGGCAGGTGTATGTGAGCAGCTTGTAACGGAGCTTGCAGGAAAAGTACCCATGCTTGGGGTTTGTCTTGGTCATCAGGCAATTTGTGAGGCGTTCGGCGGAAAAATCATTCATGCAAGGAAGCTGATGCACGGCAAACAGGACAGGATAAAAATAGATAACAGCTGTGCATTATTCAGTGGTCTTGAAAAAGAGCTTGATGCAGCCAGATACCATTCGCTTATCGCAGAAAGAGAAAGCCTGCCGGATTGTCTTGAGATAACGGCTGAGGATAAGCTCGGAGAGGTGATGGCAGTTCATCACAAGGAATATGATATTTACGGAGTACAGTTTCATCCCGAATCAATACTGACACCAAACGGAAAAAAGATACTCGAGAACTTTATTGCAATAAAACATTAATCAAAGAAAGGAAGATCACAATGATTAAGGAAGCAATCGAAAAAATAGTCAATAAGCAGGATCTTAGCTATGATGAGGCTTATGCAGTAATGAACGAAATAATGAGCGGAGAATCAACCCCGACTCAGAATGCGGCTTTTTTGTCAGCACTTTCTACAAAAAGCGCAAAGGCAGAGACAACCGATGAGATCGCAGGCTGTGCAGCAGCAATGAGAGATCACGCAACCATAGTTGAAACAGGCATGGATGTATTTGAGATAGTAGGTACAGGCGGAGATAATGCAGGCAGCTTTAATATTTCAACGACTTCTGCACTTGTAGCCGCAGCAGGCGGTATGAAGGTTGCAAAGCACGGAAACAGAGCTGCTTCGTCAAAATGCGGAACAGCTGATTGTCTTGAAGCACTCGGAGTCAATATACAGCAAAGCCCTGAAAAATGCATTGAGCTTCTGAATGAAGCAGGTATGTGTTTCTTCTTTGCACAGAAATATCATACCTCTATGAAATATGTTGGAGCGATAAGACGTGAGCTTGGCTTCAGGACAGTATTCAATATCCTCGGTCCTCTTACAAATCCCGGTAAGCCTTCGATGCAGCTTTTAGGTGTTTATGACGAATATCTTGTACTTCCGCTTGCACAGGTACTTATCAATCTCGGTATCAGGAGAGGCATGGTAGTTTACGGTCAGGACAAGCTTGACGAAATATCGCTCAGCGCACCTACAACCGTATGTGAGATAAAGGACGGCTGGTATAAGATGTATACAATAGCACCGGAACAGTTCGGACTTGAAAGATGCTCAAAGGATGATCTTAAAGGCGGTTCACCTCAGGAAAACGCAGAAATACTTAAAGCGGTTCTTTCCGGTGAAAAGGGACCAAAGAGAGATGCGGTACTTATGAATGCAGGCGCATCACTGTATATCGGAGGAAAAGCCGACAGTATGCAGGACGGTATAAAGCTTGCAGCTGAACTGATAGACAGCGGCAAAGCTATGGCAGCACTTGAAAAGCTTATCGGGATCAGCAACAAGACGGAGGAATAAGATGACGATACTTGACGAGCTTGCTCAGCTTGCGGAAAAGCGTGTTGAGCAGTCCAAGAAGAACATATCCCCTGAGCAGATAAAAGCGGAAGCTTCTGCGCTGCCGGTAAAGGGTTTTGAGTTTGAAAAAGCTTTGAAAAAAGATGATATATCATTTATCTGTGAAGTGAAAAAAGCATCACCTTCTAAGGGGCTTATCGCACCTGATTTTCCATATCTTGAAATTGCAAGGGAATATGAAAAAGCAGGAGCAGCCTGCATCTCGGTACTTACAGAGCCTTACTATTTCAAAGGCAGCGACGACTATGTACGCGAGATAAGCAAAACCGTAAGCCTTCCGATAATAAGAAAGGATTTTACTGTTGATGAGTATATGATATATGAGGCTGCATTGATGGGTGCATCCGCTGTTCTGCTGATCTGTGCATTGCTTGACACTGAAACAATAAGAAAATATATTGGTATATGCGATACTCTGGGGCTTTCAGCATTGGTAGAAGCCCATGATGAGGAGGAAGTAAGATCTGCACTTGAAGCAGGCGCAAGAATAATCGGTGTTAATAACCGTAATCTCAAGGATTTTACGGTAGATATAAATAATTGCATCAGGCTTCGCAGACTTGTTCCTGAAAATATAATTTTTGTAGCCGAAAGCGGAATAAAGTCAGCCGGGGATATTGATATGCTGAGAAATGCAGGTGTTAATGCAGTGTTGATAGGTGAAACGCTGATGCGTGCAGCTGATAAAAAAGCAATGCTTGAAAAACTGCGCTCCGGCACAGAAAAATGATCGGAGAAATGACATGACAAAAATAAAGATCTGCGGACTTACAAGAATTGAAGATATAGAGGCAGTTAATATTGCTATGCCGGATTATATTGGTTTTGTCTTTGTCGAAGGAAGAAAACGTACCGTGACTTCACGGTCAGCGCTTTCTCTGAAGGAACGTCTGAACAAAAATATCAAAGCGGTCGGTGTTTTTCTTGATAATGATATAAAAGAGATTGAAAAAATCAGCAATAATGGTATAATAGACATTGTGCAGCTTCACGGCAGTGAGGATGAAGAATATATCAGAAAGCTGAAAAGCAGAGTTGATCTGCCGGTAATCAAGGCTGTCAGTGTCAGGACAAAAGAGGATATTCTGTCTGCACAGACACTTTCTGCTGATTATCTTCTGCTTGATACTTATAAAAAAGGGATTATCGGAGGCACGGGTGAGTCATTTGACTGGAGTATGATCCCGGAGCTTGATAAACTGTTTTTCCTTGCAGGCGGTCTGAATGAAGGAAACATCGGCGAAGCGTTAAGCTGCGGAGCATATGCGCTTGATATCAGCAGCGGAGCTGAAACAGACGGAAAGAAGGATATCAATAAAATTATTAATATAGTCAGAAAGGTAAGAGGTGACTGAGATGTCAAAAGGAAGATTCGGAATACACGGCGGTCAGTATATTCCAGAGACGCTTATGAATGCGGTTAATGATCTTGAGAAGGAATATGAATTCTATAAGAATGATGAACAATTCAATAAAGAGCTTACTGCACTTTATAACGAATATGCCGGCAGACCATCCCTGCTTTACTATGCAGAGAAAATGACTAAGGATCTTGGCGGTGCTAAGATATATCTTAAAAGAGAGGATCTTAATCATACAGGCTCTCATAAGATCAATAATGCACTGGGTCAGGCTTTGCTTGCAAAAAAGATGGGCAAAACAAGACTTATCGCTGAAACAGGTGCCGGTCAGCACGGTGTTGCAACAGCAACGGTCGCAGCTTTGCTCGGAATGGAATGTGAAATTTTCATGGGCAAGACAGATACAGAGCGTCAGGCTCTTAATGTATACAGAATGGAGCTTCTCGGCGCAAAGGTGCATCCTGTTACAAGCGGAACACAGACACTCAAGGATGCAGTCAATGAGACCTTCCGTGAATGGGTATCAAGAATTGATGATACTCACTATGTAATAGGCTCTGTAATGGGTCCGCATCCTTTTCCGACAATGGTAAGGGATTTTCAGGCAATAATAAGCCGTGAGATAAAGGCTCAGATTATGGAAAAGGAAGGCAGACTGCCTGATGCTGTTCTTGCCTGTGTAGGCGGAGGAAGTAATGCTATCGGTGCTTTCTATCATTTCATTGAGGATAAGAGCGTAAGGCTTATCGGCTGTGAAGCAGCGGGTCTCGGCGTTGACAGACCGGAAAATGCAGCAACAATGGCTAACGGAAGAGTCGGTATATTCCACGGTATGAAGTCCTATTTCTGTCAGAATGAATTCGGACAGATCGCACCTGTATATTCTATTTCAGCAGGACTTGATTATCCGGGAATCGGTCCTGAGCATTCAGCCCTCAAGGATGAAGGAAGAGCTGAATATGTTGCGATAACAGATGAAGAGGCTGTAAACGCATTTGAATATCTTTCAAGAACAGAGGGAATCATTCCTGCAATTGAAAGCTCTCATGCTATTGCCCATGCTCTCAAGCTTGCTCCGACAATGGATAAGGATCAGATAATGGTTATAAATATTTCCGGCAGAGGCGATAAGGATGTTGCTGCAATAGCAAGATACAGGGGGGTTGATATCCATGACTAAAATTAAAGAAGCATTTGAAAACAAAAAGGCATTTATAGCATATCTTTCAGCAGGCGACCCGGATCTTGAGACAACAGAAAAGCTTATAATTGAGATGGAGAAAAACGGTGTGGATCTTATCGAGATAGGAATACCCTTTTCAGATCCGGTAGCAGAGGGTCCGGTGATCCAGGAGGCTGATCTGAGAGCACTCAAAGCAGGTACAACAACAGAGAAAATATTTGATATGGTTGCAAGGGTCAGAACAAAAGTGAACATTCCTCTTGTATTTCTTACATATTGCAATTCTGTTTTCGGATACGGCACAGAGAAATTCATGGCAAAATGTGAGGAGATCGGTATAGACGGACTTATCGTACCTGACGTTCCGTATGAAGAGAGGGAAGAGCTTGCACCCTTCTGCGAAAAGCACAATATTGATCTCATTGCATTGGTTGCACCTACTTCCGAGGACAGAGTCTATAAAATAGCAAAGGCATCAAGAGGATTCCTTTATATTGTATCTTCACTGGGAGTTACCGGAGTTCGTGAAAAGATCGAAACAGATATATCCGGTATTATCAAAGCGGCTAAATCCGTTTCTGACATACCATGTGCAATAGGCTTTGGTATTTCGACGCCGGAACAGGCAAGGGAGCTGTGCAAAACCTCAGATGGTATCATCATCGGAAGTGCCATTGTAAGGATAATAGGTCAGTATGGAAAAGACTGTGTCAAGCCTGTCACAGAATATGTCAGGTCTATTGCAGAAAGCGTACACGGTATCTGAATTCTGATTAATTATAAAATAAAAACAGGGCATCAGATTAAGCTTGCTGATGCCCTGTTCAATATTTAGTTATTCTTCATAGTCCCCGGTATAATCATCATCTCCGGTATAATCATCGTCCTCAACATTTTCTTCATCATCGTAAATCTGTTCGTCTGTATCGTCATTGACAATATCATCATCGACGGTATCATCGTAGAAAACTACGTCATCTGTATCATCATCTGCATTATCAGTGTTATCTGTAGCAGCATTGCTGTCGTTATCGGTTGTATCTGTATTGTTTTCAGCATTGTTTTCGTCTGATGATATTGTGCCGCCGGCAATTTTTTGAAGCTCATCAAGTCTGTCAGGCGTAGCTGATGCCATTGAATTATTAATGATAATAACATCCGTTATCCCGTTTTTCTCAAGATATGATTTAAGATCTATTTCGGCATATCTGAAATCTATCAGATGAGCTTCGCTGTAGGAATACGCAATAAAGGGTGAAAAAGCATTTCCGTATGATTCCTTGAGAACTGCAATTTTTTTACCGTTTCCGTTTTTATTCTTTGTGACCATTACAGGAACATCTCCGCCAAGGAATACACCATAGGAATTACTGCCGCTGGCATATGTATGAAGAAGAGCATAATCCTCGGGGTTTTCACCGTTTTCATCGTACCTTGTACAATCTACTTCATAATCTGGATAATAATAAGTAACGGTATCCACCTTCAGGTCGTCACGACCAGAGAAATAAGCAAATGATCCTGTATAACCCTCTATTTTATCAGATTTTAATGATTTCAGATCTACCGGTGTGATACCTGCCTCCTTAGCAAATGCTCTGTATGCATAATAAGCGCCGAGTGCAGTCCAGTGATGATCGGAATTGAAATAAAGATATTCATTTCTGTGATGAACGATTTTATTGAATGCATTCACACCCTTGACATCAGCACTATATGACTTTACGATAGTATCAAGATATGTATCCTGCGGATTGCACAGATCTTTGAATTTATCGGGGAGATCGACTCCTGAATGAGTAGGTACAACCACATTGTAAACAGTGTATTTATCGCCGAGCTGTTTTTTGACATATGAGATCGTCTCAGCATAGTCCTTTGCAGCTTCCTCTCCGCCGAAAAAAAGTTCATAAGCGACATTGTTATATATAAATATGCCGCCGTCACCATATTCACCTTCACTGTCGGGAGTCGGATCTGATATTTCGGGGATAGGTCCTGTTTCGTCATCATCTTCTTCTGCTTCAGATGGCTGAGGTGCGGATGCTTCTTTTTTTGTTGTCTGAGCTTCTTTCTTTTCAGAAACGGAAGACTGAGCATTGCTTGATTCTTTGCTGCTTTCCTCATTATTTTCACCGCAACCGGAAAGAACAGCGGTACAAAAAAGTGCTGCGGCAATTGCAGTACATATAATTGATTTCTTAGATATCATTTTTTCCTCCATACAATATTATTATACTCTGACATGATTTCAGGTAATTCATTTTATTCTGATATTCTTATTATATCACAAATAATATCAGTGTCAACGAGATGTTATTCTTATTTTTGAATTAAAAAAAGAATATTCATAATTAATTCGGGTTAAGCTATTTTTATATTTTTTTAAAAATAGTTATTCAGGAAAAAATATGTTATAATAAATTTGGTGTGAGTTTTATTATTGGTTTGATTTTTTTATATAATAAGAAAACAGTATTCAGGTAGTAAAATAATAATTATGGAATCACTGAATAAATCACGTCTTACGGCAAAGCACCTGTCATGCTTGCCATTTTTCCGTCATTTTGTATATAAAATGCTGACGCAATACAGACAATGGATTTAATCAGTGTCTCCTTAGTATTTTATCGGAAATGAATTTATTCAGTATTTCCCATAATATATAGAAAAGTAAAGCGGAGGATAAACAATGTACGATTTTGATAAAATAACTGACCGGAGAAATACAGACTCAGTCAAATGGGATATCAGGGACAGTGAACTGCCTATGTGGGTGGCAGATATGGATTTTCCGGCAGCACCGGAGATAGTAGACGCTTTCTCTGACAGACTCAGACACCCGGTTTTCGGATACAGCAAGCTTTGTGATGAGTGGTTTGACGCTTATATTAATTGGTGGAAGAAATATCATGGAATGGATATGAGCAGAGACCACCTGATGTTCTGCTCCGGTGTTGTTCCGGCGATATCTTCTCTTATCCGTCATCTTACAGTGCCCGGTGACAAAATAGTTCTGCTTACTCCGAATTATAATCATTTCTATAACTGTATCAAGGATAATGACAGGCAGGTACTTGAGGTTGAAATGATTTATAACGGAAGCGGCTATCATATTGATTTTGAAAGACTTGAAAATGCTCTCAGGGAGCAGTCAGCAACAATGATGATCGTATGTAATCCACAGAATCCCACCGGTACGATATGGACCGTTTCTGATTTACAGAGAATAGGACAGCTGTGCAGCAAGTATAATGTTATTGTTGTTTCAGACGAAATACACTGCGATATTATCACTCCCGGTAAGCAGTACAATCCCTTTGCAGCTGTGTCAGAGATAAACAGGAATAACAGCATAACCTGTATTGCTCCGACGAAAGCCTTTAATCTTGCAGGACTTCAGACCTCGGCACTTTATATACCGGATAAGGACATCAGAAGCAGAGTACGTTCGTCCATCGCTGTGGATGGTAATGCAATTATTGATATTATATTAAAAATTGATTTACAGGGAGAAAAAAGATGAAGAAGCGTACAAAAATTTTATTGGTTATATTTATAGTTGTTCTATTATTGTTTTTGGGAATGTCATATTTTATAGGGACGCAAGTGTTCATGGGTTCTACTCAATTAGTTACTTGTGAAGATACATCAAAAGTGGAAGATAGTTTTTGGGAAAGGTACAATATGGATTATGATGTTTTCTGCAGTACCTATACCATAGAAAAAATTGAAATCACTTCAACTTTTGATGGTCATATGATACCAGCAGATTACATATATACACTTGGCGAAGAAGGAAATAAAGACAACCCGACGGTTATTCTGGTGCATGGTCTTGGCGGAAATCGCTATACCAATTATCCTTTGGCAGAAATGTTTTTACAGAAAGGATATAATGTTTTGACGTATGACCAGAGAAGTAGCAACGAAAATACTGCCCAATATACTACATTTGGGTTCTGGGAAAAATATGATTTAATAGATTACATTGATTATGTTTATAGCTATGCACCAGAACAAGCGATAGGAATATGGGGAACTTCTTTTGGTGGAGCAACAGCGGGATTGGCAATGGGAGATAAGGATGTTGAAAACAAAGTGGATTTCCTCATTCTAGATTGTCCGGTTAGTGATATGAAATGGATGGTAGAAGAAGAAATGAGAAAGATGGACATTGGATTGCCTATATCATACATGACATTCTGCGGCAACATTATCAATAAAATGGAATTGGGATTTAGTTATGAGGATGCAAATGTGTGTAACAAAATTGCAGATATTGAAATTCCGGTTTTGGTAATAAACAGTGAAGCAGATACATTAACACCGCAGTTTATGGGGCAAGAAATATATGATTCAATACATAATGATGAAATGAAAATGATTTGGACAGTACCTGATAGTGAACACACGGAAATGTGGCTTGATTATAATCAAGAGTATCGAGAGAAAGTTCAAGAAGTGTTGGATTGTATAAAGTAAGAATTGTTATTTCAAGTTTTGTACGTGGTTCTATTTTGGTTCTAAAAAATTCAAAAGCCAGGAATATAAGAAGAAAAATCAAATAATATGAATAATAAAATGCAAAAAATATAAGCAAAAATACTACGATTATGTTTCCAACGAAGCGAAAGGAATGAAATATCAATGCCGAATTCCTTTGCGGTTGCGGCAGCAATATCAGCATTTACAAAAGGAAGAAAATGGCTTGAGGAACTGAATGAGTATCTTTACAGGAACAAGCTGACAGTCAGAGATTATCTTGAAGAGGAGCTCCCTCAGATAAAGCTTGTCTGGGGAGACGCTACCTATCTTTTGTGGCTTGATTGTACTGCGTTAAAAACAGACAGCAAAGTGCTTGCGGCACAGATAAGAAAAAACACCGGACTTTATGTCATGGCAGGAAGCTTATACGGCAAGGGTGGAAGCAGCTTTCTCAGGATGAATGCTGCCTGCCCGGAGGAGCTGCTCATGGATGGGCTGAAAAGACTGAAAAACGGAGCAAATATTTTTTCCTGACATCTGAAATCAGATATGAGACTTATCAAAGATGATTTATGAAATAATGAGGAAAACAAAATGAGGTTTAAAACAGCAGTATTACAGATGCGTTCTGCTGACAGGGCGTATGACAAAAATATTAAAATAATAATCGAAAAAATGACCGAAGCCGGAAGGAATAATGCGGATATTCTTCTTCTGCCCGAATGCTTTATAACCGGCTATGATCTGACGATCAGTAACGGGGAAGCATTGACGGAAACAGATATTCAGCCTTTATGTAATAAAGCAAAGGAGCTTGGGATAGGACTCGTGGCAACTGCACTTACAAAAGGCAAAAAAAGCCCACAGAACTCAGCATTTGTGATTGGAAAAACAGGTAAAATACTGATGAAATATTCAAAGGTTCATACCTGTGATTTTGCTGATGAAAAAGTGCTGGAATCAGGAACTTCATTTCCTGTGTGTGATTTTAACGGAGTAAAGATCGGAGTAATGATCTGCTATGACCGTGAATATCCGGAAAGTGCAAGATTATTGATGCTTGGCGGAGCTGAGATCATACTTGTACCGAATGACTGTGGCAGTATGCGTCCTCGTTTACAGGCACTTTCCACAAGAGCGTATGAAAATATGTGCGGTGTTGCAATGGCAAACCCGAATGGAGCTAATGCAGGAAATTCCTGTGCATTCAGTCCGATTTGCTGGGATAGTAACGGAAAATGTATTGACAACACCCTGCTTCTTGCTGATGCAGAAACGGAAGGCTTGTTATATGCTGAATTTGATATGGATGCGATACGTGGCTACCGTGAGCACGAAATGATGGGAAATACCTTCCGAAAGGTGTCAGCTTATGCAAGGCTGCTTGATGGCAGAGTAGAATATCCGTTTATCAGGAAAGGTCAAACGCATGGTCAGAGATAATATTCAATGGATCTTCTTTGACATAGGCTCAACGCTTATTGATGAGAGTAAAGCTTATAGAAATAGAATAGAAAAAACGGTAGCAGGTACGAATGTCAGCTTTGATGTTTTTTACAATAAAATGGTCAGTATTTCAAAGTACGATCAGAATTGTTATCATAAGGCGCTTGAAGTATACGGACTGGCTATGGCTCCGTGGAACAGTGATGATGAATTTGTTTATGAGGATGCAGAGGAATGCTTAAAAAGTCTGAGTGAAAATTATTCTATCGGTATTATTGCCAATCAGTTTCCCGGCTGTAAAGAACGCCTGAAAAGGGCAGGCTTACTCAGATATATTGACCTGATAGTTTCTTCCGCCGAGGAGGGCATTGCAAAACCTGATCTGCGAATATTTGAAATCGCACTGAGTAAAGCTGAATGCAAAGCGGAAGAAGCAGTAATGGTGGGAGACAGGATTGATAATGATATTTTTCCGGCTAAGAAGGCAGGCATGAAAACCGTATGGATAAGGCAGGGCTTTGGCGGCTTATCATGCATCCGCTCAGATGAAGAAGCTCCTGATTGGACAGTGGACAGTCTGTATGAAGTCAAAAATCTTTTTTGTTGAGGATGTGATATCATGTTATCAGAAATAATAGTAGCTGACAAAAGATGTTTCTTGTTTCAGAACGGTCAGGCAAAGAAATGCATCCTTCAGCCTGTGGACGAGCATGATCTGGAAATGCTTGAAACAGAAATACAAGAGATAATACGAATGACAGATAATGAACCGTTTTTGCTGGCAGCTTTTCTGGTCGGGGACTGGAATAAGGAGCTTTCTCCGTGGGAAGCGGCTCCTGTATTCGGGAAGGAAAGCTTTGGCAGCGGTGCGGCTGAAACCTTGTCTTTTCTTTGTGATAATCTGATTCCATATATCAATGACTCATGTGAAGGAATATCCGGATATTATCTTGGAGGATATTCGCTTGCCGGACTTTTCTCTCTGTGGGCGAGTTATCAGACGAATATTTTCAGAGGAATAGCAGCAGTATCTCCTTCAGTCTGGTTTGAGAAATGGGATAATTATATTCTGTCACATACGATAAAAGCTGAAAAAACATATCTTAGTCTTGGTGACAAGGAGTCAAAGACCAGAAATAAGCTGATGGCAGCTGTGGGTGAAAGAATACAGATGCAGTATGAAAGGCTTGAAAATGATAGTGTTCTTGAATGGAATCCGGGAAATCATTTTTCACAGCCTGATATCAGGACAGCAAAGGGTTTTGCGTGGTTGATCTCTTAAGAATAATTTGGAATATTCAGAAAAGAACAGAAATGAGGGCATACGCATACAGTTGAGTGCTTTTTATTGACAAAACAAATATAAATGCCTCAGACCCGTTAAGGATTGGAGGCATTGCAATAATTTTTCTCTTTGAAAATATTAAATCAGATCATAATTTGTAATTCTTGTATCTGCATCAGAAATAATATTTTTATAATTTGAATCCGGTGCCAATAAACTGAGCAACAGCTCTTCCCGTGTTATCTGTAATGTCAATATTAATTACTATTGTCCTGCTTCCGTTTTTTTTGCAAACTGCTTTAGCGAATAATTTTTTACCTTTTGGAGCGCCAAGAAAATTTATACTTACCTGCTGAGATACTGTAGGCTTATGAATATTATTGGAAAGTGTTCCAAAAGCAAAATCTGCTAATGTAAAAATAGCACCGCCCATTATTACGCCATTTGCATTCATATGAATATCACTGAGTGTAAGGCTTGCCAACGAATATTCATCAGTCAGCTCCTCTAATTCAACACCTGTCATTACTGCATATTTATCACCTTCAAAATGTTTTTTTGCTTCTTCTATGTTATTGAATGTTCCCATTTCAATGCTCCTTTTCTAAGATCAAATGAATTTCAGCTTGATTCAGTTTTTTTATTATTGTTTCTTCAGAACTTCCGGAAAAATTTTAACCAACATTCACCATTCAAGGCGGTAAATGATCTTTTCCGGTTGAATTTGCAGTAAATATTTCTTGAAGACGTGGTCTGCAAATTATTCAGCTATATTATAACAGCAAAATAAAAAAACCGCAATAAAAACATAAGGCGGAGAGCCGCCGCCTACGTCAATCTAATTTGGAAATTATTTTGTTACTTTTCAAAATCAGCGTTCCTACTTGAACTTGCCGAAGGGTCTTAAAGTGCGGTTTTTCTAATCAATTACACCTGACAGGCATGACAAAGTGTGCATAAGTCACTTCAAGATTCTTCGCTTAACGCTCAGAATGACATCTTATTAAACTTTGTATCATTTTGATGTCTGAATTAGATTGACGTGAGCCGCCGCCGGCGGGTTGACAAGGGAGTGAAAATCTGTTATAGTTTGAATATAAAAGAATAATTATTTTTACAGAGGTGCGAAAGGATAATTCCGAGTAGGTAATTGGGAATCCGGTGCAAATCCGGAACAACCGTCATTACTGTGATTGGCAGAAAGCCATAAGTCAGAATACTTCCTCCGTAATGGTAATGCAAGCTTGGACGATGAAGAAGTGCAGCCGATCGGAAAAACTATCCGTGGCGAAATTATTATATCGTCAGGGCTTTGTTTTGTTGTCCGTTCAGTTGTGCTTTCTTTATTATAAATTTAAAGAAAGCTTTTTTATTTGGTGATTTTATGGATAGCTTGTCAAAAACTGAAATTGCTGTTTCTCTGTTAAGAAAAAAGGCTGAAATGCTGGATAGAATTCCTAAGAAAGGTGACTTTACGGATTCTGAGGTATGCTTTATCAAGCAGAAGCTCGGACCATGGCCAAGGGCACTTGAGGCTGCAGGTCTGAAAAAGGCACCTGAGATATCATCGGCTGAAAAGAGCAGAATAAAAAGGGAAAGAAGCAAAAAGCTGAGAAAGCAAAGAAATAAAGTCATTAATAAAGATCTTTCAGCAACTGATAGGAGGATAAACGATGAAGAAAAGAATTAAGGTTATGTCATGCGTATTGACAGCAGCAGTGGTAACCTCAGCTTTGCCGTTTGCGGTGTATGCTGACAATGGTACAGAGAAGATAAGGATAGTTGTTGAAAACAATACATTTACCGGCGACAATGCTGCATGGACAGGTACTCTTGTTGACAAATGGGTTGAGCTGAAAAAGGATTCTACCGCTGTTACTCTTTTCAAGGAGCTTATGTCAGAGGAAGGCTTTACTCAGACCGGTGCGGATACAGGCTATATTACAGAAATAAACGGTGTTTCAGCCGAAGGCATGGGCGGCTGGATGATCGGTTTTGATGATTGGTACGGCAACGGCGGTATTACCGCATTCAAGGAATCGGACGGAACACTTGAAAACGGTGATGAATTGTTTTTCTCATATTCCATGGATTGGGGAGTCGATCTTGGTTCTGACTTCAACAATACCAGTACAAAGCTTAAAAGCCTTGAAGCTGACTCAGGAGATATAGAATCTGTTGATGATTCAACATATAGTCTTACTCTTCCAGAAGGCGTTCAGAGTGTAAAACTGACGCCCGTTGCTGAAAATAAGAATTACAGATACAAGATCTATAAGGATGATTATACTCCGGATGAGGATAATGATTACAAGCGTACCGAGGATATTTCTGTATCTGACGGTGATAAGCTTTACATAGGCGTTGGTCATGCGTCCTGGCATTCATGGATGCCTGATGGAGTCAGCGAGACTGTTTATACTGTCAATGTTTCAGCACAGGAAGCTGAGCACTCAGACGAGCAGCCTGAGGAAAGCGTTCCTGCTGAAAGCTCAGAGGAAAGCATTTCACAGAGCAGTGAGGATATTTCAGCTTCTGTGAGTACCGATCTTATTATCGAGGAAGTTACGGAACAGATCAAAAGCAACGATTATCTTGTACCCGGCTATGAATGGGAGCTGATGACTCTTTCAAGACTGGATTCACTTGATAAGGATGAAAAGGATGAATATATGGAAAAGCTCAACGCATATATTTCTGACAATCCTCCTGTAAATGCTACTGATTATGCAAAATACTCAATTGTAGCTGATTCCTTCGGACCTGACTATTCCGGTTTTTATGATGATGAATATACAGATACATACTCTGATCCTGATTTTGCACAAAAGCAGGGAATAAACGGCGCAGTATATGCTTTGATAGCGCTTAATGCTGTACCGAGAGAAAAAGACAGACAGGCATCAGCTGAAAAGCTGGTTGATTATATTCTTTCCTCACAGCTTGATGACGGAGGCTGGACATTCTATGGAGATGAATATGATCCTGATATGACAGGAATGGTCATACAATCACTCGCACCCTATTATAATAATAAAACTGACGAAAAAATAACAGAAGCTGTCGATAAGGCAATTTCTCTGCTTTCAGAGGTCCAGAATGAAAACGGTACATATTCTTCATATGGTTCAGAAAACTGCGAAAGTACAGCACAGGTAGTAACCGCACTTTCATCTGTCGGAATCGATGCGGATAAGGACGAAAGATTTATCAAAAACGGCGTCAGCGCACTTGCAGGACTCAAAAGCTTCTATAATACCGGCGAAGGAACTTTTTCTCATACTGCCGGGGCAGAAGCAAATAAATACTCTACCGCACAGGCATTCTATGCACTGTGTGCATATTACAGATTCAGTAACGGTATGACAATACTTTATGATATGTCAGATATTATTTCAGAGAGTAATCAGACTGAAAGCCCGGATGAACCGGAAAATTCAGCTGCTGAAATTTCTGAACAGCCTGAAGCTTCCGTAATTACTGATGATAAGGAAGAGACCGGCGAAGTAAGCGGAATAATAGAAAATTCTGAAAGCAGCTCTCCGGCAGAAACAGCAGACACAGCAGATAACGTTTCTGAAAGCAGCGTGAATTCTTCAGACGGCACTGTTGCTACCTCAGACAACAGTTCAGGCAGAGTTATAGCTTTTATGATAATAATTGCTATGTCAGCTTTGGTTGCGGTTGCTTTGAAAAAGGATAGAAATAAAGACTAAAGCTAAATCAATTAAGGCTGTCCTGGAATCCAAGACAGCCTTATACTAATACCAGATAAAAAATATCCGGGGCGTTAATTATGGAAAAATCACAAAATATCAGGAAAAAAATAATAACAGGAATAGTGATTGTTTCAGTTCTTGTAGCTGCATTCTTTTTTGGCGGACGGAATATTCAGCCGGAACAGGTACTGCCAGCTGAAAGCTCTGTGTCAGATGAATCATCATCTGACAGCTCAGAAACCGCTGAGCCTTCCGGAAAATCAGAAAAACAAATCTCACATCAGACTGAAGAAATTGAAAGCAAGGTTTCTGAACCTGAATCGAGTTCAATTAGTCCTGAAAGCCATGAAGCTTCTGAGCTGTCAGATATAACTTCCCGAACATCTTTGCTGAATTCAGAAGCTGTAAGCATGAACTCCCGGGAAGCAAGCGTAAATGTTCCATCCTCTGACGTTTCAACAGAAATACCGGTCCATGAGAATACCTCGGTAAGTACCGCATCAGAAGAAATCAGTGTTTCTCAATCTTTTATAAATAATTCAAAAACTGAAAGCAGTACAGAAATAAAAAAGAGTCAGAAAACAGTAAAAGCCAATTCAGAAAAAGAAGTATCACAGGAAAGTAAAAAAGAGAAAAAAACAGAAAACAGCCGTATAACAGAAATATCCGGACAGGAAACAAAAAGTGAAGCACCGGAAAAAGAAACAGAGAAAAAAGAAACGAAAAAAACAGAGCCTGAGAAACAAGAAAAATCAGTTATCAGGAACTATGAATACAGCTGCAGCTTGTATATTTCATGTAGTACAGCAATAAACAATAAAGCTCTCAGCAGGTCAAAGCGTTCTGTTCTGCCGTCTGACGGTACAGTTCTGAAAAAAACGGAATATGGATTTGACAAAGGTGAATCAGTTTTCGATGTTTTGAAAAGGGCTTGCAGTGAAAATGACATTCATTTTGATTTCAGCCTGATACCCGTTACAGGAGGAGCATATATCAGAGGGATCAATAATCTGTATGAATATGACTGCGGTGGAGTTTCAGGATGGATGTATAAGGTGAATGATGAATTTCCGAATGTAGGCTGTTCTGACTATAAGCTGAGTGAGGGTGACAGCATAGAATTCCTGTATAGCTGCGATCTCGGAGCGGACATAGGTAATATATATCTGGGGGATTAATATGAAAACAGGTTTTGCACAATTTCATCCTTTGCTTCAGATGCTTATATTTGTATCTTGCATTTCGGTAACTATGCTCATCATGCACCCTGTTTTTCTTGTGACATCGTTTTTATTGTCATCTGCATATATGATATGTTCATCAGGTACGGGAAGGCTTCTGTCAGCTCTGAAGCTTGATCTGATAACATCAGTTATGATAATAATTATCAATCCGCTTGTCAGTCATGCAGGCGTGACAGTTCTGGCATATCTTCCGAGCGGAAATCCGCTTACGCTGGAGTCTGTTATATTCGGATTTGCGGCGGCACTTTTAATGTCCTGCACTGTCAATTGGTTTTTCTGTATTAATTCTGTTCTGACATCAGACAGAATAATATATCTGCTGGGAAGGCTGTTTCCCAGACTGGCTTTGATGATCTCAATTACGCTTGGTTTTTCATCAAAGCTGTCGGATCATTACAGGAGAGTAAGGGACGCACAGAAATGTCTTTGTTCAGGAAATAAAAACGTTTTTTTCAGGATCAGGCAAAATATCAGAATTATATCGTCTGTCATACAATGGTCGTTGGAAAACTCTGTTGATACAGCTGATTCAATGAAAAGCAGAGGCTACGGAACAGGAAAACGTACAGGGTATAATAACTATAAATTCAGAGCTTTTGAAAAACTGCTGATAATTCTAATTGTGCTTATCGATTCAGCAATAGCAGCTGCATATTTTTCTGAGTACATATATTTCAGTTATTATCCTGTTCTGGAAATTGAAACAAATAATATCTGGTCATATGTGGTCTTTGCAATATATGCACTGATATGTCTGATACCGCTGGCGGCAGATCTCATGGAGGCAAAGAAATGGAAATATTTACGATCAGGGATCTGAGCTTTATCTATCCCGGTTCAATGAAAAAATCGCTTGACGATATTTCATTAAATGTGAATGAAGGCGAATTCATAACCTTATGCGGCTTGTCCGGAAGCGGAAAAAGCACCCTTCTTCGTCATCTGAAAACTTCTCTGACACCATACGGAAAACAAACAGGGGAAATCCTTTTTAATGGAAAGCCATTAGAAAAAACTGACGAAAGACTTCAGGCTGAGCAGATCGGATTTGTGATGCAGTCTCCGGATCATCAGTCGGTGACGGATAAGGTATGGCATGAGCTTGTATTCGGACTTGAAAACCTTGGGAAGGATAATTCCTCGATAAAACGCAGAGCTGCCGAAACAGCTTCATTTTTCAGTATAACAGAATGGTATAATAAAAAGATCAGCGAGCTTTCCGGCGGTCAGAAGCAGATACTTAATATTGCCTGTGCTATGATAACATCGCCTGATGTTCTGATACTGGATGAGCCGACTGCACAGCTGGATCCCTTATCGGCAGAAAGATTGATGGAACTGCTTGTGAAAATAAATAAAGAGCTTGGAACAACAATTATAATGAGCGAGCATGATCTCTGTTATGCGTTTTCATACAGTGACAGGATAATTGTAATGGAAAACGGAAAAATAATATCGGACAAAGATCCTGAAAAAACATCATCATTTATTTTTAGTGATTATTATCCGCTCAGAGAAGCAATACCGGAAACAGCTTACATACAGCAATTGCTTGGAAATACTGAAAAGATAAGCTTTAAGGTATCAGACGGAAGAAAAAGTCTTTCCGATAAATTCGGGGACAAGGAAACAGCTCTGACGATACAGCAGCCCCGTATGTACTCCGGAAACGAAAAGCCTCTGCTTGAGATCAGAGATGGATATTTTCGTTATGAACGACGCGGAAAGGATATTCTTAACGGATTATCATTAAAGGCGTACAAAGGCGAGATCATTTCTGTTGTCGGGAGCAACGGAAGCGGAAAAACAACAATGCTCTGTGCGTCAGCAGGTATCAGTAAGCTTTACAGCGGAAAGGTGCTGTATAACGGAATGAAGGAAAAAAATATCAGAGCAGCCTATCTTCCCCAGAATCCCCAGACTCTTTTTATGTGTGAAAGTATAAAGGAAGAGCTGTATGCAGTATTTGACGATACGGACTTTTCAGAAGATCTTATTGAAGCGAAGATAAAAGCTGTGATGAGGCTCTGCGGATTGGAAAATATCACCGAAAGACATCCGTATGATTTATCCGGCGGAGAGCAACAAAAGACCGCACTTGCAAAGATACTGCTGACATCACCGCAGCTTATCCTTCTTGACGAGCCTGTAAAGGGCACGGACGTAAAGTCAAAGAATGAGATCGGCACAATTCTTCGCAAGCTTGCACAGCGGGGTATGTGTATTGTTATGGTAAGCCACGATATGTCATTCTGTGCACAGTATTCTGACAGATGTGCGATGATGTTTGATGGGCAGCTGATCGGAACAGAAGAGGTGCACGGTTTTTTCTGCGGAAATGAATTTTACACCACGCAGACCCGTAGACTGACAAAGGGTATTATTGAAAACTGTGTGAGCAGAGGGGATTATCTGTCCTTGTTAAGCCCTGAGCAAAAAAACGATAAGGATGATTTCGATGACCATGATATTGATCTGATATTCAAAGAGAATGACAAAAAAAGTGACAGAAAAAAGACTCTGAAAAAACACAAAGAAAAAGAAATTATAAGAATAGAGAAAATACCCCGTTCACGAAAACAGCTTTTGATAATGCTTCTTATCATATTGATAGCTATTCCGTTTACGATCTTTTCGGGAATATACTTTCTTAATGATTCAAAGTATCTGTTTATTTCGCTGCTTGTTCTTCTGGAATGCTTTGTTCCGTTTTATATGTTATTTGAAAAAAGACATATCCGCACAAGAGAAATGGTGCTCATTGCCTCAATGAGCGCAATGTGTATTGTTTCGAGATTGATTTTTTATATGCTGCCTGAATTCAAGCCGGTGACTGCCATTGTTATCATTTCAGGTGCAGCTCTCGGCGCAGAATCGGGTTTTCTGATAGGTTCACTTTCAATGCTTTGCTCAAATATTATTTTTGGTCAGGGACCGTGGACGCCGTGGCAGATGTTTGCAATGGGGCTGATAGGGTTTTTGTCCGGCATTATTCTCGGCGGCAGACATTTTCCAAAAAGCCGGTTGATATTCGCTGCCTTCGGATTTGTATCTGCACTGGTTATTTACGGAGGGATCATGGATCCTGCCGCTGCTGTGATGTCACATATCGCCCTTACGCCAGAAACAGCACTGGATTATTATGCAGCAGGTCTGCCGCTGGATATTATCCATGCAGCATCGACAGCATTTTTCCTGCTGACAGCATCCGTCCCGATAATTAAAAAGCTTGAAAGAGTCAAGCTGAAATACGGTCTTGTTGAGAGATCTTTATAGTAACATAAGGAAATATCTGCTTCGCTTGACGGGGCAGATATTTTTTATCTGGCAGGTCATATTTTGTTGAAAAAAATAATTGTTATGATATAATAGATAATAATATTAAAGTTGGTGTCAGATTTATACGGAGGAAATATGAAGAATTATCTTGTGTGCTACTTTATATTGCAGCAATGTATGTTTGAAACTCTTGAGGATTCGCTTTGCGAACTGCTGAACAGAATTTCTCCGGAGCTGTGGGAGGATGGAAAGCCGACAGACGAGCAATTATATAATGAATGGAGCAGTATTATAGATACTGAAAAAATGACGGTATCCCGGATGCAGAAAAGCATTTCGGATAAGCTTTCTGCCCTTGACGGAGACTTTGAGAAAACACTTAGTGTGCTGGGTGGTAAAAGCTTTGAATATTACTATCTTCAGGCAATTGAACGTTCTGAGGAATTTCTGTGATGAACTTTTTGCTATAAAGATTAATTTGAATTAAGGAGCTGATCTTAATGAGCTGCCCGAATTGTAAAAGAAAAATATCATAGCATATCGACTTTTGTGAAAAATGCTGATATATGCTGGAATGGGACGAGATAACAGACAGCGGAACCGGAAATGCTGAAGAACCGGCTTCGGAAATCACTTCTGACAATAACTCTGCAAGAAAACTATCAGGGGAAAAATCAATTATAATTTCTGCTGCTTCGGTATTGATTTTAATACTTTTATATGTTGCTGTCTCAGTCATTAACGGGAACAATTATATCAGCACAAAGGAAAGCAATGGTCAGAAGATTGAAATAGCATTGAGGAATTACTATTCAATTGTTGTTGGTGTAGTTTCCGAAGTGAGGGTATGACTTTGACATCAACTACTAAGTTAGGTGAATATTTTGGTTAAGATTATGTATACGATAGGAGAGAGAAAAATGTTATTTATTGAATATCCGAAATGTACGACTTGTAAGAAGGCGAAAAAATGGCTTGACGATCATAATATCGAATATACGGACAGACATATAAAGGATCAGAATCCTTCATATGATGAGCTGAAAAAATGGAAGGAGGAAAGCGGACTTTCCATAAAACGTTTTTTCAATACAAGCGGAATGCTTTACCGTGAAATGCAGCTGAAAGACAGGCTTCCAGAAATGACAGAGGAAGAAATGCTCAGACTTTTGGCCACAGACGGTATGCTTGTCAAAAGACCCATAATAGTCTGCAACGATAAGGTTCTGACAGGCTTCCGTGAAAAAGAGTGGGAAGAGCTGCTTTTGAAATAATAACTGTTTTATATATAGCCGATTGTAAAACAGCGAAAGGTCGTCCGCCCGCCAAAACCTGAAAAGCTTTGAAAAGCGGAGAAAAGTGTAAATTTTTTAATACAAAATCCGCATGAACAGATGATTTTCGACTTTTACAATCAGCTGATTGTTTTATATTGACAAGGAGAGCTATGAAAGATTTTTTACCGATCAATAAAAAGGACATGGAAAAAAGAGGCTGGGATCAGGTCGATTTTACATATGTCATCGGTGATGCATATGTAGATCATCCTTCATTCGGTCCTGCCATAATAAGCCGTATACTTGAAGCAGAGGGCTATCGTGTGGGGATAATTGCTCAGCCTGACTGGAAGGATCCGGAGAGCATCAACGTTTTCGGTGAACCAAGGCTCGGATTTCTTGTTTCGGCAGGAAACATGGATTCTATGGTGAATCATTATTCTGTTTCCAAGAAACGCCGCTCAAAGGATTTCTTTACTCCCGGCGGAATAATGGGGAAGCGTCCCGATCATGCAACGGTAGTATATGGTAATCTCATAAGAAGAACTTATAAGAAAAAACCAATGATTATCGGCGGCATAGAAGCAAGTCTCAGACGAATGGCACATTACGACTACTGGGATGATTGCCTCAAGCGTTCGATCCTTCTTGACTCACAGGCGGACATCCTGTCATACGGCATGGGCGAAAAATCAATTGTGGAGATCGCCCATGCACTGAACAGCGGCATACCCGTGGAAGAACTGACTTTTGTAAAGGGAACAGTATATAAAACCAAAAGTCTTGATGATCTGTATGACTATATAACACTTCCGTCATATGAGCAGCTGCTGTCCGATAAGCTGAATTACGCAAAAAGCTTTTACATACAATATTGTAATACCGATGCGTTTTCCGGAAAATGTCTGGTCGAGCCATATCAAAACGGTGTTTATGTTGTGCAGAATCCGATGTCAAAGCCGCTTACAACGGAAGAAATGGATAATGTATATGCGTTGCCGTATATGAGGAATTATCACCCTGTCTATGAAAAGGACGGCGGTATCGACGCAATCAAAGAGGTGAAATTCAGCCTTATCAGCAACCGCGGCTGCTATGGAGGATGTAATTTCTGCGCGCTTACATTTCATCAGGGAAGGATCATTCAGGTCAGAAGTCACAGATCAATTCTGGACGAGGCAGAAATACTGATAAATGATCCTGATTTCAAGGGCTATATACATGACGTCGGCGGTCCGACAGCCAATTTCAGAAAGCCTGCCTGTCAGAAGCAGCTCAAAAGGGGTGTCTGTACAAACAGACAATGTCTTTTCCCCAAGCCATGTCCGAATCTTGAGGTCGATCACTCGGATTATCTTGAGCTTCTGAGAAGGCTCAGGGCACTGCCCGGGGTCAAAAAGGTATTTATCCGCTCAGGAATAAGATTTGATTATATAATGGCAGACCCGGATGATACCTTTTTCAGGGAAATGTGCGAGCATCATATCAGCGGACAGTTAAAGGTTGCTCCCGAGCATATTTCAGACACTGTACTGAAAACACTCGGAAAGCCAGAAAACAGTGTTTATCGTGCTTTTTGCAAAAAGTATGCTGCAATTAATAAAAAGCTCGGAAAGCCGCAGTATCTTGTGCCGTATCTGATGTCATCACACCCCGGGTCAACTCTCAGGGAGGCGATCGAGCTTGCAGAATATCTGAGGGATAATCATCTCAGCCCGGAGCAGGTACAGGATTTCTATCCGACTCCATCTACAATTTCAACCTGTATGTATTATACCGGAGTAGATCCGCGGACTATGAAGCCTGTTTTTGTAGAGCATGATCCTCACAGGAAGGCTATGCAGCGAGCTTTGATACAGTATAAAAATCCGAATAATTACGACCTTGTCCATGAAGCTCTTGAAATAGCCCACAGAACCGATCTTATAGGCTTTGACAAAAAATGCCTGATTCGTCCGAGAAATAAGAATGACCGGGCAGCCGGAAAGCATGATGAAGCAAAGGGCAAAAAACAAAAGCGACCTGCTTCACAGGCTGAAAAAAAGTATGGCATTTCTTTTGAAAAATATGATAGCATACAGGAAAATGCAAAAAAGCAGTCAATACAGAATGCGGCAAGAAGAAGGAAGCATTGATAAATCTGACCCTTGTAATATTTGTTTTTAATTATTTAACAGAAGGCTTAGTATAATAACTTAAACTTCCCATACCATTTTACTGTTCAATCCAAGTATTAATCGTACTTTCAACAACTTTGGTTGTTTTCTTTCCGCCGCCCGCCGGAGGCGGGCGGCGGAAAGAAAACGCCTGATAATTAGCCAACTATTTTGAAAGTATAATATCGCGTAGGAAGTTTGAGATAATAATTAAAAAATAATTTCCGAATTATTAGCAATTTGTAAATTCGTGATGGGGAAGAACGATAATAATTGATTTTTTTTGTGGAATATGGTATGATTACCATAGTACGATAAATATCGACAAAGTTTTAACGATCTTGCCCTTTTGCCAGATATCGGGTCAGAGGAATAAGCCGGAAAAATGTTTCAGCTGAAATCAAGGCAAAAAGTTAACTTTGCTTTTGAAGGATAATAAACTTTGCGGATTATCGTCAACAGGAGGTGTAGAATTATGTTGGAAGTTTGGTTGATAGTAATTGTGGTTGCAGTTATTATCGAGATCGCAACTCAGGTTCAGCTTGTGACAATATGGGCGGCAATCGGAGGAATAGCGGCACTTATCTGTGATATCTTCGGTGTTGAACAGAACATACAGATAATAGTCTTTTTCGCCGTGACCTTTGCAACACTTGCACTTACACGCCCGTTTGCCAGAAAGCTGACAAAAAACATCAGAAACACACCTACAAACGCTGATATGAATATCGGCAGAACCGGACTTGTAACAAAAATAGTTGATAAGTCAACAGGGGTATTCAGAGTCACGGTTGCAGGTGCAGACTGGTCAGCAATGACAGACGGCTCACCCATGCCGGATGTGGGAGCTTCCGTAAAGGTAGAACGCATTGAGGGTGTCAAGCTTATTGTCTCCGTGATTTGATTTATGTAAAGGAAATGAGGTATGTTTTATGAATCCTGGAATTATCGCATTAATAATTATCGGAATTATCGTATTGCTTATTATCATCAAGAATATTAATGTTGTACCGCAGTCAAATGCATATGTTATCGAACGCTTTGGTACCTTCTACGCAATCTGGGGAAACGGTATACATGTAAAGGTTCCGTTTATGGACAGAGTCGCAAGAAAGGTATCACTTAAAGAGCAGGTTGTTGATTTTGAGCCTCAGTCAGTTATCACAAGAGATAACGTATCAATGAAGATTGATACAGTTGTATATTATCAGATAACTGACCCGAGACTTTATACCTATGGCGTTGAAAGCCCCATAATGGCGATTGAAACACTTTGTGCAACTACTCTTCGTAACATTATCGGTGAGCTTGAGCTTGACAGCACACTTACTTCACGTGACAATATCAATGCTCGTATCCGTGAGATCCTTGACGAAGCAACAGACCCATGGGGTATCAAGGTAAAAAGAGTTGAGCTTAAAAATATTCTTCCGCCCCGTGAAATCCAGGTGGCAATGGAGAAGCAGATGAAGGCTGAGCGTGAACGCCGTGCAAGGATTCTTGACGCTGAAGGTGAAAAGACAAGCCAGATTCTTGTTGCAGAAGGTCATAAGGAAGCAGCTATTCTCCGTGCGGATGCTATCCGTGAAACAAAGATACGTGAAGCACAGGGTGAAGCTGAGGCTATCCTCGCAGTCCAGAAGGCATATGCGGACAGCTTGCGTATGTTGAATGAAGCAGCTCCGACTGATAAGGTAATTGCACTCAAGAGCCTTGAGGCTTTCGAGAAGGCAGCTGACGGCAGAGCTACAAAGATCATTATCCCGTCAGAAATCCAGTCCATGGCAAGTCTCGCAACATCTCTCAAGGAGCTTGCTGTCGATGGAAATCTTGATAATACTCCTAAAGCAAAGCAGTCTGTTAATATTCCTAATATGCAGTCACCTGATAATATTGACCCTGTACAGGCTCAGGAAGCTCTCAGGGCAAAGGCAAGACAGGCACTTCAGCAGAATGCTCCGAAGATACAGTGATCGATAAATAATTACTCAATCAGCTCCGGTCAGGGCAGAAAAGTCTGAATCATGATTTGTGCTCCTGAAGCTCCGGATAAGAGTAACACTAAGTAAAGCAAAACAAAAAACTGCTTTCCGGCTGAATGTCGGGAAGCAGTTTTGTTTACTGTGGTAAATAAGATGGTAAAATTTTTCTGCGAGTTTTAAAGCAGAAATAATGTCAGCAGTTCAGATACAAAAAGCCTGGCGGTGCCCGAGTAAAACTTTTTCAGACTGACTACGCCGTAAATCAAGGTTCCAGCGTCACGCTGCCGGCACGTCTAAGTGTAAAATATTAGTGGGCAAAGCATAATGATTGAAAAAACCAAAGTCGGTCAACATAAAAATTTTGAACAGAAGAAAGCCTGAACCGCGACTTCGACAGTATTGGTTTGTGGGCAAGAGCGGAGCGTAAGCACAGCGACCCCCACGAAATTGACAGCGGAGGCACTCCGCCGGCACGCCGGTTTATAAATTAGCCTTGCTTTTTTTGGTTATATAATGTAAAATGGTATACGGAATAATTTATTGTAATTCTGATATCTGTATCTGGATTTGCAATCAATGTTTCAGATTTGATCTAAGGAGAGAATAATTATGTCTGAACAAAAAAAAGTGGCTGTTATAATGGGCAGCGACAGCGATTTTCCGATAGTATCAGGTGCTGTAAAAACACTTGCTCAGTATGGAGTACCGTTTGAGGTGCATATTATGTCTGCACACCGTACTCCGGAAAAGGCAGCAGAGTTTTCTGCCAATGCGAGAGCAAACGGTTTTGGCGTTATTATCGCTGCAGCAGGCAAAGCGGCACATCTTGCCGGCGTACTTGCAGCCCACACTACTATACCGGTAATAGGTATTCCGATTAAATCATCAACTCTTGACGGTCTTGATGCTTTGCTTGCGACTGTGCAGATGCCAAAGGGAATCCCCGTTGCTACGGTAGCAATAGATGGAGCTGATAATGCTGCGATACTTGCAGTTCAGATGCTTGCTCTTTCCGATGAAACCCTTGCTGAAAAGCTTGCACAGGATAAGGAAAATATGAAAGACGGCGTTGCGAAAAAAGATGAAGCTATCCAGCTCAAGGTTCAGGAGCTTATCTGAGACTGTAAAAGCAATGTAGGAAAAAGGAGAATTATATGTCTGAGTTACATGATGAATGTGGTGTTTTCGGCATTTATAAAAATGACGAGGATATAAATATAGTTGACGAAACATATCTTGCGCTTTACGCTCTACAGCACAGAGGTCAGATCGGTGCCGGAATAGCCATAAACAAGGGCGGAAATATGGTTTATTATAAGGATCACGGAATGATCCCTGAAGCTCTTCCGGAGTTTGAGCTTAACAGGCTCGGAACAGGAAATATTGCTCTCGGCCATGTCAAATATTCCTCCGGAGAAGCAGTAGATCACGAAAATCTTGCCCCGTTGGTTATGAGATATATCAAGGGACAGCTTGCGATATGTATGAACGGCTGCCTGACAAATTACCACGAGCTTCGTGATGAGCTTAATCAGGGTGCTGCTATTTTTCAGTCTAACGGTGACACGGAAATAGTATCATATCTAATAGCGAGAGCAAGAATAAATTCAGCTACTATTGAGGATGCAGTTATCGAAGCTGTAAATAAGCTCAAAGGAGCATATGCGATAGCACTTATGTCTCCGAGCAAGCTTATTGCCGTTCGTGATCCGATGGGTATACGGCCGCTTTGCCTCGGCAAAATTGGCGAAAGCTTTGTATTTACATCAGAGTCATGTGTGTTTGACAGCCTGGGCGGTGAATTTATCCGTGATATTGAGCCGGGTGAAATGCTTGTTGCTGATGAACAAGGCATACATAGCTATAAATTTGCAGAAAGCAAAAAAACTGCTCTTTGTTTGTTTGAATATGTCTATTTTTCACGTCCTGACAGTGTTATAGACGGTGTATCGGTAGCCAAGGCAAGACAAAGAGCCGGAAAGCTTCTTGCACAGCAGCATCCTGTTGATGCGGATTTTGTCTGTGGTGTACCAGATTGCGGTATCGAATCTGCCATCGGATATTCTATGGAATCAGGCATCAGATATGCAACCGGTCTTATAAAAAATAAATATATCGGCAGGGCATTCAATGACAGAAAGAAAAATAATGAATATTTAATGAGGATCAAGCTTAATGCACTCAAGCATAATGTTGAAGGAAAACGTGTCATTGTAATAGATGATTCAATCCTGAAGGGCGCGACAAGTAAGCATATCGTGGATCTGCTGAAATCTGCGGGTGCAAAAGAGGTTCACATGAGGATTGCGTCGCCGATGTTTATGAATCCATGCTATCTTACAAGTGATACGACTCCGAAAGAGGATTTGATTGCCTCGAGGATGAGTAACGATGAAATATGCAGTTATATCGGAGCGGACAGTCTGGGCTTCCTTTCCCCTGAAAGCCTGCATGAGGTCGCAAAGGAATGTAAGCTTGATTTCTGTGATGCCTGTTTTACAGGAAATTATCCTGTTGATATTACAGATACAACAAGAGCAGATAAGTATTCACATAAAATAAAACAATAATGCGGTCAGACCGCTTGGAGGTTAAAATATGAAAAGCTTTAGTGACAGCTATAAGGCAGCCGGTGTAGATGTAACAGCAGGTTACAGATCTGTTGAGCTGATGAAGGAGCACGTTGCAAAAACGATGACAAAAGGTGTACTGTCAGGTATCGGCGGATTCGGCGGCTTGTTTGAAATTGATACGACCGGTATAGATCATCCTGTTCTTGTATCAGGAACTGACGGCGTCGGAACAAAACTGAAGGTTGCCATGCTTCTTGATAAGCATGATACGATCGGTATTGACTGTGTTGCAATGTGTGTAAACGACATTATCTGCTGCGGTGCTAAACCACAGTTTTTCCTTGATTATATTGCAATCGGAAAAAACTATCCTGAAAAGGTTGCTGAAATTGTCAAGGGAGTAGCAGAAGGATGTGTACAGAGCGAATGTGCTCTTGTTGGCGGAGAAACCGCTGAGCATCCCGGAATGATGGCTGAGGATGACTATGATCTTGCAGGTTTTTCTGTTGGCGTAGTTGATAAAGAAAAGATTCTCAGACCTGAGACACAGAATGCAGGAGATGTAATGATTGCTATTAAATCCAGCGGTGTCCATTCAAATGGTTTTTCATTGGTAAGAAAAGTATTTGACATCAGTACCAAGGAGAGTATTTCAAAGTATTATGATGAGCTTGGTACAACTCTCGGAGAAGCACTTCTCACTCCCACAAGAATTTATGTCAAGGCTGTTATGAAACTTCTTGACAGTGTAAAGGTCAAGTCAATTTCTCATATTACAGGCGGAGGCTTCTATGAGAATATTCCACGTTCACTTCCTGAGGGACTTTCTGCAAAGATAAAGCGCAGTGATGTTCAGGTGCTTCCGATATTTGAGCTTATCGCAAAGACCGGCAATATTCCGGAACGTGATATGTTCAATACATTCAATATGGGCGTCGGAATGACAGTAGTAGTTGATAAGGCTGACGCAGAAAAAGCTGTGAAGACCCTGAATGAAGCAGGCGAGCAGGCTTATATTCTCGGTGAGCTTGTTGAAAGTGATGAAGGCGTAATCATCGAATAATATTTGTCACCCGAAGGAGATTAATTGATAATGAAAAATATTGTTGTCCTTGTTTCCGGCGGCGGAACAAATTTACAGGCATTGATAGATGCTCAGGAAAGCGGAATTATAAGTCAGGGAAAAATAACCTGCGTTATTTCCTCAAAGCCCGGTGTATATGCATTGGAAAGGGCTGAAAAGCATAATATCAGGACAAGAGTAATTGCAAGAAAAGAATATTCCGATTCGGTCGAATACAGTAAGGCAATACTTTCTGCACTTGATGAGGAAAAAGCTGATCTTGTAATATATGCCGGCTTTATGACAATTCTTGATGAGCTTGTTGTAAAGGCGTATCCGAATAAAATGATGAACGTACATCCTGCGCTTATACCAAGTTTCTGCGGAAAGGGTTATTATGGTCTCAGAGTACATGAGGAGGCTCTAAAAAAAGGTGTTAAGCTTACAGGAGCTACTGTACATTTTGTAACAGAGGTATGCGACGGAGGACCAATAATTCTCCAGAAGGCTGTCGCTGTAGAAAATGGTGATACTCCTGAAGCTTTGCAGAAAAGAGTTATGGAGCAGGCTGAATGGAAAATATTGCCTCAGGCGGCTGCACTTTTCTGCGAGGACAGGCTCGAAGTAAAAGATAATATAGTATATATAAAAGACTGATAACTGGGAGGAGAACTAAAATGACAGATATGATAAAAGAAATATCGTCCACAACCTATCCTGGACGCGGAATCATCATCGGAAAGAGTGAGGACGGAAAAAAGGCTGTTATAGGTTATTTTATTATGGGAAGAAGCAACAACAGCAGAAACAGGGTTTTTGTCAAGGAAGGCAATGACCTTAAAACACAGGCGTTCGATCCTTCACAGCTTGTTGATCCTTCACTTATAATTTATGCACCTGTGCGTACACTTGAAAACCAGACAGTTGTAACAAACGGCGATCAGACAGATACTGTAAGGGATTTTATTCTTGAAGGAAAAAGCTTTGAGGATGCATTAAGAACAAGGACCTTTGAGCCGGATCCGCCTAATTTCACACCGAGAATTTCGGGAATACTTGAATTTGCTGAAAATGATTTTTCATATAAAATGTCTATTCTCAAGAGCAATGAGGGAAGAGAACAGTCTGCATTGCGTTTCTTCTATGAATATTCCCAGCCTGTCGCAGGGGAAGGTCATTTTATCCATACCTATAAATGTGATGGAAATCCTATCCCGTCATTTGAAGGAGAGCCGACTCTTGTAGATATCAAGGGTGATATTGATACATTTACAAACAATGTATGGAATGCACTTAATGAGGATAACAAGGTCTCGCTTTATACAAGGTTTATTGATCTTGCGACCGGAGAATTTGAGGACAGGGTTGTAAACAAGAATAAATAATAATTCGGATACTCTTGAAAGGAGCAATTATAAATGAACGAACTCGAATTGAAATACGGCTGTAACCCGAATCAGAAGCCGTCAAAAATCTTTATGGAGGATGGCAGAGAGCTTCCTGTTACTGTACTTAACGGCAGACCGGGATATATTAATTTTCTTGACGCCCTCAACAGCTGGCAGCTTGTAAGTGAGCTTAAAGCAGCAACAGGCCTTCCGGCGGCAGCATCCTTCAAGCACGTAAGTCCCGCAGGCGCAGCAGTTGCAACAGAGCTTTCTGATACGCTTAAAAAGATTTATTTTGTTGATGATCTTGAGCTTTCGCCTATAGCAAGCGCTTATGCAAAGGCAAGAGGTGCGGACAGAATGTCATCATACGGCGACTGGGTAGCGCTTTCCGATACCTGTGATAAGGAAACTGCTCTTCTTCTTAAAAGAGAGGTTTCAGATGGTATCATAGCTCCTGATTATACAGAAGAGGCACTTGAGATACTCAAATCCAAACGTAAAGGTACATACAATGTTGTAAAGGTAGATCCTTCATATGTTCCTGTTGCAATTGAGCATAAGCAGGTATACGGTATCACATTTGAACAGGGCAGAAACGATCTTAAGATCAATTCAGAAATGTTGACTAATATCGTTACTGAAAACAAGGAATTTACTGATGAAGCAAAAAGAGATCTTGTAATAGCTCTTATTACTCTGAAATATACACAGTCAAATTCAGTTTGCTATGCAAAGGATGGACAGGCTATCGGTGTAGGCGCAGGTCAGCAGTCAAGGATCCATTGTACAAGACTGGCAGGCAACAAGGCTGATATCTGGTATCTCCGCCAGTGCCCGAAGGTACTTGAGCTTCCTTTCAGAGATGATATCAGACGTCCCGACAGAGATAATACGATTGATGTATATATTTCAGACGATTATGAGGATGTACTCGCTGACGGCGTATGGGAACAGTTCTTTACTGTAAAGCCTGAGCCCTTTACAAAAGAAGAAAAGAAACAGTGGCTCAGTACATTCAGCGGTGTTTCGCTTGGCTCGGATGCATTCTTCCCGTTCGGAGATAATATCGAAAGAGCAAAGCGCAGCGGTGTTCAGTTCATTGCACAGCCGGGTGGTTCGATTCGTGATGATAATGTTATTGATACCTGCAACAAATATGGTATGACAATGGCATTTACAGGGATCCGTCTTTTCCATCACTGATACGGAGGTAATATGATGAAAATTCTTGTAGTAGGCGGCGGCGGAAGAGAACATACTATTATCCGCAAGCTCAAGGAAAGCCCGAAGGTCGAAAAAATATATGCAGCTCCCGGTAACGGAGGAATATCCCGTGATGCTGAATGTGTAAATATCGGCGTAATGGATAAACAGGGAATGGTCAATTTTGCAAAAGAAAACGAAATAGACCTTGTTTTTGTTGCGCCTGATGATCCTCTTGCGGACGGAATGGTAGATGCACTGACAGCAAATGATATCAGAGCCTTTGGTCCCCGTGGCGAAGCTGCAATTATTGAAAGCAGCAAGGTTTTTTCAAAAAACCTTATGAAAAAGTACAATATTCCCACAGCTGAATATGAAGTTTTCTCAGACCCGGCAAAGGCAATTACTTATATCGAAGAAAAGAGTAAATATCCTGTTGTAATCAAGGCTGACGGTCTTGCACTGGGAAAGGGTGTAATAATTGCCAAGGACCATGAGGAAGCTGTGGCAGCTGTAAAGGAGATAATGGAGGATAAGAAATTCGGTGATTCAGGCAATAATATTGTAGTTGAGGAATTTCTTACAGGTCCGGAGGTTTCTGTCCTTGCGTTTACGGACGGTATAGCTCTCAAGCCTATGGTTTCATCAAAGGATCATAAAAGAGCATATGATAATGACGAGGGGCTCAATACCGGAGGAATGGGTACTATAAGTCCTAATCCGTATTATACTGATGAGATCGCTGAGATCTGCAGAAAAACTATATTTGAGCCTACTGTTGCAGCCATGAACAGCGAAAACAGAACCTTCAAGGGTTGTCTGTATTTCGGACTTATGATAACACCGGATGGTCCTAAGGTGATCGAATATAATGCAAGATTCGGAGATCCGGAGGCGCAGGTTGTTCTGCCGAGACTCAAGACAGATCTTGTCGATATAATTGAAGCTGTTATAGACGAAAAGCTCTCTCAGCTCGATATCAAATGGTCAGATGAGGCAACAGCCTGTGTAGTTATGGCTTCCGGCGGATATCCTCTTGCATATAAGAAGGGAATTGAGATCACCGGACTTGATGAAAACGGTCAGGTCGAGGGTGCAACCGTTTATCATGCAGGTACAAAATATGAAAACGGAAGGTTTTATACTAACGGCGGTCGTGTTCTTGGGATCACAGCTTCCGGAAAAACTCTTGATGATGCACTTGAAAAAGCATATGCAGCAGTTGACAAGATAAAATTTGAGGGAGCGCATTTCAGAACTGATATCGGAAAAACAAAATAGTTCACCAGCCCGTGTTAGATAAATGTAACACGGGTTTTGAATTAAATTAAATCAATACTTGCAAAAATACAATACGATCCGGTTTATTCTTTTATGGCATATGATTCTGTGAAAAATCCATATTATTTGTCTAAGACTCATACAAAATGAGATGTTTTTGTCAGATTAACTTGATTTTTATGGTATTATATGTTTAAATAGAATAAAATATATGTCAAAGGAGGGGCGAAAATTGGCTAAGGATTTTATTAAAGCTATACTCGACACTGAGGAAGCCTGCCGCAATAATGAAAATGAGGCAAAGAAAAAAGCCGAGGAAAGAAAGCTTTCTGCAAAAACGGATGCAGAAAAAATTATTTCTGATGCAAAAAAGGATGTAGAAAAAATGCTTGATGATGACAAAACAGCAGTCAACAAAAGTATTGATTCAAGATTGCAGAAGGAGAATATGAAAGCAGAAAAAGAATGCACCAAGCTTTCTGAAAAAGCTGATAAAAACCGCAGCAAGGTTATAGATAAAGCAATTGAAGTGCTGCTGAATTGAGAATTATGTTAATCAGGAGCATTAATAATTGTGATCTATAAACAAAAACGGCTTTCTGAGCCGTTTCCATATTACTGTATAACAAAGATAAAAGTGTGGTGATATTATTTGGCTATATTAAAAATGAAGAGCGTCAGGATCGTTGCTTTGAAAAAAGATCGAAAAAGGATTCTTGAACATCTTCAGAACAGTTCTCTTGTGCAGATCAGGCATAATGAGCTTCCTGAGGAAGGCTTTTCACGTTCCGATACAGCTGCTCAGCTTCAACAGTTTGACAGGAATACCGGTCTGATGAAACAGGCACTAAAAATTCTGGATAAAACTGTTCCCGAAAAGAAAGGTCTTCTTGCTTCCTTCAAAGGCAGAAGAGAGATAGAGCCTGAGGATATCGGTAAAATAGCATCAGCTTCTCCCAAGGTAGTTGGGATCTGCAATAAGATCATAGATCTTGAAAAACAGCGTGCTGATACAGCAGCTGAGAGGATCAGATTAAAAACCCTTCTCGCTCAGCTTGAACCATGGAAATCACTTGATATTCCTCTTAATACCTCTGATACTGCAACAACAGCTGTATTTATTGGTACATTCCCGAAAATGTTTGATGATGTCAGTCTTTCCGAGGCTCTTGCTCAGGATGAAGATCTTGTATTTAATTATGAGATATTCTTTTCATCTTCTGTACTGACCTGTGCTGTTATATATGTTCCTAAAACACAAAGGGAACAGGCTGAAAATATTTTAAGGACTCTCGGTTTCACAAGACCGCTCAATCCTACGTCAAAAATACCGAGTGAAAAGATAAAAAGGCTCGAAAAGAAGGACAACGAGCTTGTCAAAAAGATAAGCGAAGCTACAGTAAATATCCAGAAATATGCTAAATACCGTATGTCAATTTCCGACACTCTGGATTATTATAATCTGCGTGCTGACAAGTACAGGGTTATCTCTGAGCTGGATCAGAGCAGGAATACATTTATTCTTTACGGCTATGTTCCTGAGGAGGACGAAAAAGAGCTTGAAGCAATATGTCTTAAAGCAGCGGACTGTATCGTGGAATTCACAGATGCAGGCGATGATGCTCCTGTTAAGCTTAAAAACAATAAGTTTGCAGAACCGGCTGAGAGTATTGTAACGATGTATTCCCCGCCGTCTAAATATGATATAGATCCGACTCCGATACTTGCATTTTTCTTTTATTTCTTCTTTGGAATGATGTTTTCGGATGCAGGCTACGGATTATTGCTTGTTATTGCAACAACAATCGGTATATGTGTATTCAAGCCTGACAAGCAGATGAGAAATAATCTCAAGCTGTTTCAGTATTGCGGTGTGGCAACCATATTCTGGGGACTGGTTTTCGGAAGTATATTCGGAGATGCCCCGGCCGTGTTTTATAAGATGTTCACAGGCAATGAAATAACTATGGCTCAGCTGCTGCCGTGGCCGACGCTTGACACCCAGAAGGACGCACTGACTATAATGATTTTGTCCATTGCACTGGGACTTGTGCATATACTTGTGGGAATGGGCTGTAAATTTTATGTCTGTATCAGGCAGAAAAAATATGCAGAAGCGTTTTTCGATACGGGTTTGTGGATGACGATGCTTATAGGCTTCGCAATCCTTGCAGCAGGTCTTGCGACACTGCCGGTGCTTATCACGATCGGCGAAATAATCGCCATTGCTTCAGCTGCCGGTCTGGTACTTACACAGGGCAGAGGAAAAAAGGGTATATTCGGTAAGCTGATCGGCGGTGTAGCTTCACTTTATGATATTACAAGCTATATAAGCGATCTTCTGAGTTACTCAAGATTGCTCGCTCTCGGACTTACAACAGGCGTTATGGCTCAGGTATTCAATATGCTTTCGACGCTGATGGGTACTAATGTAATCGGTATAATTTTTATGATCGTAATATTCATTGCAGGTCATGCAATTACGATCGGACTGAACGCTCTCGGTTCATATGTCCATACAATGCGACTCCAGTATGTCGAGATGTTCAGTAAATTCTATGAGGGCGGCGGAAAGAAATTTGAACCGTTCTCTGTAAACAGCAAAAATTTCAAGATAAAAAAATCTGATAAAAACTGATCTGGAGGTTATTAATTATGAATGGAATAGTATTTGCAATTTTGGCGGCTTCAATAGCAACGGTGCTTTCAGGTATCGGCTCGGCAAAGGGTGTAGGAGGTGCTGCTCAGACCGCTATGGGAGTTCTTTCAGAGGATTCATCAATGTTCGGTAAGATGCTTGTCCTCACTCTTCTTCCCGGTACACAGGGGCTTTACGGCTTTATCGTAGGCTTTCTTATTATGATTAACTGCGGTGTTCTCGGCGGAGAGGTTCCCACACTTATGCAGGGACTTGGTTATGTTGCAGCTTCACTTGCGATAGGCTTCGGCGGTATGATCTCAGGCTTTGCGCAGGGAAAGGCTTCTGTTGCCGGTATCTCAATGTGCGCAAAGGATGAATCCAATTTCTCAAAGGCAATGGTTTCAATTACACTTGTTGAGATCTATGCTCTTCTTGCTTTCATAGTTTCTCTTCTTATGGTAATATCTATCCCCGGTATCAAAATGTAATAAAAAAACAGGTTCCGGTAAATTACTGAAATAAAGAAGGCGGTGAAATTATGAGCAACGATGAAAAGATACTTTCTGTCATCAAAAATGAAAGTGACGAGAAGATAAAGGCTCTTAATGATGACGCTGAAAAGGTATATCTTGAAATCACGGGTGATGCCGTGAAAAAAGCAGAAGAAATAAAACGAAGCGGAGAACACAGAGTCCAGCTTCAGGCAGAAAACCTTCTGAAGGCTTTCCGAAGCAGAGCAGAGCTTGAAAGACGCAATGCTTTGCTGCGGATAAAGAGGAAAGAAATAGAAAAAACTATCGTAAAGCTTCATGAACATATTTTATCCATGAGCGATAAGGATTATTTCAGGTTTATCCTCAGACTTGCTGAAAAACTTGATTATACTGAAGGAATCATGTACTTTAATTCGTCTGATCTTAAACGTATGCCAAAGAATTTCCAGATGGTACTTGAGGATCATTCAATAAATTCAAAGCTCTCTGATACACCTGATGACAGTATTGACGGAGGATTTATCCTCAAAAACGGAGATATTGAAGAAAATATGAGTATTTCTTCTTTGATTGAGGAAAAAAGAGAAAAGCTGGAGGATTTGATCAGCTCGGAGCTTTTTAAGGATTAAGGGGGAATTTATATGGCATTATCGTATGAATTTTCCATAGGCTCAGTAAGGGCGAGGGAAAAACAGCTTCTCGGAAAGGCAGATATAGAGCAGCTTCTGAGTATGAAAGACGAAGCGGACATAATAACCTTTCTCAAGGATAAGGGTTATCCGGAGGGTGAGACTGTTTCGGAGATGCTTGATCTTTCAAAGACAAAAATGTGGGATTACATCAGAAGCGTAGCTCCGGAAATGTCTGTTTTTGAACCGTTTTATCTTCAGAATGATATCCATAATTTCAAGACAATATTGAAGGGTGTAATGTTCAAAAAGGAATTCAGCGATTTTCTTATCAGACCTTATACCATTGAACCGGAAATTATGAAGAACTCTATAGAGAACAGAAAATTTGATAAGCTCCCGGAATGGCTCGCAGGAGCAGCAGATAAAGCTTATGAGCTGCTTGCACATACAAAGGATGCAAGACTCAGCGACGCAGCTGTTGACAGGGCACTTATGGAAAGAGTTATCATAGCAAGCAAGAGCCTGAAATCATCTTTTCTCGAAAAATATTTCAATACTTTTATATTCTATGCAAATATCAAGATTGCACTCAGAGCTTCAAAAGCTAAGACGACAATGGAATATCTTGATATAGCTCTTTGTGAATGTGAAGGCTTTGATAAGGACAAAACAAAGAAAATGATTATGTCAGGTCCTGATAACCTTATCAAATATCTTGAGGGAATCAGTAATTATTCCTGTAAAACAGCTGTAAGTCTGTATAAGGAAAAGCCGTCAGAGTTTGAACGGTTTGCAGATAATAAGCTGATGATGATAGCTAAAGAAATGTGCAGATTATCGAATGAAGGTCCTGAGCCGTTGTTTGGCTATTATATAGGCTGTGAATATGAAAGAAGGACTGTAAGTATCATTTCAAACGGTGTACGGACAAATACACCGCCTGAAAAGATCAGAGAAAGGCTGCGTGAAACATATGGTTAAGAATATTGCTTTTATCGGTGACAGCGAAAGCGTCAAAGGTTTTTCTGCAGTCGGAATAGATGTCCTTGTCTGTGATGATACATCTGAGGCAGCAATGATCCTGAAGAATACGGCTGATAAAGATATGTATGCTGTTATTTTTATGACAGAAGAGCTTTTTGAAACTGCGGAAAAAGAAGTAAATAAGCTTTCTGAGCAAAGTATGCCCGCTGTTATTCCCCTGCCGGGAGCAAGAGGAAACAACGGGATAGGTATAAAAAGGCTTTCATCTTTTGTTGAGCAGGCAGTCGGCTCTGATATTCTCTTCAAGAATCAATGATATTAACAGTTTATGCCGGCAGAGTTAATAGCTTTTGACTCTGTATAGACTTATTGAAAGAAATAAAATAAATAAAAATAGTTTCGCTAAAGTCATATTATGACTTGCAGGGTAGAAATATAGTATTTTACTCTGTATGAAGGCAGTGAAACTCCTAAAAAGGGGTGTAATAATTTGGCAAACGGAATAATAACAAAAGTCGCAGGACCCTTGGTAATTGCTGAGGGTATGCGTGATGCAAATATGTTTGACGTTGTGCGTGTAAGTAAGCAAAGACTTATCGGTGAGATAATCGAAATGCACGGCGATCAGGCTTCCATTCAGGTGTATGAAGAAACATCAGGTCTCGGTCCCGGCGAAGAAGTAGAATCGACCGGTGCTCCACTTTCCGTTGAGCTTGGTCCGGGTCTGATCGGTGCTATTTATGACGGTATTCAGAGACCGCTGAATGAAATCATGAAGAAGGTAGGCAATAACCTTACAAGAGGTGTCGAAGTTCCTTCTCTTGACCATGAGAAGAAGTGGCACTTTCTGCCTGCAGTAAAAGTCGGCGATGAGGTTTCAGCCGGTGATGTTATCGGAACAGTACAGGAGACCCATGCTGTTCTTCATAAGATAATGGTACCAAACAAGGTATCAGGTAAAGTGACCAGTATCAAGGAAGGCAATTTCACAATTGATGAAGCGGTTGCTGTTCTTGAAAAAGATGGTAAAAAAGAAAATGTATGCATGGCAACAAAATGGCCGGTTCGTGTGGGCAGACCGTATAAAAGAAAGCTGTCTCCCGATATTCTTCTGACAACCGGTCAGCGTACTATTGATACTCTGTTCCCGATTGCGAAGGGCGGTGTTGCGGCTGTTCCGGGACCGTTCGGTTCAGGTAAGACGGTTGTTCAGCATCAGCTTGCAAAATGGGCGGCAGCAGATATTATAGTCTATATCGGCTGCGGTGAACGCGGTAATGAAATGACAGATGTTCTTAACGAATTCCCTGAGCTGAAGGACCCGAGAACAGGCAATTCGCTTATGGAAAGAACAGTTCTTATTGCAAATACATCAGATATGCCGGTTGCTGCTCGTGAAGCATCTATATATACCGGTATCACTATTGCGGAATATTTCAGAGATATGGGCTTTACCGTTGCTCTGATGGCTGACTCCACCTCACGTTGGGCAGAGGCACTCAGAGAAATGTCCGGACGTCTTGAAGAAATGCCCGGTGAAGAGGGTTATCCCGCATATCTCGGAAGCCGTCTGGCTCAGTTCTATGAAAGAGCAGGACGTGTTATTGTCAACGGAAAAAAGGATGTTGAGGGTGCGCTTTCAGTAATAGGCGCAGTATCTCCCCCCGGCGGTGATATTTCAGAGCCTGTATCTCAGGCTACACTCAGAATTGTAAAGGTTTTCTGGGGACTTGATGCAAGTCTTGCATACAAGAGACATTTCCCGGCAATAAACTGGCTGACAAGTTATTCGCTTTACACAGATCAACTTCAGAAATGGTACGAGGAGAATGCTTCGGAGGATTTCATGGCTCTTCGGGGAAGACTTATGTCCTTACTTCAGGACGAGGCAGAGCTTCAGGAAATTGTAAATCTTGTCGGTATGGATGCGCTTTCAGCTTCAGACAGACTCAAGCTTGAGACTGCAAGGGCTATACGTGAGGATTATCTGCATCAGAATGCCTTTGACCCGACAGATACCTATACTTCACTCAAAAAACAGGTACTTATGATGAGAGCGATACTTCTCTGCTATGACAAATCGCTTGAAGCACTCAGATCAGGTGCTGATATTAACCTTCTTGTAGGTATGCTTGTAAGAGAAAGAATAGGCAGATTCAAATATGAAAGTGAAAACCAGATAGATCAGGAATTTGAATCGATAAAAGCTATTCTTGATAAAGAGATCAGTGATGTACTTGAAAGGAGTGAGGACTGATGCCAAAGGAATATCGTACAATACGAGAGGTCGCAGGTCCTCTTATGATGGTAACGGATGTTGAAGATGTTACCTATAACGAGCTTGGTGAAATAGAGCTTCCGAACGGCGAAGTACGCCGCTGTCAGGTTCTTGAGGTAAACGGCACAAATGCGCTTGTTCAGCTTTTTGATTCTGCGGCAGGTATTAACCTTGCACAGTCTAAAGTAAGATTTCTCGGAAAATCTATGGAACTGCCGGTATCCGGGGATATGCTTTCCAGAGTTTTTGACGGTCTGGGTAATCCCATTGACGGCGGTCCTGCTATTATACCGGAAAAAAGACTTGATATAAACGGTACTCCCATGAATCCTGCTGCAAGAGATTATCCTCAGGAGTTCATTCAGACCGGTATTTCTGCTATCGACGGTCTTAATACACTTGTAAGGGGTCAGAAGCTACCAATCTTTTCAGCCTCCGGTTTGCCTCATGCACAGCTTGCAGCTCAGATAGCAAGACAGGCAGCAGTAAGAGGAAAAAATGAGCAGTTTGCTGTTGTATTCGCAGCGATGGGTATTACTTACGAAGAATCAGATTATTTTGTTCAGTCCTTCAAGGAAACAGGCGCTATCGACAGAACAGTAATGTTTGTAAACCTTGCTAATGACCCTGCTATCGAGCGTATAGCAACTCCGAGAATGGCTCTTACAGCAGCAGAATATCTTGCTTTCGATATGGGAATGCATGTTCTCGTAATCATGACTGATATCACAAACTATGCTGACGCACTCCGTGAGGTATCTGCCGCAAGAAAGGAAGTTCCCGGAAGAAGAGGATATCCGGGATATATGTACACAAACCTCGCAACTCTTTATGAAAGAGCAGGCAGACAAAAAGGCAAGGATGGCTCGATTACGCTTATCCCGATACTTACAATGCCTGAGGACGACAAAACACATCCGATTCCCGACCTTACAGGTTATATCACAGAGGGACAGATAATTCTAAGCCGTGAGCTTTACAGAAAGGGCATAATGCCTCCGATAGATGTTCTTCCTTCTCTTTCCAGACTTAAGGATAAGGGTATAGGCAAGGGCAGAACAAGAGAAGATCACGCTGCAACAATGAATCAGCTTTTCTCAGCTTACGCAAGAGGAAAGGAAGCCAGAGAGCTTATGATCGTCCTTGGTGAAGCGGCTCTTACAGATATAGATAAAAAATATGCAGAGTTTGCAGAACAGTTTGAAAGAGTATATGTTTCACAGGGCTATACTACAAACCGAAGCATTGAAGACACTCTTGATACGGGCTGGAAGCTTCTTCATATTCTTCCCAGAAGTGAGCTGAAAAGAATCAAAGATGATATGCTTGACGAATACTACGGAAAAAAGTAAGTCCGGGAGGTTTTCATATTGGCAATAATGAATGTTAACCCGACAAGAATGCAGATGACCAAGCTGAAAAAGCAGCTTCTTACTGCAAGAAGAGGTCATAAAATGCTGAAGGATAAACGTGATGAGCTTATGCGTCAGTTTATCGAGCTTGTCCAGGAGAATAAAAGGCTTCGTGATAAAGTTGAGGCTGAGCTTTCCGTATGCAGTGCTGCATTTACAAATGCAAGTGCAGTAATGAGCCGTGAAGCTCTTGAATCTTCTTTGATGTCTTCCAAGCAGAGAACAGGCGTAGATGTCAGATCAAAGAATATTATGAGTGTTGATGTTCCTGTTTATAAAGCAGTATCTGAAAGCTCAGATGAATCTGATATTTTTCCGTATGGCTTTGCATTTACATCCTTTGAGCTTGACGATGCTGTAATGTCGCTCAATGAATTGCTTCCTGATCTTATCAGACTGGCACAGATTGAAAAAAGCTGTGAGCTTATGTCCGCTGAGATCGAGAAAACAAGAAGAAGGGTTAATTCTCTTGAGCATGTAATGATCCCGAGATATGAGGAAACTATAAAATATATTTCAATGAAGCTCGAGGAGAATGACAGATCAAGCAGAACGAGGCTTATGAAGGTCAAGGATATGCTTCTTGATAAAGCACATAATTACTCGGGTAAATAAACAAATATTACAGCGGCAGGCTGACTGAAATGCCTGCCGCTGTGTTTTAGCAGTGGGTATGAATTATCTGTGCTGAGCTATATCTTCTAATAATGTTTTTAGCTCCTGTCAGTTTGTATTTGCTGCTTTTATTTCAGATTTTTTGAGGTGACATTATGTTAAGTAAAGAAGAAATTTTAGAAAATACAAAATCAATGTCACAAAATGAATATTCGAGACTGGTCGCTGAGGTCCATCTTTCCAGAGCAGCACGTGAGAAATGTACAATGCTTGAGTTCGAGAATGAGGAGCTTCGTCTTGAAAATGAAAGATTGAGAATGGCAGTATACGGAACGATTTCAGAAAAAGAAAATCTTATTGCAAAAAACTATGATACAATAATAAATGAGGCTGACCTTATTTCTGAAAGAAACCTATCAGATAATACAGCTTTATACGATTCAGCTGCTGCAATGGACATCCTTAAAGAAAAGATAAGGTCATATCCGCCTAATGACGAACTTGACGATCATATCAATTATCTTTTTCGGGGGTATTTCTTAGATGATGATCTGAATGATTGTTCAAAATGTGACGGCAAATACAGAGTAATATCTATGGTTCCAAAAACGACATTCAAGATCGAAGAAAACAAAGCTGTTCTGCTCGATGAAGTATTTATGGGATATAAATGTGATAAATGCGGCGACGAGCTTGAAAACGGATTTGATGTTCTGAAAAAATCTGCTCCGGTAATTCACGAACCAGTTGTGAGTGCAGAAGCTATTTCGTATATGCTGGTTCAGAAATATCTGTTCAGCAGATCCTTCAAGACACAAGAGCTTTACTGGAAAAGTCATGATCTCAGACTGGATCAGAGAACGATGTGCAGCTGGTGTAATGAAGCTTGTGACAGATGGCTTGTACCTTTGTATAATAACTTGAAAAAAGAGCTTCTGAAAAGACCGCTGATATGTGCTGATGTTGAAGGGATAAGGAATTACAAGATCACAGAAAATGATTATCTTGCAGAAGAAAATAAAATGTTTGATATGTTCGTTTACAGAACACCTGCAAAGGATAAAGCTCCTATAGTTGTATATGATCTTAATGAAAATTATCGCTATTTCTATGAACCGATAAATTATGAAGAACCAATGGACTATCTTAAAAACTACAAAGGTGTGGTCCATACTGAGAAAACGGAAAAATTTGATTTTCCCGGCAGAAAATTTTCTATCGCTGCAATGTGGAGCAGGGTAGCAGACCTTTTTGAAGATGTACTTGACATGATTCCGCCTCAGTATCATAGCGGATCAACAGCTGAACAATGTATTGAGATATGCCGTGAAATTATAAAAAACGATAAGGATAGCGAACCGGTTGATGAAGAAGACGTAAAGCTTGAGATCAGAGAGCTTTCCAACAAGGAACTGACAGATTACCTTATCGAGATGTCCGCTGATTTTGTATCATCAGGCAAGGATCCGGAAATAAAAAGTACATTAGGTAAAGCGTTTAACTATATACTCGATAATCTTGATGAACTGGAATGCTATTATACAAACGGACAGACCAGTGTTGACAATCATCTGTGTGCCGGGCTGTATGAAGAAATCAAAGCCGGAGGGTGCAGGAGATTTATTGCACTGAATACTCATTCGGAAAGAACTACTGCTGTAATGAGCATTATTCAGACCGCATTGCTGAATAATCTTGATCCACAGAAATATCTTACGTTCTATCTGAAAAACGTAGCTTCTTCTGATGCCCCTGATCTGAAAAAGCTATACCCATGGTCATGTTCAGATTCATGTAAAATACTAATACATAAAAACTCTGATCCGAGGGATAGCTTCAAGCGTAAATCCTATAAACAAAAATAGTTTTAAAAGCCGCCGCAGAAATGGCGGCTTTTAATCATAAAAAGAAAGTTCTTGTAAAATGAAAAAATAAAGGAAAATGAGTTAAACTAATCTAACTGCTATATAATGGTTGAAAATAATTGTCGAAAATATAAAAATAATTCTTGTAATTTGACTCAAAATACTGTATAATGATTATATCAAATTATATATAACCTACTATATATGCACAAAATCAAACGATTGCCTGATTGTTCGGGATCTATATTTTTCTGATATTTTTTCAGATCTATACAGACTCCGTTCATTTTGTGCGGATTTTGTTTATTGTGCATATATGGTACTATATATAAAATTATTAAAATGGAGGAATATCCTATGGCAGAAAATTCCCTAACCTTCCAGGGAACAAAAGCTCAGGAAGAGCAGCTTATGTCTGTTATCGAGCAGAATAAGAACGTTCCCGGAGCATTGTTGCCCGTACTCCATGAGGCACAGGAGATTTATGGCTATCTCCCGATCGAGGTACAGCAGATGGTTGCTGACGGTCTTGGTGTGTCACTCAGCGAGGTTTACGGTGTAGCAACATTCTATTCACGTTTCAGTCTGACACCTAAGGGCAAGCACAGAATCAGTGTCTGTCTTGGCACAGCGTGTTATGTAAAAGGATCAGATAAGATCCTTGCAGAGATTGAAAATCAGCTTGGAATCAAAAGTGGCGAATGCACACCTGACGGACTCTTTTCAATTGATTCCTGTCGTTGTGTAGGTGCGTGCGGCTTGGCACCTGTTATGATGATCGATGAGGATGTATATGGTAAGCTTACTCCTAAGGAAGTCGGTAAGATTCTTAAGAAATACACTGATGAGGAAGGGGGAGCTAACTAATGACACTTGAAGAACTTAATAAGATCAAAAAAGAAAACGAAGAACTGGTAATGGTTCGTAAGGTTGTCAAGGAAAAAGGCGAAGAGCTTGCTAAGCATACTCAGTATCGCAAGCAGGTACTTGTCTGCGGCGGTACAGGCTGTACTTCATCAGGCAGCAAAAAGGTTGTTGCTGCTCTTGAAAAAGCACTGAAGGATAATGGTCTGGAGGATGAGATCCTTGTTGTAAGAACAGGCTGCTTCGGACTTTGTTCACTTGGCCCGATCATGATCGTTTATCCTGAGGGTGCGTTCTATGCTCAGGCTACTCCGGAGGGAGTTGAGAAAATCGTAAAAGAGCATCTCAAAGACGGAAACGTTGTAAAGGAGCTTCTTTACAAAGAGACAGTTCACGAGGATGGCTCTATCACTCCTCTTTCAGAGACTAATTTCTATAAAAAGCAGATGAGAATTGCACTTCGTAACTGTGGTGTAATTGATCCTGAAAATATTGAAGAGTATATTGCTCTTGACGGTTATCAGGCACTTTATAAAGCACTGACCTCAATGACTCCTGATGATGTTATCAAGGAAGTTCTTGATTCAGGTCTCAGAGGACGCGGCGGCGGCGGATTCCCCACCGGAAGAAAGTGGATGTTCGCTAAGGCATCTCCCGGAGATGTAAAATATGTATGCTGTAACGCAGACGAAGGTGACCCGGGTGCATTCATGGACCGTTCTATCCTTGAGGGTGACCCGCAGTGTGTTATCGAGGCAATGGCTCTTGCAGGCTATGCAATAGGTGCACATCACGGATTTGTATATGTACGTGCTGAGTATCCTATCGCTGTTGAAAGACTCAGTATTGCTATCAAGCAGGCTAAGGAATATGGTTTCCTCGGCAAGAATATTTTCGGTACAGGCTTTGACTTTGATCTTGAGATCAGACTTGGCGCAGGTGCGTTTGTATGCGGTGAGGAAACTGCTCTTATGACATCTATCGAAGGCAACAGAGGTGAGCCTCGTCCTCGTCCTCCGTTCCCGGCAGTCAAGGGTCTTTTCGAGAAGCCTACTGTACTTAATAATGTTGAAACATATGCAAATATTGCTCAGATCATCTATCGCGGCAGCGAATGGTACTCATCAATTGGTACTGAGACAAGCCGTGGTACAAAGGTATTTGCTCTCGGCGGTAAGATCACAAATGTAGGTCTTGTTGAAATTCCCATGGGTACAACTCTGCGTGAGATCATCGAAGAAATCGGCGGCGGTATTCCTAATGGTAAGAAGTTCAAGGCTGCACAGACAGGTGGTCCCTCAGGCGGATGTATCCCTGCAGAGCATATAGATACTCCTATCGATTATGACAGCCTTCTTGCAATAGGTTCAATGATGGGTTCCGGCGGTATGATTATCCTTGATGAGGATACTTGTATGGTTGATATCGCTAAGTTCTACCTTGAATTTACCGTTGACGAAAGCTGCGGTAAATGTACACCTTGCCGTGTTGGTACAAGAAAGCTTCTTAATTATCTTGATAAGATCACCAAGGGTAACGGAACAATGGAAGATCTTGAGAATATTGATGAGCTTGCACAGCATATGCAGAAATCCTCACTTTGTGCTCTTGGTCAGACAGCTCCTAACCCAATCATGTCAACTCTCCATTTCTTTAAGGACGAATATATAGCTCATATTCAGGATAAGACCTGTCCGGCAGGCGTTTGTAAATCACTTATCAAATATGAGATCATTGCAGATAAATGTAAGGGCTGTACTCTTTGTGCAAGGAATTGTCCTGTTAAAGCAATCAGCGGTACAGTTAAACAGCCTCATGTTATTGATACTGAAAAATGTATCAAGTGCGGTCTGTGCATGAGCAACTGTAAGTTCGGCGCTATTATAACCAAATAAGGAGGGGGATAATTCATGGAAACAGTACATCTGAAAATAAATAATATCCCTGTTGAAGTGCCAAAGGGTTATACAATACTCCAGGCTGCAAAGATGGCTAATATAGAGATCCCTACACTTTGCTACCTCAAGGATATTAACTGTATAGGTGCCTGTCGTGTATGTATGGTTGAGGCTAAAATGAATGGCAGACCGATGAGAGGTCTTCTTGCTGCCTGTGTTTATCCGGCAGAGGAAGGACTTGAGGTGTTCACCAATACTCCGGCAGTTATCAAGTCAAGAAAGACAACAATCGAGCTTATTCTTTCCACTCATAGAAAGAAATGTCTTTCGTGCGTAAGAAATAACAATTGTGAGCTTCAGAAGCTTGCACTTGAATATGGTGTAGACGAAGATCATTTCGTAACTGAAGATGCAGGCTATGAGCTTGATGAGCAGTCACCATATATCGTTCGTGATAATAATAAGTGTGTACAGTGTATGCGCTGCGTATCAATGTGTAAGAATGTACAGACTGTTTCTGTAATCGGCTCTATCAAGAGAGGTTATCAGGTTCATGTCGGCAGTGCATTCGATAAGAGTCTGAATGAATCTCCCTGCGTAGGCTGCGGTCAGTGTATCGTAAGCTGTCCTGTCGGTGCTCTTACAGAGAAGCCTCAGGAGGATAAGGTATGGGATGCAATTCAGGATCCTGATAAGGAAGTTATCTTCTTTACAGCGCCTTCTATCAAGGCTACTCTTGGTGAAAGCTTCGATCTGCCTATCGGTACTAACGTAGAAGGCAAGATGGCAGCTGCTATCCGTCGTCTCGGTGATGGCGTTAAGATCTATAACATGGACTTTACCGCTGACCTTACAATTCTTGAGGAAGCACATGAGCTTATCGAAAGAATTCAGAACGGCGGTACACTTCCGATGTTTACATCATGTTGTCCCGGTTGGGTTAAATTCGTTGAGCACTATTATCCTGATTTCATTCCGAATCTTTCAACCTGTAAATCACCTCAGGCTATGTTCGGTGCAGTTCTTAAGGGTTATTATGCTCAGAAGACAGGCATGGATCCTAACAAGATGTTTATAGTCAGTGTTATTCCTTGTACTGCTAAGAAATTCGAGTGCACTCGTCCTCAGCTCCGTTCTGGTGACGGCGATTATGATGATGTTGATGTTGCACTTACAACAAGAGAGCTTGCAAGGATGATTAAACGTGCAGGTCTCAAGTTTGACGAGCTTCCTGAAGAGGATTATGATGAGCCTTTTGCAAAGGCAACCGGCGGCGGTGTTATCTTTGGTGCTACCGGCGGTGTTCTTGAGGCTGCTCTCAGAAATGCTGCAAGAACTCTTGACGGCGAATTCAAGATGATCGACTTTGAAGAGGTAAGAGGACCTGAGGCTATCCGTGAGGTTACATATAATGTAGCCGGCCTTGATATTAAGGTAGCAGTTACTTCAGGACTTGGCAATGCCCGCAAGATTCTTGAGAAGATCAAGAGCGGCGAAGCTGATTATCATATGGTTGAAATCATGGCTTGTCCCGGCGGTTGTATCAATGGCGGCGGTCAGCCGTATCAGAGCGACAGCGTAAGAAACTATGTTGATTACAAGGCTCTTCGTTCCAAGGCTCTTTATGACCAGGATAAGAACAGTGAAATGAGAAGCAGTGAAGAAAGTCCTGTTTGTAAGATGGTTTATGATGAGTTCTTTGAGGCTCCCGGTAAGGAAAAGGCACATAAGTATCTCCATACATCATATGTTGCAAGAGGCAATAAAATGGTATAATAGAATATACTTATAATTTCTCTGACCAAAGGTTCGTTTTTTTCGGGCCTTTGGTCTTCTTTTAGTTTGCCCGAAATGGGCAGTAACTTGGCGGTGAAAGTCCGCTACACGCTTGGCAGTAGGAAGTGTTAGCAGAGGGCAAGGGTGTCCATCGTGAG
>CACWVH010000002.1 GCA_902764235.1 uncultured Ruminococcus sp.
GAGTTGAAAGGCGGTAACTGCAAGGAATACACAGACAAAGGGTACAGCGGCAAGAACACAGACCGTCCGAAGTTTCAAGAACTGGTGCGGGACATCAAGCGGGGCTTGATTGCAAAGGTCGTGGTTTACAAGCTCGACCGTATCAGCCGTTCCATTCTGGACTTTGCCAACATGATGGAGCTGTTCCAGCAGTACAATGTGGAGTTTGTGTCCTCTACGGAAAAGTTTGATACCTCCACGCCGATGGGACGGGCCATGCTGAATATCTGTATCGTGTTCGCCCAGCTTGAACGGGAAACGATACAGAAGCGGGTAACGGACGCTTACTACTCCCGCAGTCAGCGGGGCTTTAAGATGGGCGGGAAAGCCCCTTACGGCTTCCATACGGAGCCTATCAAGATGGACGGTATCAACACAAAGAAGCTGGTGGTAAACCCGGAGGAAGCGGCCAATATCCGGCTGATGTTTGAGATGTACGCCCAGCCCACAACTTCCTACGGGGACATTACCCGGTACTTTGCCGAACAGGGGATTTTGTTCCATGGCAAAGAGCTGATACGCCCCACGCTGGCGCAGATGTTACGCAATCCTGTCTATGTGCAGGCAGACCTTGATGTGTACGAATTTTTCAAAAGTCAAGGTACAGTCATTGTCAATGACGTTGCCGATTTTACGGGCATGAACGGCTGCTATCTGTATCAAGGGCGAGATGTAAAGGCCAGCAAGAAAAACGACTTAAAAGACCAAATGCTGGTACTGGCTCCCCATGAGGGTATCGTCCCCTCCGACACCTGGCTGACCTGCCGCAAGAAGCTGATGAACAACATGAAAATCCAGTCTGCCCGGAAAGCCACCCACACATGGCTGGCAGGAAAAATCAAGTGCGGGAATTGCGGGTATGCTCTTATGAGTATCTACAATCCCTCCGGCAAACAGTATCTCCGCTGCACGAAACGGCTGGACAATAAAAGCTGTCCTGGCTGTGGGAAAATCATCACTTCGGAACTGGAAGCGGTTGTTTATCAGCAGATGGTAAAGAAGCTGGCAAGCTACAAGACGCTGACAGGAAAAAAGAAAGCGGCAAAGGCAAACCCGAAAATCACCGCCCTGCAAGTGGAACTTGCCCATGTAGACAGCGAGATTGAAAAGCTGGTGGACAGTCTGACGGGGGCAAACAATGTCCTGTTCTCCTATGTGAATGTGAAGATAGCGGAACTGGACGGGCGCAAGCAGGAACTTCTGGCAAGGATAGCGGAGTTGACTGTGGAGGCCATCAGCCCGGAACAGGTCAGCCAGATTTCCGGCTACCTCGATACCTGGGAGAATGTATCTTTTGATGACAAGCGGCGTGTGGTGGATTTGATGATCACCACCATAGCCGCCACAAGCGACAGCTTGAACATCACATGGAAAATCTGACTGGCGGCACCCCTCCCGTCAGATACCTACCCTGTGTAGTCCCTTGTAAACTGTACTTTTAAACAAAACAAGTAAAACTTCATCTTCTCCAGAGGTTTTGCCCCTGTTTTATCCATATGTATATAGCTCAAACTTTAACGAAATTAAGCCTAAAATAAAAAAACAAGACATCTCTGTTTTAGATATAGAAGAAAAAATCATTGACGACAGTATTGATAAGTATTCTCTATTCTTTAGGACGGATCATCATTGGACACCTCAAGCTGGTGTATGGGTTAGTGAGAATATCTGTGAGGAAATAAATGATTCATACGGTTGGGGGTTAGATACCGAAATATTCAACATAGATAACTATGATATCAAAACGTATGCTAATGCATTTCTCGGATCTCAGGGAAAAAGAGTCGGTGCGCTTTTTGATGGTGTGGATGACTTCTATATAGTAAAACCAAAATATGATACTAATCTAACTGTCGATATAAAAGATATAGGATTTGATGTGACTGGTGATTTTCAGGAGACGATGCTTCATGAAGAAAGCATTACACCTGATAATTTGCTAAACAAAGATGATACCGCCTACGACACATATATGAGAGGAAATCATTCTTTAGTAAAAATAACTAATCATAATATGTCCGAAGGGAAAACAGCATTATTAGTGTTAGATTCTTATGGCTGTGTAGTTGCTCCATATCTGTCATTACAGTTTTCTCAACTTGATTGTATCGATATTAGAAGTTATACTGATCCTATTGAGGATTATATTTCAAAAAACAAACCAGACATTGTTATTTATGCGATTAGTAATCATCAATAAAGACTATGGGCGAAGATGAAACAAATCATCTTCGCCCGAAGTATTATGCAAAAATTAACTCGCTGTTGACAATCTCGGTTGCCTGATTATATATATTATTCATCTTTCGGACCCATTGCATTTGGTTATCTGCTTTAAGCTGTTCGGTAACGCCTTCTTGCTTTGCAAGTTGATTTACTAACCGAAAGAACATATCCTCTGCCTGCTTGTCAATATCGGCAAGGTAGGCTGTGAGTTTGCAGCTCGTCAGCAAGTTTGTATACAGGATTGGGCGGTAATGCTCAATATATTTCAAATGCCGCCTACCCCAAATTCCGATTTCAACCTTCGGTTGTTCGGGCGATTTCAAATCGGGCAGCAAATAATCTCCCTGCTGCGTGTATGTAATTTTTGTAGCCATAATTCAGACCTCCTTAATCTTGATTTGTTTGACTTTGGCTTTCGTGAGCTTGATTAACAGCTCGTCAATGACATCGGTATATTTACCCCGTGAGATGAGGTCATTCCTCAAATCAATCAGGCTGTTGATGACCGTGCGCCGCTCATCGGGCATTAAATAAATGTGATACGTTGGATTTTTCATTGCAGATTCCTCCTTGACTTGAATTTTTCATTCATATTATAGGAAGAAATTGAATAAATCACAAATGTGCGAGCGAGAAATGTGTGTGACTGCCGATAAAACCTGAATTCTTCATAAGTCCGTTATGAACACTCGCACCAATACTCCCGGGATTTGATCCCGGGATTTTTTATTTATACAATCTGTAAGACGGAAATAATATTAAGTACAAAAAGAGCTGATGAATCTGATCCATCGGCTCTTTTTTTGAACTGTTTAATTTTCTGAAATAATAATTATAGGCTCTCCGTCTGAAGCAATACTATTTCTGAATACCTCAACTTTTTTACCGTCAAGCTCGTTGGTATATATTCCATCATCAAGTTCTACCGGTATAGAATCTGTTTCACCATTCAGCGAAAAAATACCTACTGCCCTGCCGTCTTTGCTTTTATGCTGAGCAATAAAAAAGCTCTCTTTAAATGGTCTGACTCTGAATTCGCTGTTCCTGAAAACTATATTTTTCTTAATTCTGCTAAGATCTGATATAAGACCTGAAAGATCAATAGATTTACTGTCATTCCATGAAATTGTATCCTTATTGAACAGATCAGGAAGATGTGAAACTGCTTTTTCCTGACCATTATATATAAGCGTCATACCTTTTCTGAAAAAAATGAATGCTGTCCAGTTTATCAGACGTTTTTTATCGGGGATAAAATGTCTCGCCCTTGTCTGATCGTGATTTTCAAGGAAGCATAGTTTTACGTAGTTTTCTGGATAAATGTACTCCTGACGGTTTATTGACTGTGCATATACATCAAGACTACCGCTGCCGTCAAATAATGCTCTGAAGTCATTATATATGTCATAATCATAAATAATGTCAAATGCCCGGTACATTTCACAATCAGAATGTGCGGTTATTCCTTGTGAACGAAGATACATTATGAATCCGGGATCTATCGATTCACTCAGCCAGATACAATCCTTATTAACTTTTGCAACCTCAGCTCTTGCCCTCTCCCAGAATTCTATCGGTATCATAGGTGCAACATCACAGCGAAATCCGTCAACATATTGTGCCCAGTATTTTAATGTGTCTATCTGATAATCCCAGAGCCCCTGATTCGAGTAATCAAGATCAATTATATCGCTCCAGTCACCGACCCGGTTTCCGAAAGAACCGTCTGCTTTATGGAAAACCAGTCAGGATGTTCATTTGCAAGTACAGAATCAGGCGATGTATGATTATATACAACATCAATTATACATTTCATTCCGCAGCTATGAATTTTATCCACAAGCTCTGTAAAATCCTTCAACGAACCGAACTCAGGATTGACAGAACGATAATCACTGATAGCATATGGTGACCCGAGAGTTCCCTTTCGCTTCTGCTTACCTATCGGGTGTATCGGCATAAACCATACAATATCTGTGCCAAGTGATTTGATATGTTCAAGCTTTTCTGAAACTGAGGCAAACGTACCATCTTCGCTGAAATTTCGGACAAAGACCTGATACATCATCATATTCCTTAATTCATATTTTGTATTTTTTGCCATTACAAACCCTCCCTGTCATATGTCTTTCTGTCAGACGCCAGAGCTGTAATATACTCTGACGTCTGAATAAAAAGATTTCGTGAATTCTTACAGACTATTTAATTATAAAATAATAATTTATGTTTTTACAACAATGCTTCCGTTTTCTGAATCAACTGTTAGGATAGTACCCGGAGCTATATCTTCAGATATGATCTTTCTTGCAAGAAGAGTTTCGACATTTGACTGAATGAATCTTTTGAGCGGTCTTGCACCAAATACGGGATCATATCCTCTGTCAGCTATAAGTTCTTTTGCACCTTCAGTAACAACAACATGAAGCTGTTTTTCTGAAAGACGTTTATCAAGTTCACTTATTATCAGATCACTGATACCCATAATATTTTCTCTTGTCAAAGGCTTGTAGAATATTATTTCATCCAGTCTGTTCAGGAACTCAGGGCGAAAGCTTCTTTTGAGTATCTCATTTACGCCATCCCGGGCGGCTTCACTTATCTCTCCCTGCTGATCAATCCCCTCAAGAATAACATCTGATCCAAGATTTGAAGTCAGTATTATTATCGTATTTTTGAAATCAACAGTACGTCCCTGACTGTCGGTTATTCTTCCGTCATCAAGAACCTGAAGAAGAACATTGAAAACATCAGGATGAGCCTTTTCAATTTCGTCAAATAATATAACTGAATAAGGCTGTCTGCGAACCGCTTCTGTAAGCTGACCTCCTTCGTCATATCCGACATAACCGGGAGGTGCACCTATCAGTCGTGATACTGAATACTTTTCCATATATTCGCTCATATCTATACGGATCATATTATGTTCGTCATCAAACAGAGCCTGTGCGAGCGCTTTGGCAAGCTCAGTTTTACCGACTCCGGTAGGACCAAGAAACAAAAATGAACCAATAGGTCTTTTAGGATCCTGTATACCTGCACGAGAACGTAAAATACTGTCGCAGACCTTCTGAACAGCTTCGTCCTGTCCGATAACTCTCTGATGCAGTGTGTCATCAAGATGAAGAAGTTTTTCTCTTTCTCCCTCCATAAGCTTAGCAACAGGTATACCAGTCCATCGTGCAACTATTTTCGCAATTTCTTCCTCAGTAACACGATCTCTGAGCAATGTGTTCTTGTTTTCCTCTGCCAGTTTTTCCTGCTGCTCAAGCTCCTTCTGAAGCGGAGGAAGAACACCGTATTTTAATTCAGCTGCCTTTCCAAGGTCATATTCATTCTGAGCTTTTTCGATCTGGGCATTAGTCTGCTCTATCTGTTCACGGAGCTTCTGAACCTTTTCAATTGATCTTTTTTCATTATCCCATTTAGCCTTCATTGAATTAAAGGTTTCTCTGTCGTTTGCAAGCTCTTCCTGGATCTGAGCAAGATGCTCCAGTGACAGTTTATCAGATTCTTTTTTCAGTGCAGCCTCTTCTATTTCGAGCTGCATGATTTTGTGGGATATTGTATCCATTTCGATCGGCATACTGTCAATTTCAGTTTTGATCAAGGCACAGGCTTCATCAACAAGATCTATTGCTTTATCCGGAAGAAAACGATCCGTAATATACCTGTCAGAAAGCACAGCAGCGGCTATCAAAGCCTGATCCTGAATCTTTACACCATGATATACCTCATATCTCTCTTTCAGACCTCTGAGGATAGAAATACAGTCCTCAACTGTAGGTTCACCAACAAGAACAGGCTGAAATCGTCTTTCAAGAGCCGGATCTTTTTCTATATATTTTCTGTATTCATTAAGAGTTGTAGCTCCTACACAATGCAGTTCACCTCTTGCAAGCATAGGCTTGAGCAGATTTCCGGCATCCATTGCACCGTCTGTTTTTCCGGCTCCGACTATGGTATGAAGCTCATCTATAAAAAGAATAATATCTCCGTTACTCTTTTTTACTTCATTTAATACAGCCTTGAGACGTTCCTCAAATTCGCCTCTGAATTTGGCACCGGCAATCAGGGCACCCATATCAAGTGAAAACAGCTTTCTGTTTTTCAGATTATCCGGAACATCTCCCCTGACTATCCTTATCGCAAGACCTTCTGCGATAGCGGTTTTACCAACGCCCGGTTCACCGATAAGGCATGGATTATTCTTTGTTTTTCTTGAAAGGATACGTATTACATTCCTTATTTCATCATCTCTGCCAATCACAGGATCAAGCTTTTGCTTTTTTGCCATCTCTACAAGATCCTGACCGTATTTTTTAAGAACATTATATGTGTCCTCCGGATTATCCCCGGTCACCCTTTGGTTTCCTCTGATATCCTTGAGTGCATTGAGAAAGCTTCCGGTCGTAATTCCGGCAGAAGAAAGCAATTTTTTAATATTATCCTGCGGCTTTTCAAGTATGCCTAAAACAATATGCTCGACTGATACATATTCATCCTTCATTTTTTCAGCTTGTTTTTCAGCTTCGGTAAATGCTTTGTCAAGCTCTGCTGAAATGTAAATTCTCTCCGGATCTGCTCCGCTCCCGCTGACCTTAGGAAGCTTATTGATTTCATTTTCAAGCTGTGAGATAAGCTCTGACCTGTTCGCGCCAAGCTTATTTACCATTTCAGAGATAAGACCGCCTTCCTGGGTCATTAGTGAATAAAGAATATGCTCCTGACGCATCTGCTGATTGCCGTATTCAGTCATCAGTTCCTGAGCAGCTCTTACAGCTTCTATACTTTTTTGTGTAAATTTCTGCAGATTCATAAAACTACCCTCTTTCGCAAAAATAAGAATCATGCAGCCGGTATTTATATCGGTTACAATAATATTTTAGCACCATTTAACAAGCAATTCAATATTTCTGACATTTTTTCTACACAATAATCAAAAACAATTTTTTTACATTGTAAGTTCCAGATAATAAAATGAAAATAGCATTTCTTAAATTCAGTGCCGGTATGTACAAAGATAAAAAATGTGTCTGCCAAAACGGACAGACACATTATATAAAAATACGAAATGAAAACAAAAGATTATTATTTAACTGATTTTATAAATTTTGCGTTACGAGCACTGATTATTTTTTTCTCAATAGCCGGTGTGAATTTTTCCACAAGCTTTGTCAGTAAAATAAAGATGATTAATGTGATAACAAAAATAACTGCAAAGCAAAGCAGAATATTCATATTCAACACTGCAAATCCAAAAAACCAGTTAAATGCTGTCACTCCGATTATCATTCCCACATTCATCGTTATAAAGAGTGCCGTACGGATCTTATTGAACGGTCTGGAAATTCTGAACAATATCATCATCGAGCAGGCAGTCAGCGCAAGAACACTCAGTGTTGTATATTCTATATCCGGCAGATGCATTACCTTCTGAGAAATGATGGACAGAATAATACTAACAACAATCGTAAGCCCGGCAGGAATTGAATTCCTGAGAATATTGAAAATGAAAACACCTTTTATCCTCTCTTTATTAGGTTCAAGTGCAAGAATAAAGGAAGGAATACCTATCGTGAATGCATTTATAAGTGTATATTGTATTGGTCTGAAGGGATAATGGGCACTCACAAAGATAAACAGGACTGCAAGTAAGATCGAAAAAATTGTTTTTACAATAAATAAGGTTGCAGAGCGTTGTATATTATTGATATTTCTTCTTCCCTCAAGTACAACCTTTGGCATTGAGGCAAAGTTTGAATCAAGAAGAACAAGCTGAGACACATTTCTTGCAGCATCACTTCCTTCTGCCATAGCAATGCTGCAATCTGCTTCCTTGAGTGCGAGAACGTCATTTACTCCATCACCGGTCATTGCTACTGTATGACCTTTCTTTTTAAGCGAAACAACGAATTTTTTCTTCTGAGCAGGAGTTACTCTTCCAAATACTGTATATTTTTCCATTGCTTCGTCAATGAGTGAATCATCAGTAAGAGTTGTTGCATCTACATACTTATCCCAGTTCAGGACACCCGCCCTTTTTGCAACATTTGAGACAGTGATGGGATTATCTCCTGATATTATTTTGACATTTACTTTCTGATCTGCAAAATATCTGAGTGTCTGGGGTGCCTCGGGACGTATCTTGTCATTAAGCAGGGCAATACCGACAATATTAATATTTTCAGGAAGATCCTTATCCCGGAAATCATTATCTGATTGTGCAACAAGGATTGTCCGGTAGTCAGCAGAGTATTTTTCAAGCAGAGCTTTAAGATCATCCGGAACTTTTTCAAGGATAAATTCAGCAGCACCCATTATGTATGACCCCGAGCCTTCAAAATATGCCCCCGACCATTTTTTCTCAGATGAGAAAGGTATTGTTTTTACTGCACGCATTTCGCTTTTTCCTTTTAAACCGTCTTTCAAAGCCATAAATGTTGCATTTGTATCGTCAAGAGAATTTACGAGGGCTGCAAGTACATCTTCGACATTCTCTTTTTCCATACCATTATAGGGAACAATATCAGCAAGCTCCATGCAGCCTTCAGTAATAGTACCGGTTTTATCAAGGCACAATACATCTACTCTTGCAAGAGTTTCAATACAATATAATTCCTGAACAAGAACCTTCTGCTGTGATAGTCTGATAACTGCAACCGCAAGAACGGTACTTGTCAGCAGCATAAGTCCTTCCGGGATAATACTTGTCATTGACGCTACTGTAGACACTACAACCTGCTGAAGTCCGTATGATACTTCACCGAACAGGGTCGGTATCATCTCTGAGGTATCAGAGGCTAAATTGTATTGCCTTAAAAACAGAAGTGCAGAAAGCGGTAGTATTATAAAGGTGAGAAATCTGACAATCGTTTTAAGGGTAATCATTATTTCAGAATTGATCTTTTTAGTATATTTTGCCTCAGCAGATATTTTTGACGCATAGTTATGCTCCGCAACGTGCTCTACTCTTGCAGTACATTTTCCGCTGATTATGTAACTGCCCGAAAGTATCATATCACCTTTTCGTTTGATAATTGCATCAGATTCACCTGTCAACAGCGATTCATTTACCTCGCATTCCCCACTTATTACAACAGAATCAACCGGTATCTGATTGCCTTGTGAAAACTCTATGATATCATCAAGAACGATTTCCTCAGTTGATAATCGGAGCTTTTTGCCGCTGCGGATAACCGTGGCTTTTGTTTCTGATACTATCGAAAGCTTTTCTATCGCATTTTTTGCTCTTAATTCCTGAATGATTCCGATAATAGTATTAAAAAACATTACTCCGAGAAAAAGCATATCCTTATAAGAGCCCACCAGCAATACAGCAATTCCAAGAAGAATATTCAGAATATTAAACAATGTAACGATATTATCATAAAGTATTCGTTTAACGCTCTTTCCTTTTGGCTGTGTGTTTCTGTTAAAAAGACCTTCACTCTTTCGCTGTGAAACCTGCTGCTCAGATAATCCTGATTCAGCTGTAACGGAAAATCTTTCGCAGTTAACCAGATCAGTATTATTTTTATTAATTGTATTGTTCATGTTATACTCCAGACAAATTTGAATTTATATCCTGTTAAAATAATTTTTATTAGCAGATAATAAAATTATATAATTTCAGATTGTGAATGTCAATGTTTTTATTAATAATAATGTCCTGACTTCACACTCAGAATATCTTCAATTAATTTCAGGGAATCTGGTCAGAAGTTATTTTTTCAATCTTTATCAAAGCAAAAAGCCGGTGAATCTGCTTGTTATCACCGACTTTTTGCTTTTATTCTATAATAGAGTATTGTATAATTATCTTCTGATATGAATAAGATGTGAAATTCCCGGTATACTTTCTCCCTGCTGTGAGGAGGTTGGTGACATAAGTGCACCTGTTGCAGCAAATAAAATATTATTAAGCTCACCGCTTTTTAACTGCTGCATGATCCTTGAGCAAAAAACTGATGCACAGCATCCGCAGCCTGAGCCTCCGGCATGAACATCTTGTTTTTCTCTGTCAAATATAAGCATACCGCAATCATTATGCTGACGAGAAATATCGACGCCTTCGTTTTTACATAGTGAAACAAGCAGCTCAGAGCCTAAAAATCCGAGATCTCCTGTTAATATCAGATCATAATCCTCGGGTTTTGTGGAAGTATCTTCAAAAAAAGATAAAATAGTATCTGCTGCCGCTGGCGCCATTGCAGCACCCATGTTATTTGCATCCTTTATCTTCATGTCAATAATTTTACCTATTACTGCATCTTCAATTCTGCATGGATTATCACTTGCTGCAATTATCGCTGCACCAGCACCTGTAACAGTCCATTGTGCAGTCAGATTCCTTTGACCTCCGTATTCGATCGGAAGTCTGAACTGTCTTTCAGCGGAGCAGAAATGTGAGGAGGTCACTGCAAGCGAATAATTCGCTGCTCCGCTGTCTGTAAGCAAAGCGCTCATTATTATTGACTGAGCCATCGTTGAACAGGCTCCGTACTGACCGACAAAAGGTATTCCCAGAGAATATAAACCAAATACTGAAGAAATACACTGATTAAGAAGATCTCCGGCAAAAACTACATCAATATTTCCGGCAGAAAGTCCGGCTTTATCCATAGCTGCACAGGCAGCATTCTTCTGAAGTCGGCTTTCTGCCTTTTCCCAGCTTTTTTCTCCAAGCAGATCATCAGAATATACCTCGTCAAAATAATCAGCTAACGGTCCTGAGCTTTCTTTGCTTCCGGCGACACCTGCGGAGCTAACTATACTTACATGATTATCAAATCTTATGGTTCTTTTTCCTACTCTGTGAGACATAAATATTCCTCCGGTTTTTTATTATTATATGTAAAAAACCGGAGTATATTCTTTATTTCATATAATTATATGCTGTTTCAGCTGCTTCTATGTCCATATTGCATTTTAATTTATATAGCTTTACGGTTTCTGAAAGCTGATTCAGAAGTTGCAGAGTTCTTATCACCTTCTGTGTGTCAGAAGATCTGAAGCATTGCTGCAAGAGCATAGGGAAAGCCTCTTCCTTTGACAAGGGAGAAACGGAGTTATTTTCTGATCGTTCCAGAACAGCGATAGATTTTAGTTTTACACATAAATTATTTCCGAGCCTATGTTTTCCATTATAGGGCGTACCAAAAACAAAAGCCTCTCCGTTTTCAATTCGTATCAATGGCTTATCATCATTTACCATAACAGCTTTATCACCAAACAACTGTCTCCAGAGCCTTGTGTGTGTGGATTTTCCTGTTCCGCTTTTTGCAGTAAACAAATATGCTTCATCTTTGACCGAAACCACGGAACCGTGAAATAGTATGGTATTATACTCTATCATTTTTTCAGCGATCTTTCTGTAAACAGCAAGCTCCTCCAGATAGCCTTCCGAATAACGCCTCACAGGTCTGTTTTCTATTTTGTCTTCCCTTGCAGATTTTTCTTTCTCATATTCAATATCCTGGGGTGAAATAGTAACGGTAAAATCAACTTTACCATCATACTGATAGTCCTTACAATAATTATGAACATCATTATATATAGAATTAATGAGGATTACCTTATCTGCGATCTTATATATATTTTTCATATTATTTACCATTTATATAGCAGGAATAATCGGAGTTTCGTTTTCACCGAGAGGTATTTTTTCAAGTTCTTTTTCAAGTTCAGATTTAGAACTGTCACTCTTTGACGGTTCAGACTTGGATGATTCACTTTTTGAGCTTTCCGTTTTTTGCGAGTTATTTTTTGAATTCCCGGATCCTGGTTTTTCATTCTTTGAGGTTTGCTTATCAACAGAGGATCTTACCGAGGATTCCTGCTTTGATGCTTCACTTTTTGAATTTTGTGACTTTGAAGCTTCACCGGACTTTTCAGAATAAGACGGGCTGTCACTTGGTTTTGCAGCGCTTATACTATTCTGACCGTTGTCGGATTTTGATTCTGTACTGATGGATGTTTCAGAATCAGAGCTGCTTTTACTTATACTATTATCTGCGCTGTTTTTATTGCTGCCTGAAGTTGAACTCTGGTTTGACGATATTGCAGAAGTATCCTCAGAATTATCAATGAGTATCAGTTCTTCATCATCCTGTGATGTCTGTTCTTCTGCGGAAGATGTCTTTTTTTCTTCAGATGAAGTATCTGATTCTGAGTTATCCTTGTCCGTATTTGTATTGTCCGTATCACTGCCAGAGGCTTCAACAGTTTTCTCGCTTGTGACTGACGATTCCGATTGTTCCTTTGTATTGTTATTTTTTCCGCAGGCAGTCATAAAAGAAGTAACCATCAAAGCAGCGATTAACAAGCTTATAATTCTTTTATTTTTCATTTCAGATCTTTCCTTTCTTTTTTCTATGGAACGAATGTATTTATAAACACATCCTTGGATAATCCCGGTTTATACACAGACTAAATAAGGCTGTAAGGAAATCAGTTTCCATCGTATGTTTTTATTTTATCTTTTGCCTCTGATATTTTCTTTTCAATATTATCAAAATACCCAAGCTTTTTCATTTTATTGTATATTGTATCTGATAATTCCTCATAATCCATTTCAGCAGTATCTTTTTTATCTACTCTGATATAATTATCCTTGAATTGTTTAAGCATAGCCTTATCGAGGTCAGAATCTTTTTCTGTTGCAGCTATTACAATATATTTCCCTCCGCATTCACTTTGTCTGTCTACAATTGCTTTCTGTGTTTTTATATATTCGTTTACCGAAGAATAATCATTATTTCCAAAGAACACAACGGGAATAAGATTCTTAGGATAATCCATGCTTTCAACATGAACCTTTGTACCTGCTTTTATTTTTACTTCTTTTCCTTGATTCGTTCTGATGAAATAATACTTCGTATCATCACTATCTTTAGTAGAAAACTTAATGCTGCCTGTTACTCCTGATATTGTAGTAAGACCAAGTTTTTCAGTTTCCTGAACAGAATAATTAATTTTTTTATCACCCTCTGTTTTAAATGAAACAGCTGTTGACTCCGATTTTTCCGGGATGGTAAAATCCTTAGCTATTATAATAGGTTTTATTCCCAATCTCGTAAGGATCGTCAGATAATCTTCATTTTGGGTGGCATGATTTTCAAAAGAAACTGAAAGCTTGTATTTCTCAAGAGAAGCAGATGTATAAGTTTCAAGATTAAGGTCGTAAAAAAAGTTTTTATCTAAGTCATTGCTGAGATATGTTTCTAAGCTAAGATTATTTCTTGATGCAATATAATCATCACCAAGAAACACGAATCCATTTATATCTTTTTCTATCTGTTTCTGAACATCCTCAAGATATGTTGATATCATTTCGGCTCTTTTATGGAGCTTTTCATTTTCCGCTTTATCTTTTTGCTGAAAGGCTGATATTTCCTTTGCCTGTTCATTATTGTCCCAAACATAGAAAGTACCGAAGCCGACTATTATTAACACCAGTGCAATAACTCCTAAAACCTTTAATCCATTGTTCTGCATTTATTTATCTCCTTTAATTATGTTATTTTTAGCTGATTGTAAAAGTCAAAAAATCATTTGTTTATGCGGATTTTTGTATTTGCAATTATACATTTTTCTCCGTTTTTCAGAGTTTCTATGGGTTTGGCGAGGTGTACGCCCGCCTGCGGCGGGCAGACTGCCTTTCGCCATTTTACAATCGGCTATTATGTTATTTTAACAGCTATATAATTTTGAATTTATTCAGATAATGTAAAATATGATTCCTTGGTAATTGGCTATGTTATCTTTGAATTATTATAAAACAAATCGGATTTAATATCAAGTAAAATATATTATTTCCTGTATTTTATATAGTTAAATTTAATAAACAGTAATTAATATTTTTGGTATTAATACTTGATTTTTAAAGACTTTTGTTATAAAATATGTATATATTATATCAGTCAGAGGTGTATTATGGCTAAAGAATTTAAAATCAGAACAAAAAATCAGGATGTGTTTTTAAGAGTACAAAAAGGTCATTTTGCAACAATGCACAGCCATACTAATTATTTTATTGATGTCACAACTCAGAAAATGAGACTATCTGAAGCAAAAGCTGTTGCCCACGAGCTTGTAAGCTATTATCAGAGTAATACTATAATCGATACTATTCTTTGTATGGACGGCATGGAGGTTATTGGGACTTGTATCGCAGATGAACTGACAAAGGATAATTATGTAAATATGAATGCACACAGAACGATTTATCTTCTGACTCCGGAGTTTATTACAGGCGGTCAGCTTATGTTTCGTGACAATGTTCTTCATATGGTCAGCGGAAAACATGTGTTGATTCTGTCAGCTTCTGTCACTACCGGAAAAAGCGTTCTTTCTGCTATTGATGCAGTTAACTATTACGGCGGAAATGTAGTCGGAGCATCCGCTATATTTGCAACTGTTAATGAATGTGACGGTCATCCGGTTTACAGTGTTTTTGATCCTAATGACCTTGGTGATTATCAAAGCTTTAAACCGCACAAATGTCCTATGTGTCAGAACGGAGACAAGCTTGAAGCGATAGTAAACAGCTTTGGCTACTCAAAGCTTTGACAAATCTTAATACAATTAACATTTCCTCCGGGATTTAAAGCCTTTATCGCTTGTAATATCCCGGAGGAAGCTTTTTATTCTGTATATTTTGTCTTGAGTCTTTTCAAATAATTAAGGATCAGTATAATAACTATTATCAGTATTATAACAATTCCTACTGTATAGTAAATTGCGCTGTTATCTGTTAATTCATCTCTATATTTTTCATAATCAAATTTTTTTACCGGCTTAGCAGCACCTTCTTCCTTCTGACCTTCATTATCCTTACTTTGTTCATTTTGTTTCGATTCCTGTACTTTACTTGTTTCCTTTATGCTGCTGGATGAGCTTTTTTCTTTTAATTCACTTTTTGAGGATTCTTTTTTCGTTGATTCCTTTACAGAGGTGCTTTTTTTGCTGTTTTCATTTTTGCTGTTTTCGTAAGATGAATTATGTATGACCCCGACGGGTTCATTTTCACTGTCTGAGGATTCGTATGCGGCGAAGATTACAAATTCAGCTTCACTGCCGCATCCGACATCAGTTTTATCAATATTCAACGCTTCTATAAATTCTGTTTTAAAGTGAAAGTCTTTTTCCTCACTGTATTTTTGTTCAAACCTGAATTTAAGCGTTCTTTCTGTCAGGCTTTCGTTTTTTACTGCATATATAATATTTATGCAGTTATTATCATTATTATATCTTAGTAATTCGTTCTTTAGCTTATTTTCAATTTCAACTTTTTTGAATGATAATTCATCCGGATAAACCAGCTTGAACTGTACTGCTCCAAGTCCGGTTTCATCATGCATGTCCAGATATATATTAAAGCTCTTTCCCGGCTTTATATACTCATTCTCGGAATGCAGACTGAATGAAAATGTATTATTTATTGCAGAAGCCTCTGTAAACAAAGAAAGTAATAAGACCAATATTAAAGTAATAATAACAGCAGGTTTGATAATTTTCATAATTTATTTCCTTTCTGTTACAGGGATAATACCGCCGATATCGTAGAGCTTATTCTTTCCAAGGGATATTACTGATATACCGTAACAGGCTGCAAAAGCTCTGATATTATTATAATCGGGATGCTTATGAACAGCTCCGCTGAATGCCAGAATATTTTTTGAAATCAGACCGCAGCATCCACCAATAAAACCATAGTCATATCCGTACAGATCTATACCCTGATTCCTGACTTTCAGAACATCTATACCTTCCGTCCTGCAAAGTCTGTAAATTGATTCATCAGATGTAATCACAGCATTTTCGCTGACGACTGCTGTTGAACATTTCGCATACATCTGTTTTGCATGAAGCAGTCTGATGTTATTTTCAAGACAATAGCTTTTGATATTCTCATCTGTTTTATCTGTATTACAAATCACAACATTTTTCAGCATACAAGCATTCAGCTTAGGAGCAGACGCAGATATCCCACAGCAGACTGATACTTCTCCTCCTATCTCTTCCATATGCTTTTGTAGAGCAATATTGTTTTTATCAAGAATAAACCTGTTCATGCCGAGGTGAAAAAATGACATATCAGCATGATATTTTTCTGAACCGGTAATATTATTCAGTGCAGCAGGTACGATCACCTTTATGGAATAGTTATTTACAAGCTCTGTGATTAAATCAGGGATAAGATCTGATACAACAACACTCGTAACTTTTCCAGCCGGAAGATTGGCATGATCCAGAAATTCTTCCATCAATTTCACCCCTGTCAGAAATATCTTAAAGCGTCTACTGGATCCAGTTCAGAAGCTTTTATAGCCGGATATATCCCGAAGGCTGTACCGGACACTACTGTAAAACCAATGATTAAAGCTATTATACCAATATTAAATTCAAGTGTCAATCCAAACAATATAGATATTATATATGAAATGACCATACCGGAAAGGATTCCGGAAAGACATCCGATAAGACTGATTATTGCTGCTATGATAAGAAACTCTGATATAATGTCTTTTCTTCTGGCTCCCAGTGCTTTTTTAATTCCTATTTCTCTGGTTTTTTCTTTTACATTTACAAGCATTATATTCATTGTATTTATTCCGGCAACTATCAGTGAAATACCGCCGACTGCTGACAGGACTATTGTAAAAATTATGATAATATTATCAAGATCATCTTTTTGCTTTGAGAGATCATTGATTCTGTAATCCGTCTTTGTTTTTAGATTACCTGTTATATATCTGATAATACTATCAGCAGTTTTTTCAGCATCATATTGATCGTTTAAATCAACAATTATCTGTGAAAAATTTGTCTCTGAAAAATCATTCTGAACTGTACTGTACGGAACATATATAAAATTCGGAATATAGCTGCCCATTACATTCTGAAGGATACCACTGCCTGTTTTTATTATCCCGATTATTTTATATTTTTCATTTTTTGACCCGCTTCTTATAACGATCGTTTTTCCGACTCTTGAATAGCTGTCTTCTGCAAGTTTTTCATCTATAATGCACACTCTTGATTCTGAGGCAATATCTCCGGAATTAAAGAACCTCCCGTTTAATAATTTCAAAGATATAGTTTTATCTGCTTCATTATCTATCCCCCACAAGCATATAGTTTTTTTATCATTGTTCATGTACATTTCAGTTGTTTCTATCATCAGCGGAACTGCCGATCTGACGTATGACAGTGTTTTTATCTCATTCAGCTCATTAACGCTCAAAGGTGCATCAGAACCAACACTGCTGAGTGATATACCATTGATACCCAGACTGTTGATTTCATTATTCAGTGCCTGGTGACCCATATCCGCAATATTAATTGTTACTATTACCGCACATACACCTACTGCAATACTGAAAAAAGTTAGCAATGCCCTGGATTTATTTACAAATATATTCTTTATTGATTTAATATATATTTCAAGCATCATTTATCTCCGTTTACAAGCGAAATATTAGTTCCGTCAGCTATGTCATTTTCCGGCTTTATAATTGTGTCGTTTTCCTTTAATCCTTCTGTTATCTGTACACCGTTTTTATATTCATTTCCTGGTTTTACATATGTTTTTATGGATCTGTTTTTTTTGTATATAAAAACATAATCTCCCCTTTCATCTGAATGAATATATTCATATGGAATCATTATTATATCGTTATCAACGGAAGTAATGATTGTGCATTCAGCTGTATAACCTATTTTTAATTTGTCATCAAATTTATCAAGCTTTATAATAACTTCAACAGAGGTTTCTTTACCTGTGAGAACGCCTGTTTGTTTGGCTTCCTTTGCAATAACCGATACTGTGCCGTTATATACCTCATTGCTGATAGCCGGGAATCTGATGCGAACTGATTGTCCGGTTTTAATTTTTTCTATATAACCCTCATTTATATTTGCCTTGACACATCTTGTATTATTATCTGAGATTCTGAAAATAATGCTTCCTTTGACTGCAAAATAGTTTTCCTTATAGCTGATTGAGGTAATTATTCCGTCTGAGGGTGATCTTACTATACTTTCTTTAGCATATTTTTTTATTTCATTTGCGATATCATCACCTATTTCAGTACCGGAAACTAGCTTTAAATAATTGCTTGCATCAGGAAATGATTCTGTGATCGAAGTAATATCTGTTATTTCGTATACACTCATTACAGCTTGACCTTTTTTTACCTTATCTCCATCGGATTGGTATATTTTATCAATGAGCATATAATTATTACTTTTTATATTTTCTTCATTCAAATACTGCAGTCGTCCGGATGTGACAACTGTATTTTCTCCTTCAGACGGTTTAAGTCTTATACCACTGACCTCCACAGCCGCATTTATTGCACTTCCTGTTGTAAAAATAATTGCAATCGACAGGATCGTTGCTATAAACAGAAGTATATACTTTTTCATTTCGTATCATCTCCCCGTATTAGTATTTGAAAAAAAACTGTAATTATTTATTCAAGTTTATTAAAAATAAAAACAGCAACTCCATCTGCTGACAGAATTGCTGTTTCTTAATTTATTAATTTTTATCAAGGTGTATAATCGGACCAATCGCCGCCCGGATATCTGAACTTTGTTTTCTCTACACCTCTGCCCTTTTTAGCTTCCTGGGTAAGGTCAATCTTATAAACCTGACCAGCATTTGTTTTTTCATCAAATTTCATATCCGCTGTCTGATAAGCTTCTACACCCTTCTTTACATCATCATCCGATACACCTGTATTGAAAATGATACTTGTAGCTTCTACAGGCATTACGCAGCGATAAATATCAGTATCTCCAATCTTTTCCATCTCGACTCCCGGCCAGGATGTTCCGAGATCCTGCTTACCGTCATCTGTATTAGCAGGATAAGGTTCGCCGGTAAGCTTGTTTGTAATAAGATGATAATCATCGTTCCACCAATAAGCATATACCTTTTCCCATTTTGTTTCGCTGTTATCAAAATACAGATAATCCTTGATATTCTCAGATGAAGCTGCACCGTCATCTGCTTTGCTTTCTGAATCTCCTGAATCACTTTCAGCTACAGATTCAGCGTCTGATTCAGCATCTGCTTCGGAATCGTCAGCCTTGCTTTCAGTAGCTGCCTGCGAAGAAGCACCGGAAGCTGAAGACTCTGTTGAAGTAGACCCTCCGCTGCATCCTGCAAATGCAAAAAGAAGAGCAGAAGCAAATAATAAAGCGCTCATCCTGGTTAACTTTCTCATTGTTATTACCTCCCACAAAAATTAGTTTTTATTTAGTACAATTATATCATTTATTATCACAGATTTCAATATATTTATTGAAAATCAAATAATAAAGTAAAATTTTTCAGAAGATAGCCTGAGATGTTTTTTACGACAGCTTTTGTCAGTCAGCAAAAGAGGATATTCTGAACATAGAATAAAGTGATAGCGCATTCCGACAAAGAGTCAAAACTGTTTTTGTTGTAAAGAAATTCTGTGATTAAATCAGAAATGGTTTTAGCAGTTCAGGCTTAGAAAGTTTGGCGGTGCCCGAGAAAAACTTTTTCAGACTGACAAAGATGTGAATCTCGACTCGGGCGACACGCCGGTTTTTGGAATATCTTGCAGAAATTAATACTTTATGATATAATAAAGTATCTTATTTTTTGGAAGTGATTGTATGATAGCTGTTATTGACTATGGTGCAGGAAATCTTCAGAGCGTTGTCAAAGCTTTGAAACACATAGACTGCGATTGTATCGTTACTAATAATAAAAACGATATTCTTAATTCAGATGGAGCTCTGTTACCTGGTGTAGGTTCATTCGGAGATTCGATGGACTCTATGAATAAAACGGGTACATCTGATGCAGTAATTGAATTTGTTAAAACCGGAAAGCCTTTTCTGGGTATTTGCCTTGGTTTACAGCTTCTTTTCAAAGCCAGCGAAGAAAGTCCAGATGTAAACGGACTCGGACTGCTTAAAGGAAGCATCACAAGGATTCCTTCTGATAATGGTCGGCTTAAAATCCCTCATATGGGCTGGAATTCTCTTGATATAAGAAAAAAAGATGGATTATACAAGGGAATTGATGATAATCCATATGTATATTTCGTTCACTCTTATTATCTGAAGGCTGAGGATGAAAATATTGTCTCAGCAAAAACATATTACGGTACAGCTATTGATGCGTCAGTTCAATACAAAAATATTTTTGCCACACAGTTTCATCCTGAAAAAAGCGGCAAGGTAGGTCTTAAAATACTCAATAATTTTGTAGAAATAACAAAGGGGTGACTGATATGTATGCGAAAAGAATTATCCCTTGTCTTGATGTAAAGGATGGAAGGGTAGTAAAAGGTACGAGCTTTGTAAATCTCAGAGATGCGGGTGACCCTGTAGAATGTGCAAAGGTTTATGATAAAGAAGGCGCAGACGAGTTGGTATTACTTGATATCACCGCTTCAAGTGATGCGAGAAATATTATGGTTGATATTGTCCGTCAGGTTGCTGACTGTGTTTTTATTCCTTTTACAGTAGGCGGTGGAATAAGAACTGTTGATGATTTTACAGCTATACTTCGTGCCGGTGCTGATAAAGTATCTGTTAATTCAGCTGCAATCCATAATCCGGATATAATAAATGAAGCAGCATATAAATTCGGCAGTCAATGCGTTGTTACAGCAATCGATGCCAAAAGACGTGACGACCCTTCCAAGGGTTGGGATGTATATATTAATGGCGGCAGAATAAATACCGGAATCGATGCAGTCAAATGGGCTGTAGAGGCTAATAAAAGAGGTGCAGGCGAAATTCTCCTTACCAGCATGGACTGTGATGGTGTAAAAAAGGGCTATGATCTTGAACTGACAAGAGCCGTATCTGAGAATGTCAGTATACCTGTTATTGCCTCCGGCGGTGCAGGCAGTATGGAGCATTTTTATGATGCGTTTACTAAAGGCAAGGCAGATGCCGTACTTGCAGCTTCCTTATTCCACTTCGGAGAAATATCAATAGGTGATCTGAAGGACTATCTTACTGAAAAGGGTATTTCAGTAAGAACATGATTAAAACCGGGATGCGAATGCTAAACGCTTTATTCGCATCCCGGTTTTTTCAGCTTGTGAACATCTGAGTCCAGTATTTATTGTATATGCCTATTCCTATCTTATTGAATTTAGAGCTGAGAATATTCTCTCTGTGATTCTTTGAATTCATCCATCCGTTCATTACGCTTTTTTCATCAGGATATCCCCATGCTATATTCTCGCCGGAGGAGCTTGGGGTTTTTATTCCATATTCTTCCAAAACGCTGAAGCATTTTGAACCGTCAGGTCTGTTGTGTGAATATGACTTTTCAAGCTCTTCTGCTCTGACATTTGCAACAAAAACAAGATTATTATCCAGCTTCAGGGAATTCAGTCCTACTTTCTTTCTTTCTGCATTGATAATCGCAAGTTCAGATGTTACAGACTGCGGAATATATGTTGTTATCTTGAAACTGGAAATCGTAGTCTTATTATTATATTTTGTATATACAATATATGATGTGACTCCCAGATATCTGGGTCTGACTTTTATTAGTCTGTTTTCACTTGAGCTTTGTACCTTCACCCATTGTGTCGAACCAGGATTTCTGAAATATACTTCATACTTTGCTCCTCGTCCTGCATCTTTTAGTGTATAGGCAGCTGTAAGACCATACGGGTGCTTGACAGAAGCGCTGATACTGTCCTCTGTAATCTTTGCAATAGATGTGACAGAAGTTGTTTTCTCAAGCTTTTTCCCAGCTTCATCCCTGACAACACTTTTAATAGTGTACAGACCCTTAGATGATAATTTAAGAGTAACCTTTTCTGAAGTTGAGTAATCCTTAATTGTCTTCCAGGTACCATTTGCAAGCTTGTAATAATATGCATATTTATAGGGCATCGTACCTCCATTACCGCTTGCATTTATCGTTACAGTAGTATTCTGATCTACAAGTGAGGTTGTATTTAATGATGATGTCAGTGACAAAGCTTTATTTGTATTCTTTTTGACTATAAGATCTTTTACAATATCTGTGTTTTTTCCATTATAGTCTTTTGCTGATATCTTAATTTTGTAATAACCTGTTGCTGAAGGCTTGAAGGTCTGTTTTCCTGACTTGATATATCCGTTGATTTTTTTATAAGCTGAACCATTCAGTGAATAGTAATATACATACTGATATGGCTGACTTCCTCCGAAGGCTTTACCGTTTAATGTTATGGTACTGCCAAGAAAAACGGAAGATGAGGACAGAGATGAACCATTTTTTATGGCCTTGCCTGTGTTATAATTAACTGTCACTTCAAATGCTTTATCAAGAACTTTTCCGTCTTTATCCTTCATTGTACAGTGAACAGTGTAATACCCTCCATAATAAAATTTTATATCAACAGATGATGCTGAGCTATAATCCTTTACAACCTTTGTATTTCCGTACTGATCAGTATAATAGTATTTAAAGCTGTATGGTTTTGTTCCGCCGTTTCCTATTCCTTTTACTCTTACTATTCCATATCTGTAAATCCTTGTTGAGCTTATTGTTGAATTATTTGAAGGAGAAACATATTTTTCTTTGATATTTATCTTAATATCGCAGTAAACCTCCCTGTTATTTTTATCCTTCGCAAAAGAACGAACGGTATAATTTCCAGCCTTCGAGGCAATGAATGAACAGGTATTTGAGGTATTATAGTTTTTCGCAGTAGTCCAGCCTCCGTTGTTTACTTTATAAATAAATTTATAATTATACGGAGCCGTTCCTCCCGAACCGGTTGCATTTACTGTAATTTTTGCTCCTTGGTATTGTGAATTAATTGAAGATGAAACACCGATTCTGATCGAGCTGGCTGCACTTGCAGTATATGAAGGAATCAGAGAGATAAGAATAAATGAAATAAAAACAAAACTGAAAACTACAATAGCATTGATACTGATTTTTTCTTTCACTCTCAACATATTAACGCCTCCCCTCTTTTGTTGATTTTTGCCAAATAATATCAACTTATTGTTAATAATAGTATAACACTGTTCAAATAAAAAATCAATACAGAAAAACAGACTCATTATAATCATTTTCGACTGATTGCTTGGATTACTATCTGATTTTGTCTGAAAGCAAGCTGTATAACTCAGAGTTAAAACTATTTTTAATACTTTTCTTTGTGTAAGCAGTTTTTAATAATTTCAGAAAGATTATTGATATTCTTTAAATTGTCAATAACTTCAAAAATAATAATTTTTAAATAAGAAAAAATTATATGTAAATTAACGTAGAACTGTGATATAATTAATGAGTATTAATTGATTTATTGATCTGATATAAGCAGATGGAAACAACTCTTTGTTGATATTATAAAAAGTTAAAGAGTATATAAATAATCCATATATTAGGAGGTAATTTCTATGGACTTTGAAGCTTTCACTGCCGGATTGGAACCGGGCGGTCTCAGAAATACAAGAGATATAGGTATTTTAATATGTTATATGCTTACAAGAATAAACAAGCCCTTCTCAAGTGAGGAATTAGTACAGATAATTCATCTTAACGGAATGGCAAATTTCTTTGACACAATGGCATCTGTAACAGAGCTTATAAAATGTAATAATATCAGGAAAACTGACGAAAACACCAATCTTATTGAAATTACAGATAACGGAAGATTAATTTCACAGCAGCTTAGCTCTGAATTATCTTTATCTGTCAGACAAAAAGCCATTGCTGCAATTATGAAGCTTACGGAAAGGAAACAAATTGAAAAAGAGAATCCTGTAAATATTTCAAAAAATGAAAATGGCGGCTTTGATGTAAATATCCGCATAACCGATGGATTAAGAGACCTGATGTCACTTACAATTTTTGTACCTAACCTGACAGATGCAAACGCTGTGAAAAATAAGTTCTACGATAATCCTCAGAGGCTGTATTCAATTATGCTTGCAGCCGTGACCGGAGATAATAAAATGCTCGAAGAAGAAATAGAGGAAAACGAAAATGAATAATTCTATTAATTTTAAAGAAGCAGAATATTTTTATAAAAATCCCCGCTCTTTGGTTGATTATACTCAGATGCAAAGCTTCAGTCTGATTAAAAGCTGTATCGAAGTTTTTAATTACTACAATATCTTTGAGTTTACTCCGGAACAGGTCAAACATTTTTTTGAAAAAATAAATATCGTTCAGGCAAAAAATAACCGTCCTTTTATACCTTCTGCAAAAAAAATAAGCGGCGTGATGGATTGCTGTTTACAGCCCTCAGATTGTTTTCTGGAAAAAACAGTAACAGGTTACAAAATAGTTAAGTGGAATTCTGATGGATATAAATACGAAATCATGTATGCTAAGAATAATAAGCTTATATAATTAAATATTGTAATACACTATGCTTCAATAACATTGAAATTTACATCTGATTCAATAATAAATAATACAATAAAATGAGCTTTCCCCTCCCGAAGCTTCGGGAGGGGAATAGATTTTTTATTAAATGAAAAATTATACTTCAGGCTCAAGAAGACCGTATGTGCCGTTTTTACGCTTATAGACAACATTGATCTCATTACTGTTGGCATTTCTGAACATGAAAAACTCATGACCAATCAGATTCATCTGGAGAATTGCCTCCTCAACACTCAGCGGTTTAACAGAAAATGTCTTTGTTTTTACAACAGCATAATCTTCTTCATCGAGTTCGTCCTCAACATCTGCTTCTTCATCAGCAAAATAAGCTTCAAATGAATCAGGCTTCATCTTCTTACTGAGTTTCGTTTTATTCTTTCTGATCTGACCTCCGAGTATATCTACAACTGCATCAAGAGCATCATTCATCTCAAGTGCTGTACTTTCTGCACGATACATCATACCGTTATCACGAATAGTAACTTCTACTGTCTGACGATTTTTCTCAACAGTTACTGTTACAGTTGCTTCGGCATCTTCTGAATAAATCTTTTCAAATTTTCCGAGTTTTTTGTAAACACGCTCCTTAAAATTATCTTTCAGATTCACTTTTCTGCCAATAATGTTGTACTTCATAGCTAAGCCTCCTTAGGGATTGATCTGCCTGAAACTGATAACCAGTAATCTCAATTTGATTTAAGATTATCATAATGTTTTAGGTTAACTATATTATAACACTATTAACTAAAAAATGGAATAGTTTTATGAAAATTTATGAATAAAAAATGACAATTATTTATCAATTTTTACTATGTAAATTCAATTCCCATTTTTCATAAGCTTTCCTGAAATCATTGTATATTGAGGAGTTTCGATAATATCCAGAGCATCACCTTTATAAAATACAAGGTCAGCATCCTTCCCTTTTTCAATAGAACCCACTCTGTCAGATATTCCGCATATTTTTGCAGGAGTTACAGTAACAGCACGAAGTGCGTCTGTTCTTTTCATGCCAGCCCTTACTGCGGCTGCAGCACAGATCAAAAGATAATTGACCGGCGTTTCAGGATGATCTGTTATGATAGCTGTCGGGATACCATACTCGGACATTATAGCGGCAGATGAATCTGACATATTTCTTAATTCGGGTTTACTGACATCAGTTAAGATGGGACCGGATAAAACTCCCTCAGCTTCATTTTTTATTGAATCGCAGATCTCATATCCCTCTGTTCCATGTACAATTATAATACGAAGATTATACTCTCTAGCTAATCTCAATGCTGTATGTATATCATCAGCAGTATGTGCGTGAAAATGTGCAGGGATCTGCCTTTTTATAAGTGGAAGAAGGGACTCAAGCTTCTGGTCATACTCAGGCTCGTCATATTTATCCGGTTCCTTCTGATATTGGGATAATTGTTTTTCGTATCTTTTTGCTTTTTCCAGAATTTCTCTGATAAGTGCTGCAACTGCCATTCTTGTAACAGGCATCTGCTCCTTATCACTGTATGTTGTTTTGGGATTTTCGCCGAGAGAAAACTTGATCGCAGCAGGGGATTTAATGATAAGGTCATCAATTCTGGGTCTCTTGACCCCGGAAGATGATGCGGTTTTTATTGCAGCAATCTGTCCGCCGACAGGATTTGTGCTGCCCGGGCTGACAAGTACAGTGGTAACGCCCGCTCTTATTGCCTTTTTAAAATAGGGATTATTAGTATTTATTGCATCTATAACATTCAGCTGTGGAGTTATTGGATCAGAATCTTCGTTTCCGTCAGATTCTTCTGATGTTTCGCCAAAAACTCCAAGATGTGTGTGTGCATCAATAAAGCCCGGATAAACCGAAGCTCCGTTCATATCTATACTATCATTTGTCAATTCTGTAAGTTCATCCATTTTTCCTAAATCAACTATTTTTTCTTTTTCTGTAACAATATATCCATTATCAATTATATCGTTATTATCGTTCATTGTAAATATTTTTATATTCTTTATCAGCATAATTTTTCCTTTCAAAAAAGGAGAGTCCCATGACTCTCCTTCAAGACCATTATTTTGATGAATTTCCTCTTCTGGAATAACCACCACGTTTATTTTCGTTTCGTTTCAGATCGGACATTTTCTCATCACTCGCCTGTTTGAATTTAGAAAGCATATCCTCAAAGCTGGAAGGCTCACTCTTTTTTGATGACTGCCATTCAAAGCTTCCAGGTCTGGAAGATGCCTGCTTAGGTGCAGAACTTCTGGACTGTGAATTTGACGGACGTTTCTGCTGAGGAATAGCCTTTTTGATTGAAAGACTGATTTTACCATCATCATTGATAGTAAGAACCTTTACTTTAACAGTCTGCCCCTCAGTTAAAAAATCCTTTATATCATTTACATAAGTCGGAGCAACCTCAGAAATGTGCACCATCCCTGTTTTCCCGCCTTCAAGATCAACAAACGCACCAAATTTTGTGATACCTGTTACCTTACCTTCAACTATCATTCCAACTTCAAGATCCATATTGAATTAGCTTTCTCCTCTCAATCGCCGGCAATGTTTACAAATACAACTTCACCGTTTTTAACATAATCCAGATCTTCACGAGCAATTTTTTCAACATAACCTGAGAAAGCTTTATCATCATTTTTCTCAACAGCATCAGAAACCTTTTTCAATTCAGAATTCGTTTGCTCCTGAGTAAAAATCCTTTCTTCAATCTTCGAAAGCTCTGTCCTTGCATTGCTTATGCGTATCTGCAGGTCAACCATTAGAAACAAAACGTAAAAAGTAACAATAATCATTATCACATAGAGAAGGATGTTTCTGCTCTTTTTAGCCTTTCTGCTTCTTCTTGACCTTCTTGCAGTTTTAGCCTTCACCTTTATCACCATCCAATTCTATCAGCCAACCATATTGATATTATACTACATTTGTTGTATTCTTGCAAGAAAAACCGACATACTTTTTAATTTTTTTTGAGCTTTTTGTTTATTTTAAACAATTTAGAACATTTTATTATATTATCTGATATTTTTTTGCCAAATCTACATGAAAATTGCCAGATAATGGTACTTATTTTTTTGATTACAATAATTATTGTACATTTTATTACTCTTGAAAGTGTAAAATGCAATAATAAAAAGCTGAAAAGCTCTGCAATTATTACATAAAGCCTTAATCTTCCTTCTGTCATTGCAATTGCAAATAAAAAGTTTATCAGAAAAAATAATATCATAAAAATAATATCAGAAACAAAAATGTGTATTTTATTAAATGATAATAATTCACCTGATACAGAAAAACACAGATATAGAAGATTCAAAGCGATACCAAGCAGAAAAGCCAGTAAAAAAGCTGCTGTCTGCTGCTGTGTAGTTAACTCCATTGCATCACATTCCTATTTGAATAATCTGGAAAAAATATTTCCCTCTCTTGCCTGCTCATCATTATAAATAAGAGAATGAACTCTTCCTTCCAGATCAAGCTCGCCTGTCTGCTGGCTGAAGTTATTTATATGCAGACCTTCGCCATCTACGGTTAGCAGGCCATTCAGTGTTGTTATAATAACCTTTCCGTCATCAAATTCCGATACATCCTTAACACCGCTGACATTTAACTGCTTTCTGTTTTCCAGAATAAGAATATGTTTTTTATTATTATTGATCTGATCGTCACTATTCACATGCACCACTCCGTATTATTGATAATACAGCTTATGCATGAGTCGGAATTATTATTCCTCAAAGCATTTTATACATAAGTCCGGCATCTTCTTTTTTTGCATATTCGTTTATATTGATTATTTCAAACTTTATCGGATGAGTTCCGAGTGCGATCTCAACTATATCTCCTGTTTTCACATCGTATGATGCTCTTGCTGTTTTTCCGTTAACTGTTACTCTACCGGCATCACATGCCTCATTTGCCACAGTTCTTCTTTTAATGATTCTGCTGATCTTCAGATATTTATCAAGTCTCATAAAAAACTCCTTATAAAGACGTAAACCGATCTTTACGATCGGCTTACAGGTCTGTTGTTATTGTTTGATTAATTGATTACTTATTAGCAACAGCATCCTTGAATGCTTTTCCTGCTTTAAACGCAGGGATCTTTGATGCACTGATAGTAATCTTTTCATTCGTACGCGGATTAACTCCGGTTCTTTCCTTTCTCTCACGAGATTCAAATGTACCGAAACCAACTATTCTGATATCCTGACCGTTTGAAACTTCATCAACAATAATGTCCAGAAGAGCACATACTGCCTTTTCTGCATCCTTTTTGCTGATTTCGGCCTTCTTTGAAACTGCAACGATAAGTTCTGATTTGTTCATTTTAGTTTTCCTCCAATTTTTCTTTTTTTGAAATGTCTTTCCATAACTGATTCGTTACACTGGTATCCGAATCCTGTATATTCAAGCCCATTCCGGCAGCGGTTTTTTCAAACCTTCTGAACCGATCGATATATTTATCGCAGGCATTATACAGCGATTGTTCGCTATCGGTCTTCATCAGACCAGACAAAGCAGCTGATGAAAAAAGAAAATCTCCAAGAACTGCTTCATATTTGCTGCTGTCACCATCTGCACAAGCTGCCTTCAATGCTGAAAGCTTTTCTTCAATAATGTTGACTGCTTCATCTATACTCTTAACTCCGACTCCGCCTCGTGCAGATTTTTTTATAAGCTTCTCAGCTCTCATCAGAGACGGCAAGGTTTTTGATACACTTTCCATTGTTTCTGTAACAGTGGTTTGTGAATGAGTCTGCATTTTGATCTTATCCCAATTACTCCATACCTGCTCAGTAGTTTCAGCATCAACATCTCCGAAAACATGAGGATGTCTCAAAATCATTTTCCTGCTTACCTCATCGGTTATGTCAGAAAAATCAAAATGATGCTGTTCACTTTCTATCACACTATGAAATACGACCTGAAACAAAACATCACCAAGCTCTTCTTTCAGGTGATCTGTATCATTTTCATCTATTGCTTCAACCGCCTCATAGACTTCCTCGATAAAATCTTTTCTGATTGATTGATGTGTCTGAACCTTATCCCAGGGACATCCGTCAGGTGCACGCAGACACTTTACTATTTCAATAAGATCATTAATATCATATTTTTCTTTGTCCTTAATATTCAAAATCAAACACTCCTACCGGAAACAGTATTAATATTTTACCTTATTAAGTGACGTTTTTCAAGTACTTTTACAATTTTATTTCCCTTTGGCATCTGAAGAATATCTTCCCTTTTAATTGCTCTTAAAAGAAGCAAAGAAACAAAATATACAATAATAGCAACAATAACTGACAACACTGTTGCAATACTCTGAATTATTACTATATCAAATACCATCTCAGAAAAATAAGCAGCAGCACCGCATATCAACGCTGCAAGAAGCGGTTTTACAAGGATCGATATAAAATCAGGTATTACGCCGGTTCTTCTGCAGAGTACAAACATTGCCACAACTGTAACAAATCCATAACATACCATTGAACCAACATTTGCCCCCTGAATATTAATCTCCGGTATGCCTACAAGTATATAATTTACAATTATTTTCATAATCATTCCTGCAGTGAATAATTTCAGCGGAACATCCATTCTTCCTACTGCCTGAAGCATACTGCAAAGCGGTGTACTTGTCGCAATAAAGATAACAGATATTCCCATTACTGTCAGAACCTTCGAGCCTACCTCAACTTCATTTGCAACACCCGGACTGCTGTATATAAGTGAAAGCAGCGGTTCCGCAAGTACAGACAGACCAATACCGGATGGTATAGTGACGAGAACTGTAACTCTGAGAACAGTTTCCATGCTTTGTTTTAGTTTTTCTTTATTTCCGCTTGTATATGCAGCGGTTACAGATGGCAGAGCTGTTGTACCGAAAACCTGTGTTACGGCTGTTACAAGCATCATCAGTGTAAGAGCAATACCATAGCAGCCATACAGGTATATATGTGTATTTCCACCGTAGTATACTTCATCGGGAATCAGCGATCCGTAAACATTCAGCAAAGCGTCAGGGTCAGTTTCCATAATATTATAGATTCTTGTCTGTACAAGGGTCGAATCTATCATATCACCTATACTCATTATGATCGAACCAAGTCCGATCGGGATCGCTGTGCGAACCATTGTCCGCATTATAGTACCGTTACTTCTCGGCGGAGGAGAATTTCTTAGTTCCTCCTCATCTATACCATCACCCTTATGTTTATATCTTATAAACAAAAACAGGAATCCGAATAATGAGCCCAGTGAAATACCAGTGATTGCTGCACCTATTGCCAAAGGAACCGCAGCAGCGTTTGCTTCGGCTTCTCCGCTGCATTTTATTCCAAGCACATATCCACTGTCATAATACTGTCCCATGCAAAGCTTCATAGTGATGAAGGAAGCTGCAAAACCAAGAAACAGTTTGCAGGATGCTTCAATTATCTCCGAAATTGCAGTCGGAGTCATATTCCGCATACCTTCAAAATAACCTCTGTATATTGACATCAGACATCCGAAGAAAATCGTGGGAGATAAGCATAAAAGTGCAAAAATAGTATTCTCTGCATTGATTATTTTTACATATATGAAGCTGCCGATAACCATAGCTATAAAACAGACAAGACCGGCAATTACGAAAATCGGAACTGAAAGCCTGTGTATCTGTTTAACATCACGATATCTCTTTTTGGTCATGCTTTCAGATACCATTCTGGAAATAGCAATCGGGAAACCGGCAGTTGAAAGCATAAACAATGGATTATACAGTGCATATGCTGCGTTGAACAGACCTGTACCGACACCGCCGTACATTCCGGACAAAAGTATCTTATATACCATGCCCATGAGACGAACAACAACCATACTTCCTCCAAGTACCATTGCACCCTTCAGAAATGATTGTCCTTTCCCTTCCCTTTTCTTTTTCTCCACTCAAGCACATCCTTTCGGAAAGGAATTAAATAATCTTTTCAGATTCATTTATACAAGAGGGTATCAGAGAAGATCGTCGTCATCAAAATTATCTTCTGTAAAATCTATAACGTCGTCCGGTGACATATGTTCGGAAGCATCCTCAGGATAAGCAAGCTTTTCTCCGCAGTTATTGCAGAAAATTGCACCCTTTACATTGTAGCATCCGCATGAATCACATTTTATTTTCTGAGCGGCAGATGCGATCATATCATTTAAAGAGTCAAGATTAGTCTTTAACTCACCTATCTGGTCAAAAAGCTCTTTCTTAGGCTTTGAAAAATCTTTACCTATTGACATTTCCTCAAAAGAAAGTCTTCCAAGTATCTGATATTTACGGTTTATCTCACTTCTGAGATCAGCAGCGGCAAGCTTGAGCTTTGAAGAATCAACCACTTCACCAGCTTTTTTTCCGACTGTTCCGACAAATGATTTTGCATTTATAATCACATCTTCAAAAATACCCATATTCATCTCTCCTTCTGATTTGATATCATTTTTATAATGTATTATTATACATAGTTTTTAAAACCGACTTTTTAACTTTGATAATCTGCACATCTTTTAAAAGTACACAAATACCTAACATTATCATAAGCTAAATAATTATATCACTTTTCCTGCAATAGTTCAAGGTTTTTAAGCTATTTTCAGAATAATACACGAATAATTTACAATATCTTTAATACGAATAACAACCTCCGCCTATAAATTCACGTAATAGTGAGTTTTCGGGCACAATACTGTTGTCAATCGTTTCAAATCTGCATAACGCCTCCTTTATCCTGCAAACAAAATCATAATGCGGATTAGACGCAGGTATAGCTTCCAGTACCGGAAGGGCTATGGTTTTCAGCACGCAGGGTTCGTAAATATGGATCGAATTGATAGTAAAATCACTTGTATATCTGTACGGACGGATATATTTTTTTTCACCCTCAATAACGCTGCCCCACATTGAAAGCATATATACAGGATCTACTTTTCTGAAGTGATAGTCTCTTACAATTCTTCTTATAAACCTTATTTCCCGGTTAGTAAGCACATAATCCTCATTATTCTTTATTCCCTGCTTGACAGCTGTATAGACCTTGACTACCTCTGCCTTAGAGCTTCCCTTTGAAAAGATCGGGTTCAGCGCATGTATGCCTTCCATAATTATAACAGATTCTTTTCCGAGCTTTATTGTTCTGGTTTTATCTGAACGTCTGCTGTGTTCAAAATCATATATCGGAATGACACATTCTCCGGTTGTGGATAATTCATGTATCGACTTTCTTATAAGAGGTATATCAAGGGAATCTACTGATTCAAAGTCTGGTTTTCCATTCGGAAGTCTTCCCACATAATCAACACCGAGATAAAAATCATCCATTGATATAAGCTGCACATCAACGCCGTGAGAGACAAACTCATCGCATAGCTTTTTTGAGGTGGTTGTCTTACCGCTGCTGGAAGGTCCTGAAAGCATGACAACATGACGATGTCCTTCATTGCCAAGTATCTGTCCGGCGATCCACTTCAGATCGTTTCTGTACAGTTCCTCAGTCATAGTCACAAGAGCACGAGCGTTATTTTTGGCTTCCTCGTTTATCCTGTTGATATCACAGGCGTATCTTCTGTATGTATTAAGATAGTTCATCATAGAATTCTTTCACCTGCTCTTTCCTTTTAAGCATTTCATCGAATCCGTTTATATATTCATATGGATATTTGTAATTAAATATTCTTGTTATTGTTTCACCATGGGGTACCTTCAGCTTTGTTACTGCACCGGCACCGCAGCCGATTATGGTATGTGTTTCATCCATTACATATACATTATAAAGACTGTCAAAGCCTTCCTTTGACCATCCGACATTCTCAAGATTACCCTCCATTCTTGTCTGTCTGTACAGATAATATGGATGATATCTGCTTTCTGTAAGCTTCTTTTCGCAGTATTCAAGCATCCTCGCTGCATAATCACCGTTTTCAGTGGTAACTCCTCTTCCTTCAAGTGTAAGTCTGGATGAGCGTTTCAACGCAAGTGTATGAACTGTAATACTCGCCGGAGAAAGCTCACAGATGGTATCAAGTGTATTAATAAAACTATCCGGAGTATCAGTAGGAAGTCCTGCAATAAGATCCATATTGATATGCCTGAAACCAATCCCTTCAGCCATTTTATATGCATTTATTGTCTGTTCTGAAGAATGCTTTCTTCCTATGACATTGAGCACATCATCGTTAAGTGTCTGAGGATTTATACTTATCCTGTCAACACCGCCGTTTAATATTGACACAAGTTTTTCTTCTGTTATGGTATCCGGTCTGCCGGCTTCAATAGTGAATTCTCTGCACAATGACATATCAAAGGATTTTCTTATAACCTCAATCAGTAACGAAAGCTGCTCTGCACTTAGAGTAGTCGGAGTACCTCCTCCGATATACACTGTCTCAAGTCTGAGCTTTTTGGCTTTTACGATCTCTCCGGTATATTTTATTTCGCTGCACAGCAGTTCAAAATACGGTTCCACAAGCTTTCTGGCTTTTTCTATAGTCTGTGATACAAACGAGCAGTATGAACATCTTGTAGGGCAAAAAGGAACAGATATATAAAGGCTGAATGAATCAGGACGATTCAGCGAAAGTATCTTTCTTTCATTTATTTCTGTCGTTGCACTCAGCTCTGTTTTCGCTTCGGAAACAAGAAGCTTCTGTTCAAAATACTGTTTTGCATATTCGCTTCCATTCTGCTCAGACAATCTTCGGAACAGCTTTATCGGCCGAACTCCTGTCAGTATTCCCCAAGGCTGTTTTTTTCCGGTATATTCACAAAGAAGCTCATACAGTATGACTGCAAGCTCTCTTTCAGAGTTTTTTTCAAGCTCCTTATCATCAATACCTATATCGGTACTTTTGAATTTTTCAAAGTCATCAAAGTGTACAGAAGCACTGAGAATATATTTATCATCTGATTTTGTCATCTTTGTAAGGATATAAGGTTTTTCAGGTTCTGTTTCACTGCCTTCGGTTACGGTTATTTTTTCATTGGGATAGAATAATCTTACCAGGTTTTCCATTTCATAATGAAATGTATGTCCGTCAATAAATATCCTCATATACAGAATCCCTCATTATATAATTATGTTTTCTTTCATATTCAAGAGTAGTTGACTCGCCGTGACCGCAGAACATTCTGTAATCACCTTCAAGATTCCTGATCCTGTTTACAGAAGCAAGCATCTCTTTATTACTTCCAGTAGGAAAGTCCGTACGTCCGGTAGTACCTGAAATTATAGTATCACCTGTAAATATAATGTCCTCTAAAATATAACATACTCCTCCGGTCGTATGTCCGGGAGTATTCAGTACAGTAATTGCTTTTTGCCCGAAGGATAAGCTGTCGTTGTCTGAAGCTTCAACGTCAGCCTTGAAATGCTCGACACCTTCTCCGGAAAAATATGACGATAGATTCAGAATATCATTGCTTGTAAAGCCGCTGTCGCCTTTTCCGATAACGATCTTAGCAGAAGGGCAAAGCTTATGTAGAGTTGATGTATAACCTATGTGATCAAAATGACCGTGTGTAAGAAGAATATACATAACTTTCTCTGTGCCGTCTTTAATAATTTGTTCTTCAAGCTCTGATGAATAGTCACCCGGATCTACAACAAAGCTTATTTCCTGATCGGTATCAAATATGTAATAGCAATTTGCCTGAAGTTCTCCGACAGGATAACATTTTATCTCTATCATTGCTGACTCTCCTCTTACGCAAGCTCTCTGCTGTCGATAATAAGGGTCACAGGTCCGTCATTGAGAAGCTTTACCTTCATATCAGCTCCGAATATACCTTTCTCGACCCTTTGAATACCTTTTTCCTGAAAACGTCTGCAAAAATACTCATACAGAGGTTCTGCCTTTTCCGGGCGGGCGGCAGCGTCAAAGCTCGGCCGCCTGCCCTTGCGGCAATTTGCACATAGTGTAAAGTTCGATACCACAAGTACGCTTCCGTCTATATCTGACAGAGACAGGTTCATTTTATCATTTTCATCAGTAAACACTCTAAGACCGTATATCTTATCACAAAGCTTATCAGCCTGTTTTTCATCATCATCTTTCTCTACTCCCAGAAGGATAAGAAATCCGTTTCCTATCTCCCCGGTGATTTTTCCGTCAACAGTGACTGTACATTCAGATACACGCTGTATTATTGCTTTCATTTTGATCAATCCTTATTTAGTTTCTGCCAACGGATACGATTCCGCTGATACCGCTGAGCTTACTTATTACCATCTTTAAATGGTTGATGCCGTTTACAGTAAGACTGACTTCGATAATTGCTACACCGTTTTTCGTTTCCCTTGAATTCAGGCTATGAATAAACAGATGCATTGCAAATAGCTGATTTGTAATATCTGCAAGCAGCCCTGTCCTGTCTGTTGCGGTGATCTGAAGTGTTGCCTTAAAGGTTTCATTGACTATATTGTCTGTCCACTCTGCATTAACCCAGCGCTCAGGCTCAAGTGCCTTTGAAATGTCCTTAGGTACATTTGAGCAGTTTCTTTTATGAATTGAAACACCGTATCCTCTTGTGATAAAGCCTATTATCTCATCCCCCGGAAGAGGATTACAGCATCTTGAGTATTTTACAAGGCAATCATCCATGCCCTCGATAATAACTCCGCTGCTGACCTTCTTTTTAGGTGCAGGCTCTTTGATAACCACAGGTACAGGTTCTAAATCAGTATATTTCTTAAAATACTCCTCTTTGATCCTGGGTAGTATTCTCCAGAGCTGTATTCCGCCATAGCCGATAGATGCGTAAAAATCATCAATCGTATTGCAGTTTTGTCTGTGTATAATATCTCCGAGAAATTCAGGCATATCCTTTTCCGGAACGCTTATACCAAGACGGCGGAATTCTGCTTCAAGCTGATTCTTTCCCTCAATTATGTTTTCATCTCTTTTTTCACGCTTGAACCAAAGTCGGATCTTACTTCTTGCCTCACTGGTTTTTACAATATTCAGCCAGTCTCTCTTAGGTCCTCCACTTTCCTTTGTTGTCATTATTTCAACGATCTCGCCTGTGGTGACCTTATAGTCGATCGGTACTATCCTTTTATCGACCTTTGCTCCTATCATACGGTTACCGACCTCGCTGTGTATTGCATATGCTACGTCGATAACAGTAGCTCCCATAGGAAGACTGAGCACATCTCCCTTTGGTGTAAAGACAAATACTTCCTCAGGAACAAGATCCATTTTTATTGTGCGGACAATATCAGTGGAATCATTATCATTCTGATTCTCAAGCATTTTTCTTATCCATGCAAGACGATCATCAAGAGTATTCTTTTTAGTAATACCTTCCTTGTATTTCCAATGAGCTGCAATACCGAATTCTGCGGTGTAATGCATTTCCCATGTTCTGATCTGTATCTCAAAGGGAATTCCCTCTTTGCCTATAACAGTAGTATGAAGTGACTGATACATATTCGGCTTGGGGGTAGATATATAATCCTTGAACCGGTTAGGCAGGGGTCTGAAAACATCATGGACAACACCGAGTACATTGTAACAGTCTGCAACACTGTCAACGATGACTCTTACGGCAAAGATATCATATATCTGATCCATCGTTCTACCCTTCATAAACGTCTTTTTATATATACCGTGTATACTCTTTACACGTCCCTCTATATAGACATTGCTTATTTCATCCTTCAGCCTGTCATAGATCTGCTGCTTGATATCAGTAATAAAATCAAGTCTGTCTTTACTTTTTAGTTCAAGCTGTTTTTCAATTTCGCTGTAACCGATAGGATCAAGATATCTGATTGAAAGATCCTCAAGCTCTTCTTTTATTGCTCTGATTCCGAGCCTGTGAGCAATCGGTGCATAGACCTCCATTACCTCAAGCGCTTTATCGCGTCTGTGCTGCTCCTTCATGCACTCGATAGTTCTCATATTATGAAGACGGTCTGCAAGCTTGATTATAATTACTCTGATATCATTTGACATTGCAATGAGCATTTTCCTGATATTCTCTGCCTGCTGTTCTTCTCTTGATGAATATGGTATTTTACCAAGCTTTGTAACACCATCGATAAGATTGGCTATCTCTGAGCCAAACATTTTTGTGACTTCCTGGAGTGTGATAGGAGTATCCTCCACAACATCGTGAAGCAATGCAGCGGAGAGACATTCGCTGTCCATTCCAAGCTCACACAATATACAGGCTACTGTTGTCGGATGCAGAATATAGGGAATGCCGGACGCTCGTCTTTGGTTACCATGCATTTTTTCAGCCAGGTCATAGGCCTTCTGAATCAGCTCAAAATTATAATTTTTTCCGCTTTTCTTCATAAGCTCTACAAGCTCATTATAATCCTGATAATATTTCGGTTTATCTGGCATTTCTTATCTCCTCCTCCAATTTTCTGTATACCTTTGAAGTGCTGAGCTCTGTTTTACCGGTAACTCTGCACATCCTGACAAATAATACATCCGAGCATCTCGAATATTCAATAAAATTAAGCTCCTTCATTATGTCAAGGACTATCAGAAGCCTGAAAACATCAATATTGACTTTGTGACATAATTCATCGACAGTATATCTTTCCTTACCTGCTGCTTTAAGAAATCTGTATATTGCTGCAAACTGTTCTCTTGTCGGGAATTTATCATGCTTTCCTTTTGTGAATACACCTTTCTTATATAATTCATAATCCTGCAGCTCAAGCATTGCTCTTTCAACATCAAATCCATTGATTCTGATATCCTTTACGTTAAACGAAAGACTTTCCTTGCCCATATATTCATTTTTATCTATATTGACAGCAAAATCAAGAGTCTCACCTTCGTTATAAGGAAACTCTGAGGGTGAAGTGGAAAAACACATTAAACTCAGTCTTGCATTACCTCTTGAAACAGAAAGCCTTAAATGCTTACCGCCTCCTACCGGTGTGATCTTATCAAGCTTCATGCCGTAAAAACCAAATATCGGCTTCGGATTTGAACATCCGAAGGGTTCAAAGTTTTTAAGCTGCCTGACCATATCAAGCACCACAGATTCCGGATTAAGCTTGCAATCAAGCTTCATTGTATACAAAGGCATATAATCAAGTTTGTCAGCATATTCGTTTACAGCTTTTGTAAATACATCAATTTTTTCTTTCTTGATACTAAAGCCTACTGCCATAGGATGTCCGCCGAATTTTACAAGGTGTTCAGAACAGGCAAATACTGCATCCACTAAGGAAAAGCCCGTTACGCTTCTGCCGGAAGCCTTGCAGACCTCATCGTTTATTGATATCATAACCGATGGTTTTCCGAAACGTTCAGTGATTCTTGAAGATACTATTCCGATAACTCCTGCATTCCATTTGTCAGAGGCAAGAACGATGATCCTGTTTTCAGTGATGGAAGGATCGTCTGCGATCATTTCATCTATATCCTTGATTATATCCCCCTCGATTTTCTGACGGGCACGATTAAGCTCACAGAGAACTTCTGATTTTTCATCCGCCACATCCACATCTTCGGTAAGAAACAAGTTAAGCGCATCATAGGGTGAGCCAAGTCTGCCTGCTGCATTTATTCTCGGACCTATTTTAAAGCCTATAGCACCAGAATTAATTTCATTGATGGCTGATTTTTCGATCAGCTCTGATAGACCCGGCCGTTCTGTATTTTTTAACGCAACTATACCGAATTTGACTATTTTTCTGTTTTCACCGCAAAGAGGAACTATATCGGCAACTGTACCAAGTGCAGCAAGATCTGCATAGTTTTCTATTATGGAGTAATTGTTATCATCAAGTGCATATATAAGCTTCAGAGCAAGTCCGGCGCCTGAATAATCCCTGAAATGATATGTTTCGTCATTTCTGTGGGGATTTACAACAGCGTGTGCAGCCGGAAGAATGTCAAGCGGTTTATGGTGATCGGTTACAATAACATCCATTCCGACTGAAACAGCATATTCTATCTCATCTATTGCTGTGATACCATTGTCAACTGTTATCAGAAGCTTTATGCCCTCTGATGATAGCTTCTGAATCGCAGGTATGTTCATTCCATAGCCTTCTTCATTTCTGTCTGGAATATAATACATTACATCAGCAAAACAGGATTCAAGATATGAATACATTATGGCTGTTGAAGTTACTCCGTCACAGTCATAATCTCCGTATATGCATATTTTTTCATTATTATCTAATGCTTGCCTGATCCTTTCAACGGCCTTATCCATATCCTTTATGAGCAACGGATCATCCAAATCGATTTCATGGGAAAAAAACTCCTCAATATCTTCTTTTTCGGTTATATTTCTGATTGTCAGCAGCATAGCTGTAAACACCGGCAAACCATATTGAGTATTCAGTTTTCTGACCATATCCTTATCCAGCTCAGATACAGACCAATTTTTCATCCTTGCACCGCCTTAATTTCTATAATATTATATGATAACATTTTTTAATATATAATTCAATATTTTGTTATTCTTTTTTTCAATTATTTGCGTTATCGCGTTATCTGTTCAATATTTTATTCCATATTATTAATCAGATCAGTTTTTTTCACTTTAACATAAAAACAGAAGTAAACTAAAAGAAGACGAAACCGGTATTCTGTTATTCTTGTTACAGAATACCGGTTGGGTCGGAGATTTTTTAAGCTATTTCAGTAAAAACAATCTTTCTGTGTTTTTCCTTGCATTTGAGATTATTTCTTCCTCATTTTTATTCATATATACAGAAAGTGCCTTTGTAACATATTTTATGTTTTCAGGGACATTGATATTACCAAGACCTTTTATTCCTCTTGGTGTAAGATACGGTGCATCAGTTTCAATAAGAAGCTTTTCAAGTGGAAGCTCCTTTACAGCTATTCTCAATGCTTCTGCTCTTCTGTTATCGCAAATCCACCCTGTGATACCTATGTAAAATCCCATATCAAGATATCTTCTGATCTCATTTACGCCGCCTGTGAAGCAGTGTATTACCGAGCGCCTGCATATCTCCTTCTGATCTTCAAAACAGGCTGTCATATCTTCAAATGCAGAGCGCTCATGCAGAAACATCGGCTTACCGAGCTTCCGGGCAAGTCTGATTTGTTTTCTGAAACAATTCAGCTGATTTTCCTTTGAAGAAAACATTCTGTCATAATCAAGTCCGCATTCCCCAACGGCAACAATATCAAGATTCCCGGTTATAATACTTTCAAGCTTGACAATATCTTCATCTGAAAACCGGTCTGCGTTATGAGGATGAATCCCGGCTGTTCCATAGCAGGAGTGATTTCTTGTATATTTATCTACAAGCCTGTTTTCATTCATATCACTTCCGGTAAGGATACATCTTACTCCTTCCTTCATTGCATTATTGATTATTTTATCAGGTTCCTTAAATTGTCTGCAAAACAGGTTTACTCCGATATCATAATACTTTATCTCCATAACTTCAACTCCGGTTTTATAAATTTTTGAGAAACAGACATCTTATTGAATTAAGCACTGCGATGACCATTACGCCTACATCAGCAAAAATCGCTATCCACATATTGGCTATACCTAATGCCCCGAGAATCAGACAAAGTACTTTTACTCCGATCGAAAACCATATATTCTGATTTACTATCCTCATGCACTTTTTAGATATTTTTATAGCCTTCGGGATCTTTCCGGGGTCGTCATCCATTAAAACCACATCAGATGCTTCGATAGCCGCATCAGAACCCATCGCTCCCATAGAAATACCTATGTCTGCAATAGAAAGCACAGGCGCATCATTTACTCCGTCTCCTGCAAATACGAGAGTTTCTCCCTTTCGTTTTGAATTCAGAAGCTCTTCTGTTTTTTCAACTTTATCTGAAGGAAGCAATTCGCTGAAAACAGATGAAATACCAAGCTCTGACGCAACAGATTCCGCAATAGTATTATTATCTCCTGTAAGCATTACCGTCTGTCTTATGCCACATTTTTTAAGATCATTCAAAGCAGGTCCGGTTCCTTCTTTTATTGAATCGCTGATTATAATTTCTCCATGATAAACGCCATTAATTGCTACATATATCACAGTTCCGGCTGTTTCAATTTCTTTTGTATCTATTCCTAAGCTTTTCATCAGCTTTTTATTACCGGCGCATATTTTTTTTCCGCATACATTTGCGATAATACCCTGTCCGGCAATTTCTTCAATATCTTCCGCCTGAGGAAGATCTGTATTTTCAGTATATTTTTTTAGTGACTGAGCAATCGGATGATTGGAATACTGTTCAGCGGCAGCAGCATATCTTATCAGTTCTTTATCGGTAAGTCCTTTTGCCTTTATTTCAGTTACCTCAAATACACCTTTTGTCAGGGTACCGGTTTTATCAAACACAACAATACCTGCTTTTGACAACTGCTCAAGATAATTTGATCCTTTGACAAGTATACCCTGTCTGCTCGCACCCCCTATACCGGCAAAAAAGCTGAGAGGTATACTGATAACAAGCGCACACGGACAGCTTATAACAAGGAATGTCAAAGCTCTGTATATCCAGCTGAACCATTCTGCCGGTTTTGACAGAATTATCATATTGAACAAAGGAGGTAAAACAGCAAGCGCAAGGGCGCTGAATACAACAACAGGAGTATACACGGCGGCAAATTTTGTAATAAAGTTTTCCGAGCGTGATTTTCGGGAGCTTGCATTCTCTACCAGATCAAGAATTTTAGAAACTGTCGATTCCTCAAATTCCTTTGTAGTTTCAATTTTCAGCATTCCGCTTTTATTGATGCATCCGCTGATTATAATATCGCCTTCCCTCACTTCTCTTGGTAAGCTCTCTCCTGTAAGCGCAGCTGTATCAAGAACAGATCTACCCTCAACAACAATTCCGTCGATGGGTACTTTTTCACCGGGAAGAACTGTTATTATCGTTCCCTTTTCTATATCATCAGGATCGGCTTTGACTAATTCACCGTTTTCTTCTATATTTGCATAGTCAGGTCTGATATCCATAAGCTGACTGATATTTTTCCGGCTTTTTCCCACAGCATAGCTTTGAAACCATTCTCCTATCTGATAAAACAGCATTACAGCAATTGCTTCTATATAATCTCCGTCAGTAATCACCGCAATCACCAAAGCTCCGATCGTTGCTATACTCATTAAAAAACATTCATCGAACGGCTGAAGGTTGATTATTCCCTTTCCTGCTTTTATCAGAATATCATATCCAATAATCAGATATGGTATCAAAAAAAGTATAAAGCGAATAATTCCGCTGACTGGTATGAAAAGAAATAACAGCATTATAACAGATGAAATAATAATCCTTATAAGATTTTTCTTTTGTTTTTTTGTCATAATACGCCACCTCAATTAAATAAATCTTTAATCGTTTGTTTTAAATTTAAGCACTCCTGATCAAAGAGTGCTTAATATGAATTATTTATAGAAAATCTCGCAGTCCGGCTCGATCTTTCTGCAGGCTTTAAAAACATTATCCATTACAGCATCAATATCAGCACCTTCTTCAAATTCAACTTTCATTTTCAAGGTCATAAAATTTACTGATGCATCTTTAACACCGTCAACCTTCTTTGCAGCAGACTCCATCTTTGCTGCACAGTTAGCACAGTCAACCTCAATCTTATATGTTTTTTTCATAAAACCACCTCATTTATTTTGATTAAACAAACATTTAATCGTTATTATTAATATATCACTATTTTATGCTTCTGTCAAGAATAATAAAGAAGTTTTCTTAATTTTTTTACAGAACCCTGAAACGCAGCTTCGACAGTATTTGTGGATGACCTATGCAAAGCAGAAGCGCCGACAGAACTGACAGGCAAAAGGTTCGTGTAAATTATTTCTGGGTGTTTTGCAGGAACTATAATCAACCGACTTGAAAGTATTGGTCAGAAGAAAGCCTGAACCGCGACTTCGACGGTATCGGCTTGTGGGCAAGAGCTGAGCGTAAGCACAGCGAACCTCTCGAAGCTGACGCCGGCGGCAAAGGCTAGTGTAAAATAATTCTGGGACTTTTAAAGCAGAAATGAAGTCAGCAGTTCAGCCTCAAAAAAGTCTGGCAGTACCCGAGTAAAACATTTTCAGTCTGGTTAAGCCGTGAATCAAGGGTCCAGCGTCACGCTGGCGGCGGCAAAAAGATGGTGTTGATTTTTTGATAAAAATATTTTAAAATATATTTAATAAAAGAAGTCCCGGAGATGATTTTTTTGCAAACTAAAAGAATTGAATTACCGCATAATCATAATGGCAAGGATAAAATAATTATTGAAAAAATGCCCGAAATTGATACTATAACAGCCGTTGCTCAGGCAATGAACCAACTCGGTAACCCAAGTAGACTTCGTATTTTCTGGCTGCTGTGCCATTGTGAGGAATGTGTAATTAATATAGCTGCGGCAACAGGTATGTCAAGTCCGGCAGTATCTCATCATCTCAAGCTGCTTAAAAGTGCAGGTCTGATCGTTGCTAACCGCAACGGAAAAGAAATGTATTATCGTGCGGCTGATACAGATATCGTTCTCAAACTGCACCACACCATAGAAGAGATCGCAAGGATCTCATGTCCTGAAGGAAAATGAATAAATAATAGCAGCAATCAGCTTGTTTTTCTGATTGCTGCTTTTTGGTTTATTATAGTTTTGAAAGGAAATCTGTAAAGTACTCCGGCAATTCACTGGATAATGTGATGATTTTTTCTGTGCGCGGATGAACAAAGGAAATATAGTAAGCGTGCAGGCATTGTCCGCTAAGCGATGTAATTACTTTCTTTGGACCATATACAGGGTCTCCGGCTACCGGATGACCTATTGATGCCATATGCACCCTTATCTGATGTGTCCTGCCCGTCTCAAGAGTAAGCTCGACAAGAGTAAATCCTTCATATCTCCTGTAAACCTTATAATGTGTGACTGCCGGCTTTGAATTTTTATATATCACCGTCATTTTTTTTCTGTCTGAAGGATGGCGTCCTATCGGTGCATCAATCGTGCCCTCATCGTTCTTTAGATTTCCGTATACAACTGCCATATATTTTCTTTCAAAGCTATGAACTTTGATCTGTTCAGCAAGCCTTTTATGAGAAAAATCATTCTTTGCAACTATCAGCAAACCACTTGTATCCTTATCTATTCTATGGACTATTCCGGGTCTCATCACTCCATTTATACCTGAAAGACTATCACCGCAATGAAACAGCAGAGCATTTACAAGCGTTCCCTCATAGTTTCCGGGTGCAGGATGGACTACCATATTTTTTGGCTTATTAACTACAAGAAGATCGTCATCCTCATACACAATTTCCAAGGGAATGTTTTCCGGCTTTGCTTCCATTGTTTCCGGGTCAGGCACAAGAAGTATTATTTTATCATTATTTTTCAGCTTATAGTTCTTTGCATAAATTTTGTCATTAACAGTAACATTGCCGTTTTCAATCAGCTTCTGGATCAACGAACGTGTCATTTCCGGGCATTTTTCAGTAAGAAAACTATCTAATCTTTTTCCGGCATCGTTTTCAGCTGCTGTATATTCATTCCTCTCCATCTTTTTCCTCCGTATGGTTTTCTTTTTTCTTTTCCGGAGTGAGAAGAATACATAAAATAAACAGGACAGCACCGATAGTTATACAATAGTCTGCAAAATTACATATTGGCGGAAAAAAAGAAAGCGAAAGATAATCAATTACAAATCCTCTGAACAATCTGTCTATAAGATTGCCAAGTCCCCCGCCTATTATTAATATCACAGAAACTGTAAACAGTTTTCCTGAGAATTTCTTAGTTATAAGCAAAAACAAAAATACACCTATAAGCAGGATCGTTATAACAGAAAAAAACAATGTTGCATTCTGAAAAATACCAAACGCTGCACCTCTGTTTTCAGAATATACAAGTGAAAACAAATTGTCTATTACAGATACGCTTCCGACAGGACGGAGATCCTCATATATAAAATATTTTATAAGCTGATCAGCTGAAGCTAAAATTATTGAAAATACAGCTACTATCACAATTGTCATCATTATTTCCCTTTCTGTAAAAAAGGCAGTGCATCATAAGACGCACTGCCTTTATAATAAGCATCATTGCACCTTTCATATGCATTTGTGCATAATGAATTATGTATCGAGCAGATCTCCCATTGAGGAAATGACAGACGCACAACGCTCGCAAAGGGTCGGATGCTCTGTATCAGCTCCGACTGTTCTGCTGAATATCCAGCAGCGCTCGCATTTTTCACCATCTGCATGAGCAACCTCAACTACAAGCTCATCTGAACCGTCAGCAATTTCAACATCAGAAACTATAAATGCAGCAGCAAGCTCTGCCTCGGCTGATTTAAGAAAATCATACTGCTCCCCGGAGCACTTCAATGTAACCTTTGCTTCAAGTGAAGAACGTATGATTTTATTCTTTATTTCAATTTCGATTGCTTTTTTGACAGTATCTCTTGTTTCGTGAATTCTGTCCCACATTGAAACAAAGCTTTCATCAAGAGTAACACCTGTTTTTTCCGGCATTTCATTGAAAAGAACGTTCTCAGCATTTGCTGAACAATCATGAGGCATATACTGCCATATCTCATCAGAGGTATAAACAAGAATCGGAGATACAAGTCTTGTCATAGCATCAAGTATTCTGTATATTGTGGTCTGTGCTGCACGACGAAGCACTCCGTCAGGCGTTTCTGTATAGAGTCTGTCCTTGAGAACATCAAAGTAGAAGTTACTCATATCGACAACACAGAAATTATGCAGTGCCTGATAAACAATATGGAAATCAAAGCTGTCATATGCTTTTCTTACCTTATCGTTAAGCTCGTCAAGCTTCATAAGCGCCCATTTGTCAATTGAAAGAAGCTTATCATCAGAAACCATATCCTTATCCGGATCAAAATCCTTGAGATTTCCGAGGATATATCTTGCTGTATTTCTGATTTTTCTGTATGCTTCACTGAGCTGAGCGAGAATCTCCTTTGAGATTCTTACATCTGCATGATAATCAGTAGATGATACCCATAGTCTGAGAATATCTGCACCGTATTTATCAATTATCTCTGCCGGTGACATACCGTTTCCGGCAGATTTTGACATCTTCTTTTTCTCCATGTCAACGACCCAGCCATGAGTTACAACTGACTTATAAGGAGCCTGTCCTCTTGCAGCAACTGAAGTAAGGAGTGATGACTGGAACCAGCCTCTGTACTGATCTGCACCCTCAAGATAAAGATCAGCAGGCCATTTGAGGTAAGGACGGGATTCACAAACAGCGATATGCGAAACGCCTGAATCGAACCAAACGTCCATAATATCCTTTTCTTTATTGAATTCTTTACATCCGCATTCTGAGCAGGCAAGACCATCAGGAATAAGCTCTGCCGCATCTTTCTCATACCAGATATCCGAGCCGTGTTCACCGAAAAGCTTTGCGATATGGAGCATTACTGATTTATCCATTACCGGTTCTCCACAATCCTTGCAGAAAAAGATCGGGATTGGAACACCCCATTTTCTCTGACGTGAGATACACCAGTCCTTACGCTCACGAACCATTGATGTGATTCTGTCCTCGCCCCATGCAGGGATCCAGTTGATCTTTTTAATCTCATCAACAGCTGCGTCCTTGATATCATCAACAGAGCAGAACCACTGCTTTGTAGCTCTGAAAAGTACGGGATTTTTACATCTCCAGCAATGCGGATACTGGTGAATTATCTTTTTCAGCGCAAAAAGTGCGTTTGTCTTTTCAAGATACTCTGCTATAGGCTTGTTAGCTTCGGATGTAAGGAGACCTGCAAACATACCTGCTTCCTCAGTAAGTCTGCCTTTTGCATCAACAGGTACAACCATAGGTATCTCAGGGTAGTTTCTGCATACATTATAGTCGTCAACACCGTGTCCGGGGGCAGTATGTACACAGCCTGTACCGCTTTCAAGAGTGACATGATCGCCTACGATCACAAGTGAGGTTCTGTCAAGGAAAGGATGAGCTGTTTTCATATACTCAAGCTCACTGCCCTTGATTGTACCGATCACCTCATAGTTTTCCTTACCGGCAGCTTCCATTGCAGCGGCATAAAGCTCCTCTGCCATTACATAATACTCGCCTTCGCATTTTATAAGGCTGTAATTGAAACGAGGACCAACACAGATCGCAACATTTGCAGGAAGTGTCCATGTTGTTGTTGTCCAGATAACAAAATATGTATTTTTAAGCTCAGCTCCCATAGCACTGAGCTTACCCATATCATCAGTTACCTTGAATTTTACATAAATTGAATGACAGGGATCCTCTGCATACTCTATTTCAGCCTCAGCGAGGGCTGTTTCGCAGTCTGTACACCAATATACAGGTTTAAGTCCTCTGTAAATATATCCTTTGCTTGCCATTTCCGCAAAGATCTCTATCTGCTTTTCCTCAAAATCATGTGTAAGGGTAATATAGGGATTATCCCATTCTGCAATACCGCCAAGACGCTTGAACTGTTCACGCTGACCATTGATATAAGTTGTAGCAAATTCACGGCATATCTTTCTCAGCTCAACATCAGAAATAGCATCACTGCTGCTTACACCGGCTTTAGCTCTTGCCTTGAGTTCTGTAGGAAGACCGTGTGTATCCCAACCCGGAACATACGGTGATTTAAAGCCTGTCATATTCTTATATCTGACAATAATATCCTTCAAGGTCTTATTAAGTGCATGACCAAGGTGAATATCGCCGTTTGCATACGGAGGACCATCGTGAAGAACATAAAGTGGCTTTCCCTCATTGATCTCCATAAGCTTTTCATAAGTATTATTGTTCTGCCAGCGCTTCAGAGTTTCTGGCTCGGATTTTGGAAGTCCGGCTCTCATCGGAAAATCTGTTTTTGGCAGATTCAGTGTCTTGTTATAATCCTGCGGCATTTATTTTTCTCTCCTCTGTGAAATAATGTAACAATCCAAAATCCGACACGGATGTGTCGGATAATGTTAAATACCTTATGGTATTTATTATTAATATGATTTTTCAGCCAAAAAATGAATTATTCATTATCGGCTGAATCATCATTATCTTTTTTCTCTTTAACACCTGTATTGGTTTCAACAGGCTTATTACCTTCCGACTTAGGATAGTTCTTATCAAGCTCTGCCTGCTTCTTTTTGAAATCCTCACCCTTTGACATTGAATTAATGATACTCAGATGATTCTTATATTCTTTAAGAAGATGATTTCTGAATTTATTAGCTTCACCCATCAGCTTGATAATACTCTTCTTCTGTTCATCAAGTATACGGTTGTTTTCTTCGATCTTATCTGAAGACTCTCTCAAAGCCTTATTCATAAGCTCTTCGACCTTTGCGTCTGTATCTGCATTGATCTGATCAGCCTTTTCCTTGGCTTCGGAAAGGATCCTGTCAGCCTCTTCCTTGGCTTCTTTAATTGTCTTTTCAGCTTCAGATTCTGCTTCGGTAAGCTTATCTTCAGCTTTTCTTTCTGCTTCAGATTTGATCTGCTTTGCTGAAACCTGAGCTGAAATCAAAGCATTCTGAACGCTGTCTTCTTTTTCCTTATACTTTTTTATCTCAGCTTCCTGGTTTTCTATTTTCAGCTCAAACTCTCTCTGAGCAAGCTCCAGACTTTTTACCTTATCGACAACATCATCAACAAAGCTGTCTACCTCATCGATCTTATATCCGCCGAGTCCAGATTTTCTGAAAGTAATATTTTCTATCTCTTCTAATGTTATCATACTAATTTCCTTTCTAAAGAATCTGATACATTACTGTATAAATTAATCAGGGAAATTGTACTAATTAAAAATATACATTGTCGCTTCCGACTTCATCCATAGCATCCTGTCCGGAAAGTGTAACATTGCTGGGCATGATAATAAATGTATCCTCTGCAACCTTCTTTACATTTCCGCTGTTTGCATATGCAACACCGCCAAGAAAATCTATAATCCTTCTTGAAACATCTTTATTTGTATCTTCAACATTAAGGATTACAGTATTTCTTTTCATAAGCTCATTTGCCATTTCTTTTACAGACGGGTCAAAAGACTCCGGCTTGAAAAGAACAAACTGCACACTTGTTGAATCATGTATGCTGATTACATTATTGCTTCCTGAAGCAGGAGAGCTCTGTTCCTCTGCCTGATCTTCCGGCTCATCATAATCCATTTCTTCATCCTGCCCTTCTGCATCCATTGCCTCGGTATCATCATAATAATCATCGTATGCTACTTCTTCCTCAGGTGTCTTTAATATGCTCTTGAATTTTCCCATGATATTTGCCATTTTATTTTCCTCCTGTTTTATCTGTATATTCTGGCACCAAAGAGTCCAGAACCGACTCTTATCATATTTGCGCCTGACAGAATTGCTTCCATGTAATCATCGGACATACCCATTGAAAGATAGTCCATATATATATTATCCGATTTTTTTGATGAAATGTCAATAAACAGTTTGTACATTTTATCAAAAAATTTGAAAATTTCTTGTTTAGAGTCACAAATCGGCGGTACAGACATCAAACCTCTGATCCTGAGACCTTCCAATACAGAAATTTTCTCCAGAATTTCCTCTAAATTCTCTTCCAGAACGCCGGATTTGTTTTCTTCTCTGCCAACATTTACCTCCAGAAGAATATCTGTAGCAACATTATTTTTTAAAGATTGCTTTGATATCTCCTGAGCAAGCTTCAGACTGTCAACAGATTGTATCATTGATACCTTTCCGACGATCTGTCTTACCTTATTAGTCTGAAGATGACCGATAAAATGAAGCTGTGAATTATCGAGATCATATTCATCATATTTAGTGAGCATCTCCTGAACCTTATTCTCTCCGATATACTTCAGCCCGAGTGAGACAGCATAATTAATGAATTCCGGCTCAACTGTTTTTGTAGCAGCAAGAAAGGTAATATCATTTGCTGATCTTCCGCTTTCAGCAGCTGCCTTTTCTATATTTTCGCATATCTCATAATAATTTGCTTTTATATCATCAAATCTACGAGCTTGTTCTGTCGATGATTTTTCCATCATATAGATTTGCTCCTTCCACCACGACTTCATCATAAGCTTTCAAAACGCCTATTTCGTCTGTAACAAGATCCTCATCTTTGGGATTCTGCATACATATTATGAAGCCCTCACCTGTATAAACGGGTACTATCTGCTTGAAAAGCAGTTCGTTTCCCACAAGGATATAAACACCCTTGACTGTTTTTTTCACGGTTTTTTCTTTACCGTTTTTATCAGTAACTGTTTCAGTAATCTGCTGATCGTGTACAGCATTTCTTGAAACGTAAATACCATTGTAGGTATTCTTGATTATTGAAATATCCTCTCTTCTGAGATTAATCATTTCCTGATTCATATAGCTGCCTTTGAGTACCACAACAGCATCTGAATTCTTATTCTCCTGATTTATGCATTGCAGCTCAACGGAGATATTATGATTGTTTGCAAGAGGAATATCCACACTCAGTGAATCTGACTCCTTGATCTGTATTGCTTCATTTGCTGAAACCTCACAAGCTACATACCAATAAACACCCTCAACGGTCTTTCCGACTACATTCTTCCCGACCGGACGTTTGGTTATTTTTTTCTCATTAAGATCACCGATCTTGATATTATCAAGTGCTTTGGAATTATAAAAGCTCTCATATCCGTCAACCGTGCTTGAAAAATAGCCTGTTTTTGTTGATTTGATCGCTTTTGATAAATTATCGGCATATTTCTTTTTAAGCTCGGACATTTTTTTCTTCAGCTCTGCTATCTTTGCAGAATAGCTCTGGGCTTTGCCTGTTACAAGCTGCCTTTGATTGATACTGTATAAGGCTGCTGTAATGCTTTTATCTGCATCAGAGAAATTTTTTTCAGATGCGCTTAATTTTGCCTTTGAAAGACTGCTGCTGATATTTTTATCAAGGTCATCAGGAGCCGGCATAATATTATTCACTGCATTATCAAGCTGTTCAAGATCACTGATCTGCTGCTCAAGCTTATCGATCGTTTTCTTGTCATTGGCCGCCTGAACATCGGTATAAACATTCGCTACAGATTCATCCTTAGAGATTTTATCTCCGTCATTAAGAAGATATGATATTACTCCATCCCCATCATAGGTTATTATCTGTTCATCGCGTATAAAATAGCCTGTCGTCGGAATAGAATCAGATACTGTCATAATATTGGCAGTTTCTGTTTTAACCTGGGTAAAATTAGCTTTTAATCCGACAGAAATGATATAGGCGACAATAAGAATAGTTATGACGGCAACAATAATCCTTTTTATTACTGTTGTACTGTCTTTTTCCATTTTCTTCCCCCATTACCGATCATTCGGTAGTAATGATCTTACTCTTTATGCATATATAAACAATTATTATTATTTTAGCACTAAAGAGAATATTTGTAAACAGTTTAATAGAATTAATTTTTTTATTTATTTTTTATAACAAGTATTTGCTGATTATTTTTTCTGCTTCATCAAATACACTATCCACCTTATCAGCTTCGATCCAATGGATATATTTATCTCTTCTGAACCATGTCAGCTGTCTTTTAGCGTATCTTCTTGTTTCTCTTTTTAGATTTTCTATTGCTTCATCAAGGGAAAGTGTTCCGTCAAGATACGGTTTAAGCTCCTTGTAGCCTATCGCAGCTGAAGCAGTAATGCTGTTTTCTCTCTTATAGAAGCTCCTTGTTTCTTCAATAAGACCGCTTTCAAGCATAATGTCAACACGCTTGTTGATCCTCTCATACAGCTTTTCACGATCAGAATATGTAATACCGATAACAGTCTTATCATAGGGTGATGGAACACTTCTTGATTTTTTGACTGACTCAGACATTGTGACTCCGGTGAGCAGATATATTTCAAACGCTCTTATTATTCTTTTAGAATTTGAAGGAAGCAATGCAGCAGCTGTTTCAGGATCGAAGGCTTTCAGTTCTTCAAGCAGCTTTTCACCGCCTTCATTTTTGTACCTTTCTGTCAGCCGCTTACGAAGCTGAGGATCATTATTTTCATCCGAAAACTGTATATTTTCAAGAAATGATCTGACATAAAGCCCGGTCCCTCCGCAAAGTATCGGAAGCTTTCCTCTGGCGATGATATTTTTCGCCGCTTTATCCGCAAGATTAACATACTCCGATACTGAAAAGGTATCATCAGGATCAAGGAAATCAATCAGGTAATGTGGTATCCCCTGAATTTCATCAGCATCGGGTTTTGCAGTTGCAATTGACATCCCTTTATAGATCTGCATCGAATCTGCTGAGATTATTTCTCCGTTATGTGCCTTAGCAAGCTCTATTGACAATGACGTTTTTCCTGATGCTGTCGGACCGACAACAGCAAGAAGCTTTTCTTTTTTATTCATTTTCTTCTCCGATCATTATCTTCAGTGCTTCAACTGCTGTATTTATTGAAGCGTCAAGATCAAATTCATCGCGGTCATCGAATCCGGCTTTTTTTCTTTCCTGATTCCATAACGCATGAAGCACACAGCCTGTCTTTATTCCTCTTACATGAGAAACAGTGAAGAGCGCTGCTGTTTCCATTTCAGAAGCAAGAACACCGAGCTTTTTCCATGCTTCCCATTTATAGCTAAGCATATCCCCTACCGGCATAGACAACGGATCATGCTGACCGTAAAAGGAATCCTTACTCTGGATTATTCCGGTGTGATATCTGAAGCTTAGCTTTCCGGCAGCCTTGACAAGTGCCCGGGCAACATCAAAATCAGCTGCAGCAGGAAATTCTATTGGTGCATATTCCTTTGATGTTCCCTCCATTCTTACTGCCGCGGTTGGAATAATAATATCTCCCGGCTCAACATCAAGCTGCATCCCTCCGCAGGTGCCTGTTCTTATGGCTGTCCTGACGCCTGAGATGTACAGCTCTTCGAGCGCAATTGCAGCAGACGGCCCGCCTATACCTGTTGATGTAATTATTACTTTCTTTCCGCAAAGCATTCCTGCAACAGACCTGAATTCACGGTTTTCTCCGATCAATTCAGGTTTTTCCAGCTTTTCAGCTATTAAATCAACACGCGCAGGATCACCCGGCAAAATTGCATATTCTGCATTAAAGCAGACCGGAATATTCAGATGAAAAAGCTTTTCTTCATTCATATGCTAAGACTCCCTTCATAAAGAAAGCCTTCCCTGCCGGAAAGGCTTTCTGAATATTAGAATTAAAACATATCCTTGCGTTTTAATATAATATATGCAACTATCATAAGCACAGCGGAAAGTGCCAGCGGAAACCACCATGTCCTGTCAAAGGGCAGTCCCTCGGTAATATTCATTCCGTATATACCGGAAATGACAGTAGGAACAGAAACAAGCAATGTAAGTGACGCCTGTATTTTCATTACTGTGTTCAGATTATTTGAAATGATCGATGCAAATACATCCATGGTCCCGTTCAGGATATTGAGATATGTTGCAGTCATATCTACCGCCTGCTTGACCTCTATAAGTACGTCCTCAAGAAGATCCTGATCTTCTTCGTAAAGCTTGATATATCTGCCTCTCATTATTCTTTCAAGTGTGATCTCGTCAGACTTCAACGATGATGAAAAATACACAAGAGACTTTTCTACGTCAAGCAGCTGATTAAGCTCCTTGTTTTTAGCGCTTTTACGAAGACCGCGCTCAATACGATTGCTTATCTTATCGATCTGTTTCAGATACTGAAGATATTTTGTTGCCATCCTGAGCATTATATGAAGAACAAAATGTGTTTTATAATTTGTCCTTACATTTCTGACTACACCTTCGGAAAACTCGGTAAGTATCGTGCTCTCTTTCAGAGAAACAGTGATAACATTTTTATCTGTTATCATTATACCGATCGGCATCGTAGAATAAGTAATGCTTCCGGATACTTTTTCTACAACAGGAACATCAATGATGATAAGCGTTGTATCATCCTCACTGTCGATATGTGCGGATTCCTCTTCATCAAGTGCGCTTCTGAGCAGCTCGGGAGGTATATCAAAAAAATCAAGAAGATAATCTACCTCTTCCTCATCCGGTGCAATACAATTTACCCAGCAGCCTTCCTCATACTTTTCTGTCTCTTCTATTCTGCCGTTAACAGTCTTATAATAACTGACCAATGCGATCATTCCTTTCATGCACAAAAGGACATCAGACCGCAGCATAAAAAAGCATAATTAATCAGAAAGCAGTCAATGCGGCGGTAATGTCATTTTGTTTGATTGTATATGAAAAATGTTGATTACCATAAGGGTCAGGACTCATACATTACCACCTCCTGGGTTCAATAAATCATAATTACATTATAAACAATTTTTATTTGATAATCAAGAACATTTTATCTTTTCGCACAAAAATAATTATTCAGAATAAAAAACCGGATCAATATACAAATACAACATTTTCACTTCCTATACGTCTGCAAAGCTCTTTTATCATCACAGGATTCGGATCAACACGCATAGAATCAGGATCCTTCACTATTTTTCCGCTGTCTGTGAATTTTATGAATATGTGTTCAGGTCCGTCAAAAATATCAACGACCTGCATTGCCCTGATATATTCTTCACATTGGTCGTTTTTCAGTCTAAGATACAGTCCACGGGGTGTCTTTTTAGTGCCGGAGGATTTGCGGCTTTGAATATCAGATACGCTCTGAGGTGCCGGCAGAACCTTATCACAAACTATTTTGCACGGTTCGTCGTCCTTCCGGCTTACTGATCCTATCACCCTGAGAATCTTTCCTTCAGTAAGCAGACCTCCGTATTCGGTAAACTGCCTCGGAAAAACTATCATCTCAACTGCTCCGTATTTATCTTCAATATTGACAAATGCCATACGTGAATTATTTTTCGTGATTTTTGATCTAATCTTCGTTATCATGCATAATGCATCAATTTTCTTACCATCCGGATATAATTCGCTTTCGTCGCTGAGAATCTCATTCAGCCTTACGCTGCCCAGTGCTTCTGCTATTTCATCATATTGTGACATAGGATGGCCGCTGAAATATATCCCTGTTACTTCTCTTTCCATCTCAAGAAGCTCACGGGTATTGAATTCCGCTGCTGAGGGAAGATCAGGTGAGACTGTATCCATTCCTGCAACTGAAGAAAAAAAGTTGATCTGTCCGTCAAGGCTGCTTTGCTTTTCTCCTGCTATTATTTCCATAAATTTGTCGGATATTGTAAGCATCTGCCTTCTGTTTGCTCCAAGTCCGTCAAGTGAACCGCTCTTTATAAGATTTTCAAGTGATCTTTTATTCAGATCCCTGCCGTATACCCTGCTGCAAAAATCATAAAAGCTTGTATATTTTCCTTCTCTTCTGTTATGTATTATAGAATCGATCAGTCCATGCCCAATATTTTTTATTGCCTTGAGTCCGAAACGAATGCTCTTATCATTTACTGTGAAACCGGACTCGCTTTCATTGACACTCGGAGGAAGGACAACTATCCCATGCTTAGCACATTCGTCAAGATATACGGCAATTTTTCCGCTGTCTCCAAGTACGCTTGACATCAGCGCACAAAGGTATTCCCTTGGATAATGATATTTTACATATGCTGTCTGATATGAAATATATGCATATGCAGCGGCGTGTGCCCTGTTGAAGGCATAGGATGCAAAGCTTTCCATCTCTGAAAAAATGTCAAGCGCTGTCTGTTCATCTATCCCCCGTCTTATGCAGCCGTCAACAAGTACATTCCCGTTTTCGTCTGTCAGTCCGTTTATAAAAATGACCTTTTCCTCATCCATGACTTTTTTCTTCTTTTTTGCCATTGCACGTCTTACTATATCAGCTCTGCCAAGAGAATAGCCTGCAAGGCTGCGGAATATCTGCATGACCTGCTCCTGATATACTATACATCCGTACGTCACGTCCAGTATCGGTTTGAGAAGCGGATGCTTATATACGATCTTATCAGGAGAATGTCTGTTTTCGATATACCTCGGAATTGAATCCATCGGACCGGGTCGGTAAAGTGAAATTACCGCAATAATATCCTCGATGCTTTCCGGCTTGAGTCTTAACAGGACGCTTTTCATACCCTTTGATTCAAACTGAAATACTCCCTCGGTATCAGCCCGTGAATACATCTCGAAAACTGCCTTATCGTTGTCAGGGATCTTACGGATATCAAAGTCCGGCTCTGTCTTTCTTATCATATCCTGAGCGTAATTCAGTACAGTGAGGTTGCGAAGCCCGAGAAAATCCATTTTCAGAAGTCCAAGCTCATCAAGCTCCGTCATTGTATACTGGGTTACTACTGTATCGTCATTTTTTGCAAGAGGAACATATTCATTTACCGGCTTATCTGTTATAACCACACCGGCAGCGTGAGTGGTCGTATTTCTCGGCATACCCTCCAGCTTCAAGGCTGTATCGATAAGATCACGGATGTTGCTTTCGGAATCGTAAAGCTTTTTGAACTCGTTTGATGTTTCAAGAGCTTTCTTAAGTGTGATATTAAGCTCTCTGGGAACAAGCTTTGCTGCTCTGTCACATACTGCATACGGAATATCAAGAACACGTCCTACATCACGTATAGCTGCTCTGGCTGCCATTGTACCAAAGGATATGATCTGTGCAACATGGTCAGCACCATATCTTCTTATTACATAATCAATAACCTCCTGACGGCGTTCTGTGCAGAAATCAATATCAAAATCAGGCATACTTACACGCTCGGGATTGAGAAAACGCTCAAAAAGAAGATCATATCTAATCGGATCAATTTCAGTTATACCTATACAGTATGCCGCAAGACTGCCTGCTCCTGAGCCTCTTCCGGCACCGACCGGAATCCCGTGGGATTTTGCATAATTAACATAATCCGCAACTATCAGGAAATAATCTATATAACCCATCTGGGAAATAACACCTGTTTCATATTCAAGACGCTCTGTTATTTCCTTTGACGGATCATCACCGTAATATTTATGCAGACCTTCGCTGCAAAGCTTCCTGAAATAAGACAAATGATCTTCCGATCCATCAGGAAGGTCAAACCTCGGCAGCTTGGTTTTCCCGAATTCAATTTCCAGATTGCACTTTTCCGCTATAAGAGCGGTATTGTCAATTGCCTGCGGCACATCTGAAAACAAGCTGCGCATTTCCTGTTCGCTTTTAAGATAAAACTCCATTGTTGGAAATGCCATCGGGTTTTTTTCGTTTATCGTGTGGTTAGTCTGAATACAAAGAAGTATATTTTGAATCCGGCTGTCGTCCTTGGTGATATAATGACAGTCATTTGTTGCTGCAAGAGGTATGTCAAGCTCCCGGGACAAACGGATTAGACGGGGATTGATCTGCTTTTGCTCTGTGATCCCATGATCCTGAAGCTCTATATAATAATCTTCCCCGAAAACAGACTTATACCACTTTGCTGTCCGTACAGCCTCATCATAATTACCGTTCATCAAAGCTCTCGGTATTTCTCCTGCAAGACAAGCAGACATGGCTATAAGACCCTCGTGATACTTTTCAAGAAGCTCGTGGTCAACTCTCGGCTTGCTGTAAAAGCCCTCTGTCCATGCCATAGAATTAAGCTTCAGAAGATTTTTATAGCCTGTTTCATTTTTGCAAAGAAGGATGAGATGTCTGTTCTCTCTGTCAAACTGAGAATCCCGGTCGTATCTTCTGCGGGGCGAGACATATACCTCACATCCTATGATCGGCTTGATTCCCTCTGCTTTTGCAGCTTTATAAAATTCAATAACTCCGTACATATTACCGTGATCTGTTATTGCAATGCTTGTCTGACCAAGTTCCTTTGCTTTTTTTATCAGCTCCGGTATTTTACTTGCACCATCAAGCAAGCTGTAAACCGTATGTACGTGTAAATGTGTAAACGCCATTTCCGCTCTCCTTGTGTTTTTTCATCTATTTATTCCACACGATCTCATACAGAACCTCATCACTATCTTCTGTGGAATTCCGGTTTCTGCGTCCGCTGTACTTTGATTTGATCTGCATTCCGATTTTTTCCATAACTCTTATGGATGCATAGTTTTCTGCATCTGCATGAGCAATAAATCTTGTAGTATCAAAACAACCGGCAATATGATCCATAAAGCAAATGGCTGCTTCCGCAGCATATCCTCTGCCCCAATGTTCCTTATCTATTATCCAGCCAAGCTCACCTGTTGAATGATCCTCAGAAAACTCTATGCTTACCGCACCGATATGACAATCGTCAAGTATAATCGCCGCATCAAGATATTCCGGCTTTTCACGCTTCCATTGTGCTTCGCATTTTTCGAGATAATCCATTACCTCTTTTTCATCATCACATGGAAGAAAACACATCATTTTTGTATTTTCAGGATCTGTAGAGTATTTTTTAGTTGTATTATAATGTTTTGTTCCAAGAGGTACCAGCACCAGTCTTTCTGTAAATAGCTTCATTTTTTCTCCTTAACCGTTATTACTGTTTATTTTCTTTTTTATTTCTGAAATACATATATACCTGACATTTTATCATTCCGTTATATAGCTTGCGCCGTTTGTCTGCTTGTCTGCCGAAATTGCGTTCAAAATTATCATCGGGACTGATTACAGTATAGCTGTAGCCCTGACGCTGAATGAATTTTTCACCCATTGTACGATAAAGCTCTCTTGCCTGCTCAATATCAAGCAGTCTTTCGCCATATGGCGGATTAGCAATGATCGCAGCACGTTCATGGTCAGATCGGAAATCTGCAATAGAGCGACGCTCAACATGAATACGTTTTTCAACACCTGCCTTTTCCGCATTTGCAATTGTCAACTCCAGAGCATTCGGATCAATATCATATCCATATGCCTGAAATTCAGCGTTATGATTTATAAGATCAAGGCATCTTGTTCTTTCCTCCGACCATATCTCAGAAGGAATGCAGTTCCATTTCTCTGCTGCAAAGCTTCTTTTCAGCCCCGGCGCTATATTCATTGCTTTAAGTGCAGATTCGATGAGTATTGTGCCTGAACCGCAGAAGGGGTCAATAACCGTGCTGAAAGGACGGACATGAGAAAGATCAGCCATTGCAGCAGCAAGTGTTTCTTTTATAGGTGCTGCTGTAGCATCACGACGGTAGCCTCTTTTATGTAGCCCATCACCGGAAGTATCAAGCAATATGCTTACCTCATCCTTCATTATCAGAAACTGTATCTGATGACGGCTGCCGGTTTCATCGAACCAGCTTTTCCCGTATTTTGCTGAAAGTCTGCTGACAACAGCTTTTTTTATGATCTTCTGACAATCCGGTATACTTGCAAGCTTAGAATTAACACTATGACCTTTTACCGGGAATGATTCGTTCTCTGAGATCCAGTTCTCCCATGGAATTTCTTTTACTCCCTGAAACAGATCCTCAAAGCTGTATGCTTTGAACCGTCCTAGAAGTATATGTACTCTTTCTGCATATCTTGAACACAGGTTTACTCTTGCAAGTGTAGAAAAATCACCTTCAAAAAGTACCTTTCCGTTTTCTGCTTTTACATTATCGATATCCATTCTTTTCAGCTCATCTGCGCATATGCCTTCAATACCAAACAGACATGGCGCTGAAAACTGTATTTTATCCATTGTTTTTTCCTCCCGTTTTAACTTTTCCCCGGAACAGAACATATCTGTATTTCAATAATATCTCAGATCAGTTCAAGGAACACTTTTTCTAAAATTATAACATACGAAACTGCTAAATTCAATAAAATCCGCCCGCCGGAGGAGTGCCTCCACTGTCAATTCTGCGGAGTTTAATTCATTTTCGCTTTTCTCTTACACACCAGCCGAAAATATCGAAGTTGCGGTCAAGGCTTTCCACTGACAAATAATTTTATGTCGGTTGATTATAGTCAATTTAGACTTTTTTACTTCAAGGTAAGATACATTTTATATATTCGTTATTTGTTATAAATCAGTAATTAATATTATTTTTTGTAAAAACTATTGAAAAATTATTGATAATATGTTATTATACTTATATAAACGGTTGAATGACGAGCTTTGTGCTTGCCTGAAACTACTTTTTTAAAATTTACGGCTGATACAAAAGGTTCGTCCTGTGCAAAAGGTGTAATGCATATTTTTATTGCTTCATTTCTTATGGAGCTGTTTGTTTATGCACCTTTCAGGGTGCTTTTTCTTTTGTATGCCAAAAAGGAGTAATGACTAATGGAAAACCACGTATCAATTATCAGCATTATCGTTGAAAACCCGGAATCTACCGATAAGCTTAATGACCTTCTTCACGAATACAGCAGCTATATTATCGGAAGAATGGGTCTTCCCTATCGTGAGAAAAAGATCAATATCATCAGTATCGCTCTCGATGCACCTACGGACGTCATAAATACACTTGCAGGTAAGATCGGTATGCTTGACGGTATAAGCTCAAAGGCTGTCTGTTCAAATGTTTAAGCTATGAAAACACTTATCGACAAGCTTGAAAAAGAGCATATTCTAAGCAAGGATGAATATAAGACTCTCATCACGGGATATGATTCCGGGCTTTCAGATTATCTTTTTCAAAAAGCACGTGATATCAGAGAAAAAGCCTACGGCAAAAAGGTATATACACGCGGTCTGATCGAGTTTACAAATTTTTGCAAAAATGACTGCCTGTACTGCGGTATAAGACGTAGCAACAGAAATTCAGAGCGTTATCGCCTTAGCAAGGATGATATAATGCTTTGCTGCAAGGAAGGCTATGAGCTTGGCTTTCGTACCTTTGTTCTACAGGGCGGTGAGGATCCGTTTTACACAGATGAGCTTATGACCGATATCATAAGCTCTGTAAAAAGTACCTATCCGGACTGTGCTCTGACCCTCTCCATTGGCGAAAAGGAGCATAAAAGCTATCAGGCTTATTTTGACGCAGGCGCAGACAGATATCTTCTCAGGCATGAAACGGCTGATCCGGGGCATTATTCAATGCTACACCCTTCAGAGCTTTCATGGCAGAACAGGATAAACTGTCTGTACGATCTCAAAGCAATAGGTTATCAGGTGGGCTGCGGATTTATGGTCGGTTCTCCATACCAGACAGCAGATGATCTTGCAAAGGAATTACTTTTTCTGAAAAGGCTTGATCCACAGATGGTAGGAATCGGTCCGTTTATCGCACATCACGATACTCCCTTTGCGAACGAAAAAAGCGGAACACTTGAGCTTACTTTGTTTATGCTCGGTCTGGTCAGACTTACTCTGCCTGATGTTCTGCTGCCGTCAACAACAGCTCTGGGTACAATACATCCACTTGGTCGTGAAAAAGGTATACTTGCCGGAGCTAATGTTGTTATGCCAAACCTGTCGCCTGTTTCTGTGCGCAAAAAATATATGCTTTATGATAATAAGATATGCACGGGTGATGAAGCTGCGGAATGCAGATACTGCCTGCAAAAGCGTATGGAATCTATCGGCTATCAGGTTGTTACTGACAGAGGCGATCACAAACCCCTGTTTAATCATTAATATATAAAACAGAAAGAAGAATAGAAATGTCATATGATCCGAAATCCCTCAAGGCAGAGGAATTTATTAACCATGAAGAAATACTCGAAACTCTTGCTTATGCAGACGCTAACAAGCATAATAAAGAGCTTATCGAACAGATACTTGAAAAAGCAAAACCGAAAAAAACAGGCAGAGGTGTTGAATGTGCAGGTCTTACTCACAGAGAAGCAAGTGTTCTTCTTGCCTGTGATATTCCTGAAATGACGGAAAAAATGTACGACCTTGCCAGAGAAATAAAGGAAGCTTTTTACGGCAATCGTATTGTAATGTTTGCTCCGCTGTATCTTTCCAATTACTGTGTGAATAAATGCGTGTACTGCCCATATCACTATCAGAATAAGGAGATACCGAGAAAGAAGCTTACTCAGGAAGAAGTAAAGGCTGAGGTTATTGCACTTCAGGATATGGGTCACAAGCGTCTTGCCATTGAAAGCGGAGAGGACCCGGTAAACAATCCTATTGAATATATACTTGACTGCATAAAAACTATTTACAGCATCAAGCATAAAAATGGAGCGATCCGCCGAGTTAACGTCAATATAGCTGCTACAACAGTAGAAAATTACAAAAAGCTGCATGATGCAGGTATCGGCACATACATTCTGTTCCAGGAAACCTACCACAAGGAAAGCTATGAAAAGCTTCATCCGGCTGGACCTAAGCACAATTATGACTATCATACCGAAGCTATGGACAGGGCTATGGAGGGCGGCATTGATGATGTTGGTCTCGGTGTTCTCTTTGGCCTTGAGATGTACCGCTATGAATTTGCAGGAATACTGATGCACGCTGAGCATCTTGAAGCTGTTCATGGAGTTGGTCCGCATACTATCAGTGTACCGAGAATCAAGCGTGCAGCTGATATTGACCCTGATGTTTTCGATAATGGTATTGATGATGATACATTTGCCAAGATTATTGCCTGTATCAGAATTGCCGTCCCCTACACCGGCATGATAATCTCCACAAGAGAAAGCGAGGCCTGTCGTGACAAGGTTATGGGACTGGGCATATCCCAGATATCCGGCGGTTCAAGAACATCTGTCGGAGGTTATGCCGGCTATACTCCGGATGAAAGACCACATGACACAGAGCAGTTTGATGTATCCGACCAGAGAAGCCTTGACGAGGTTGTCCGCTGGCTTATGGAAAAGGGTTATATTCCCTCATTCTGCACCGCCTGCTATCGTGAGGGCAGAACCGGAGACCGCTTCATGGCTTTATGCAAGGTGGGACAGATACAGAACTGCTGTCACCCGAATGCGCTTATGACATTGCAGGAGTTCCTCACTGACTATGCAAGCCCCGAAACAAAGAAGATTGGTGAGGAGCTTATCAGGCGTGAAATTCAGAATGTTCCCGATCCGAAACGCCGTCAGCGGGCAATTGACTATCTTGATGAAATTGTTAATGAGGGTAAGAGGGATTTCAGATTCTGATAATGAGGTAAAAGCTGATGAATGATATACAAAAGCATGATTCACATACCTTAAAACACAAAATATTATCAATTATTGCTATATTAATACCTGAATCCGTGAAACTCATTATTGATTGTTCTGAAAAACCCAGAGATAATGCGTTGTTTTATGCATTTCAGGTTTTTAAGTTGTTCACCCAGGATTCAGGTAATAGTAATAGGAACAGTATTATTCTTTACAGTACCCAAAGTATATGATCACATTTCCGATGCAAACCTTGATAAGAAACTTGATGAATACGAACAAAAGTATAATCCTCTCATAAAAGATGATTTGGAAAATTATAAGGATCATTTTGAATGCGTTAAAGATGTTTTAAGCTTACAATACGAAGTATTTAAAGGTACTGAAATGACCAGTGACGATTATATCAGTGGAAACTATGCTCTGAGTAAAAATAAGGTACTCATTGCAAACAATGGACATCCTCTGTCCAAAGAACCTGATTATCCTTTGTTTAAAATCTCTGATGATGCATTGGATTCCATGTATTATATCCTCAACGATCTTGGCTATAGGGAGATAAGCTTTTATATAACTGAAAATAACGGATATAATATAATTTTTGAAAAAATCTTTGAATCAGAAGTTACTGAAAGATGGGGATATAGTTACTGCACACTTTGCAATTATGGCGTTTCTTACGAATCAGATAAGTATATTGAAAGAATAAAAAGTCTTACTGATAATAACAGCTATCCGCAGAAAGGCATTTTTGAGAAGGATAATAATGGAATATGGTATTATTGTGTCCATTATGTGAGCTATTCATAAAGCAGCCGGAGAATAAATTGCCTGAAAACTTTGATGAAGAATCTGACAGAATAGATCAGGAAATTCTGAAACTCTTTCAAAATTCCTGAACAATAAAAGGAGATTTTAAAATGAGCCTTAACAATACCCCTTCCGCCGACAGACTGCACATTGCTTTTTTCGGAAAGCGTAATGCAGGTAAGTCCAGCGTTGTAAATGCCGTTACCGGTCAGGAGCTTGCAATTGTTTCCGATACGCTTGGTACTACCACCGATCCGGTTTCAAAAGCAATGGAGCTGCTGCCGCTTGGCCCGGTCGTTATAATAGATACCCCCGGCATTGACGATGAAGGCGAGCTGGGTCAGCTGCGTGTTAAAAGAAGCTATCAGGTTCTTAATAAAACCGATATCGCTGTTCTTGTTATTGCTGCTGATACAGGCATATCAGACGAAGACAAAGCCCTGATAGGCAGATTCAAAGAAAAAAATATTCCTTATATTATCGTCTACAACAAAAGCGATATCAGCTCTGTTGAAATAACAGACAGCAATTCCTTGCTTGTCAGTGCGAAAACTAAGGAAAATGTCAATGAGCTGAAAGAAATGATTGCACGGCTTTCAAAGGATCGTGAAAATACAAAGACTATTATTTCTCATATGCTCAATAAAAATGATATAGCTGTACTTGTTGTTCCGATCGACGAATCAGCACCTAAAGGACGGCTCATTCTCCCTCAGCAGCAGACTATCCGTGATCTTCTTGACCATCACTGTATGACTGTTGTTACTCAGCCTGAGGAACTGACAAAAACTATTGAGGCTCTTTCAGTAAAGCCTGCTGTTGTGATCACTGACAGCCAGGCTTTTGCGAAGGTCAGCAAGGATACTCCGGACGATATTCTTCTTACATCGTTTTCGATCCTCTTTGCTAATTACAAAGGAAACCTCAGACTCGCAGTAGAAGGTGTAAAGGCTCTTGATAAACTGAAAAGCGGCGACAGAATTCTTATATCCGAAGGCTGCACACATCACCGTCAATGCGGTGATATCGGCACAGTCAAGCTGCCGAAGCTTATCAGGAAATACACCGGAATCAGCGATCTCGGTTTTGAATGGACAAGCGGTACAGGCTTTGCAGAAACATTGTCCGGCTACAAAATGGTTATCCACTGCGGCGGCTGTATGCTGAGCGAAAGAGAAATGCAATACAGATTAAAATGCTCTCAGGATGAGGGAGTCCCTATCACCAACTATGGGACTGCTATCGCATATATGAATGGTATACTCCGCAGAAGTCTTTCGATTTTCCCGGAAATAGCAGATATTCTTGATAAATAATTATTATAAATATTAAAACAGGCTGATGTCATCAAAAATGCATCAGCCTGTTTTTCAATCTTGTTTTTTCAGTTTTTGGAATACGCCCTTATCATTATTGTACAGGAACATCAGAACAGCCATAGAAATTATTATTGCATAACCAATGAAGCTGTAAATATCCGGAAGCTCGCCAAGGAAGATCAGTCCAAGCAAAGTCGCAAATATTATCTGTGAATAGTCATATACTGAAATTTCTCTCGCAGGTGCATGATAATATGCAGCTGTGATCGAAAACTGTCCTCCGGTTGCTGCCAGACCGGCACCAAGCAGCATAAGAAGCTGCCACCATTCCATAGGATGAAAATCTAATATCAATACCGGAAGTGTTGCAATGCAGGAAAATGCGGAAAAGAAAAATACAATAAGCGAACCCTGTTCTCCTTTTTTTCCGAGTATGCGGACTATTGTATATGCAAAGCCTGCACCAAGCCCGCTCATCAGTCCCGAAGCGTATGGCACTATATCAATATCCGCAAAGGTGGGCTTTACGATAAACAGGCATCCAATAAATGCTGCAAATACCACTAAGCCCTGAAAGAGAGTAAGCTTTTCTTTCAATAGAATAATAGAAAAGATTATTACAAAAAAAGGGGACATTTTATTCAGTATCGAAGCATCAGCAAGTGCAATATGATCTATTGCATAGAAATTGCCGATTATTCCGGCTGTTCCTGCAAAGGATCGCAGAAGCAGCCATTTCAGATTGCCCTTTTTCCACTTGAATCCCTGTTTGTTTTTTATCAGTACTCCGAATGCAAAAAACAAGGAAACAAGATTTCTGAAAAAGCATTTCTGCATCGACGGAACATCCCCCGACAGACGTACAAACAAATTCATTACTGCAAAACAAAATGCAGAAAGTATTATGAAGAATATTCCTCTGTATTTAGGAGGAATCGTTATTTCTTTCATTTTAATCACCAAAAGGAATATTTTAATATAATCTCCAACGGATTGATTAAGCAGTTTTTCTACGCCCCAATGCATCGGCAGAATAGCGTAAATCATATCCAGAGGAACTATTTACTGTTAATATTATCCGCTTCTTTTGTCTGCGGCTGACTGTGACACTGCCCTCTTAAAGCACAGCCGGCACAATCATTGCCGCAAAGCTTCTTTCCCTTCTTCTTTGAATTGATAAGATATATGATATCAAGCACGATTATCAGGAGTACAACTGAAATAATTATAATTGTTGATAGATTTTCGCTCAGCCATACAAGCATTTTTATCATCTCCCGTTTCAAACGGTCATACTTTCAGTCTGCTTTCGCTTTTTACAGGTCTGAAAACCATGAAGCAAATGAATGCAAGCGTCAGTATTGCAAAAATAAGACCTATCGGATTGATATTATTTGAAAATACGGAACCTATCTGATAGATCATAAGTGAAACTGCATAGGCAAATGCACACTGGTAACCAACTGCAAAAAGTGTCCATTTCGGGCTGTTCATCTCTCTTTTTATTGCCCCTATTGCTGCAAAGCAGGGTGCACAAAGAAGATTGAATGCAAGAAATGAATAACCTGCAAGAGGAGTGAGCCCTTCAAAATCAATAACTCCGAATACACCTACGATCTCCTCCTTTGCAAGAAGTCCCATCAGAGTTGCAACCGTTGCAGTAGGATTACCAAATCCAAGCGGAGAGAATATCCAGCAGATCGTATTGCCGATAGCAGTGAGAATACTGAATCCGCCCTCGTCAAAGCTGGAGAAATATCCAAAGGAATAATTATTCCATCCAATGGAATTAAGAAGCCAGATTATTACAGAGGCAAGAAGAATAACAGTTCCGGCTTTTTTGATAAATGACCAGCTTCTGTCCCACACGCTTCTCATAACATTTTTGAATGTCGGAAGATGATATGCGGGAAGCTCCATTACAAACGGAGCAGGGTCTCCCATGAAGGGTCTGGTTTTCTTGAGCATGATACCGGAAATAATTATAGAAGCTATACCAAGAAAATATGCACTTGGTGCGACCCACCATGCTCCTCCGAAAAGTACAGTCGTAAGCAGAGCAATAACAGGCAGCTTTGCACCGCAGGGCATGAATGTAGTTGTTATGATAGTCATACGCCTGTCACTCTGACTTTCAATTGTTCTTGATGCCATTATGCCGGGAACTCCGCATCCTGAGCCTACAAGCATCGGAATGAATGATTTACCGGACAAGCCGAATTTCCGGAATATCCTGTCAAGCACAAAGGCTATTCTTGACATATAGCCGCAGGATTCAAGCAGAGCAAGGAACAGGAACAGCAAAAACATCTGAGGTACAAAACCCAGAACAGCACCTACACCTCCGATTATTCCGTCAAATACAAGTCCGTGCAGCCATGCAGGAACTCCCTGAAACAGCGGCTCAAGCAGTGACGGGATGCCGGGAATCCATACTCCGTGATCAGATCTTTCCGGAAGCCCCTGCGCATCCTCTGCAGTTGCCGATTCATAAATCTTATTAAAACTATAAGAGATATTTTTTTCTTCATAATACTTCATCACAGTATCAGCATATGTTCCGTATGCAGCATCAAAATCTGCATAGCTGCCGGAAGAAATGGCATCTGAAATATCCTTCGCACCAAGTACGTCTGCTTTAGCAGCTGCATTGATCTCAGCTCTGAATTCATCCGTCCAGATTTTTTCGGAAGCGTATTTATCCATAGCTTCATCGTAATCCGACTGACCGATTCCAAGAAGATACCAGCCGTCTCCGAATACTCCGTCGTTCATCCAGTCAGTCATTACTGTTCCGAGTGAATCTCCCCATGGCATAGGAACTGGCATCATCACAAGACCGTAGATAATAAACATAATAGCTACAAATATCGGAAGTGCAAGTATACGGTTTGTGACTATTTTGTCTATCTTATCCGATACAGTAAGCTCACTGTCTGATTTTCTTTTATAGTATTTGCTTGTAAGAGAAGTAATATAATTATATCTGTCATTTGTGATAATGCTTTCTGCATCATCATCAAGCTCTCTTTCTGCTGATTTAATATCCTTTTCTATATGATCGAGCTTTTCCTTGCTGATTTCGAGCTTTTTTATTACTCTTTCATCACGCTCAAATATTTTGATAGCATACCATCTCTGCTGTTCCTCCGGCATTTCATGAAGAACGGCTTCTTCGATATGTGCAACTGCGTGCTCCACCGGTCCTGAAAAATTATGCTGAGGTATCGTTTTTTCACTTCCTGCCGCCTTTATAGCGGCCTGCGCTGCCTCTATAATGCCATCGCCCTTCAGAGCAGATATTTCTACTATCTGACAGGCGAGGGCTTTTGACAGCTTTTCAAAATTGATCTCATCACCGTTTTTTCTGACAATATCCATCATATTGACAGCTATAACAACAGGAATTCCGATTTCAGTGAGTTGCGTGGTAAGATACAGATTTCTTTCCAGATTCGTTCCGTCTACGATATTAAGTATCACATCCGGCTTTTCATCCACCAGGTAATTTCTTGCAACCACCTCTTCAAGTGTATATGGTGATAATGAATATATTCCAGGAAGATCGGTAACTATTACATCATTATGACCTTTCAGCTTACCTTCCTTTTTTTCAACTGTTACACCCGGCCAGTTTCCTACAAACTGATTTGAACCCGTCAGTGCGTTGAACAAGGTTGTTTTTCCGCAATTCGGGTTTCCGGCAAGAGCTATTTTTATTGACATTTTTTCCCCTTATTTCCTCTGTTTTATATTTCTATATTGGCTGCGTCAGCCTTTCTCAATGACAGCTCATAGCCTCTGACTTTAATCTCAAGAGGATCACCGAGAGGCGCTACCTTACGTATGACTATGTCAGTACCCTTTGTTATTCCCATATCCATAATCCGTCTTTTTAATGCTCCCTCACCATGAAGCTTGACTACCTTGACAGTTTCACCGATCCTGGCATCATTTAAAGTTCTCATTTTTATCCCTCCTGATCAGAATCAATGTTTTTTCTGAAAATGAAATTTATTATATCACACATCTAAAACTGTTTAACTAATATAGTTTAATACATTAAACATATATTTGTCAAGAGTTTTGATAAAATTTTATTAATTATTCTTGATTTTTAAATAAAAATATGATAATCTATAATAAAATAATGCGGAGGTTAACAGAAAATGAAACCGGATTCAAAGTCAGAAAAAACTACAGAGGATTATCTCGAGGCAATGCTGATGCTCAAGCGTAAAAAGGGATATATTCGTTCTATTGATGTAGCTCAGCATCTTGGTGTTACAAAACCGAGCGTTACATATACCACTAAGCGTCTTAAAGAAAAAGGCTATATCGTTATGGACAAGGATAATTATATTACCATTACCGAAAGCGGTATGAAGATTGCAGAAAATATCCTTAAACGTCATGAAACACTGACTGCTTTCTTTATCAGTATCGGTGTCAATGATGAAACGGCAAAGGAAGATGCCTGCAAGGTCGAGCATGATATCAGTCCTGAAACTTTTACAGCGCTTTGCAATTATTTTAATAAAAACAAATAAAAAAAAGCTGCTGCACAGCTTCCGCCTTGCAGCAGCTTTTTTTATTTGCTGAATATCTGCTCTGTTACTTTTCTTGCGGCTACCTCGAGCCGTTTATATGTAGAATCCTTGCTTCCTCTTTCAATAGGTTCACCATTGATATCTGTCTTTATGCTGCTGTTAAGGCTCAGAAAGGAAAGATGCTGAGAGTATATAAATACCTTGTCCGACATATCAAAAAGCTTTGAACAGCCTTCTGCAGCAAGTGAAGCGCATCTGCCGAAGGTGATTATGTATTTATAATCCATGATATCATCGGCAAGACGTTTCAGATTATCGTTTTCCAGTATCTCATCCTTTTTCGGTTCCGTACGATTATCAAATGCCTTATAGTGCACATATTCGGAGGAATTGGTTATACGGTAATCATATCTGAAGCAGGACGGGAAAATTTCCGGATATTCTTTATTAAGAATTGATAGCATCAGATCAAGGTTTTTACCTGTTTGTCCGTTGACAAGCTTTCCGCTTTTCAATTCCTCCTGACCGGGACATGAAAAAATAAAGGCTGTCGGGTTACCTATCTTTCCCTCATTTCTTCTGACAGTAAGCCTTTCATATGTCATGGCTTATCTCTCCAATCTAATTATATTTCAAAGCCGCCGTAAAGTATCCGGCGGCTTTGCTTGTATATTATTTCTCAGTGCAGAATTCAACTGTTTTTCCTTCAAGTATCATATTTGTAGTTCTTACTGCGCACATCTTTCCGCACATCGAACAGGTATGTCTGTCAGCAGGAGGTGTACTTTCAAAATATGCTCTTGCCTTTTCAGGATCAACAGCCACCTTGAACATCTCTTCCCAGTCAACCTTATGACGAGCCTCTGCCATTTCATTATCCTTGTCTCTTGCGTGAGGAATACCCTTTGCGATATCGGCAGCATGAGCTGCAATCCGGCTTGCTATGATACCTTCCTTAACGTCGTTAAGATCAGGAAGTCTGAGATGCTCTGCGGGAGTTACATAGCAAAGGAAATCTGCTCCGCTTGCAGCTGCGATCGCTCCGCCTATCGCTGATGTGATATGATCGTAGCCGGGGAAAATATCCGTGACAAGCGGACCGAGAACATAGAAGGGTGCATTGTGACAGAGACGCTTCTGGAGCTTCATATTTGCTTCGATCTCATTCATTGCCATATGACCCGGACCTTCTACCATTACCTGAACATTTCTTTCCCATGCTCTTTCGGTAAGTGCTCCAAGCTCGATAAGCTCAGAGATCTGACCTGCATCTGTTGCATCATCTATACAGCCGGGACGAAGTGCATCGCCAAGACTTATCGTAACATCATATTCCTCAAGAATATCAAGCACCTTATCATAGTGCTCATAAAACGGGTTTTCATTTCCGGTCATCATCATCCATGCAAACAGAAGCGAACCGCCGCGGGATACTATATTCATTTTTCTCTTGTCACGCATAAAGGCTTCAACTGCACGGCGGTTGATACCTGCGTGGATGGTCATAAAATCAACGCCCTCTTCTGCATGAGCACGGACAACCTTGAGGAAATCCTCTGCTTTGATTTCAAGAAGATCCTTTTCAAGATAGCCTATTGCATCATACATCGGAACTGTGCCTATCATCGCAGGAGATTTTTCGATCAGCTCACGGCGGAAGGTATTTGTCTTACCGTAATTGCTCAGATCCATGATAGCTTCGGCACCGAATTTTATCGCCATATCTACCTTCTGCATTTCTACATCATAGTTCTTACAGTCACCGGAAATACCAAGATTAACATTGATCTTTGTTCTCATTCCGGCACCGATACCTTCGGGAGATATGGATTTGTGATTGATATTGCAGGGAATTGCAACCTCACCCTTCGCTACGGATTCCATTACCTTTTCAGGAGTTGTATATTCCTTTTCGGCGACTATCTTCATCTCCGGGGTAATTATTCCCTTTTTAGCTGCTTCCATCTGTGTTTTATAAGTTCTCATAATTATTTTCCTTTCAAGCATTATTTAGTTTCTGAATTGACCGTTATAATCAAAGGCATGATCCATCGGTCCTGAGCCTTGACCAAGATCAAGCATTGCGCCAAGTGCACCTGAGATATATTCCTTAGCCTTTCTAACTGACTCCTCGATCGGATAGCCCTTTGCAAGATTTGCGACTATTGCAGAAGAAAGCGTACAGCCTGTTCCGTGAGTATTGGGGTTATCAATTCTGTTACCCTCAAAGGTCGAAAAGGTTCCGCTGAAGCAAAGTATATCCGTTGCATCGCTAACGCTGTGTCCGCCTTTTACAAGAACCGCTCCGTGATATCTCTGATGAATAATTTCAGCTGCAAGTGCCATCTCATCTCTTGAGGTTATCCTCATATCGGAAAGAACCTCAGCTTCCGGAATATTCGGTGTTATAACATCTGCTATCGGCAGAAGCTTTTCCTTGAGTACGTTTACGGCATCCTCACTTATCAGCCTTGCTCCGCTTGTTGCAACCATTACAGGGTCAACAACGATATTTTCTGCCTTATAGTACAGAAGTCTTTCGGCTATCGTTTCTATAAGTGCGGAAGATGATACCATCCCTATCTTTACTGCATCCGGTCTGATATCTTCAAAAACTGCGTCGATCTGGTGCCCGAGAAATTCCGGCGAAACCTCGTACACGGCACGCACCCCTGTTGTGTTCTGTGCTGTGAGTGCTGTTACCGCACTCATGGCATACACACCGTTCAGGGTGATCGTTTTTATATCTGCTTGAATACCGGCGCCTCCGCAGGAATCACTGCCTGCGATCGATAATGCTGTTTTCATCCTGTCTTACTCCTTTCTCAGAAACGCATTATTTTTATATAGCAACATAAAGTGGTGTCCCCGATATACCGCTTTGCTGATACATGATTTGTAATTATTCCTATTTCTCTGCATATTAAGCAGGTAATAGTTTATCCAGTTCTGTCAGCAGTCTTTCTTTTAATTGTTCAAGCTGTTGCTGCGTCGGGCGGTTATCGTCTGAGTACATTTTTTCCATCGGATACCACCACACAGGTCCTTTTCCGTGATTGCCATAGCTGCCTATATCACCGCTTACTCTCGGGTAAAGATGCCAGTGTAAATGAGCATCTCCCATTCCGAGCAGCTCATAATTCATTTTTTCAGGATGAAAGGCATTATTTACAGCCTCAGCAACTATAGTCATTTCCTCCATAAACTTTGCTTTTTCTTCTTTATCAAGCTGGAAAAGCTCAGTATGATTATGTGTCTTATACAGAAAAAGTGTATATCCATAAAAATGCTGATTATCGCCTATGACTACATAGCCTGTTTCAAGCTCTTTGACAAAAAATGGATTTGTACCGTTTTGTATCATTTTTATCCTGTCACAGATCAAACACATAGCTTCAACCTCCATACGAATCTTTGTCAGCTGCCAATTCGATTATCCTTATTTTTTCTCCGAACAAGTCATATATTTCCGGATCCTGAACTTCAGCTTCTCTGAATCCGGATGATTTATAGCAATAATAAGCACTTGTGTTAGTTTCAAAAACGCCTATAGTTACTTTTTCTGCTCCTGCAACCGTGAACGCATAGCGCAGTGCAAGGTTTATCATCTGCTTTCCGACTCCACAGCCTCGTTTTTTGTCGTCTACAATTACAAAACCGATACGCAGTGTATGAACATCTCCGTTTGTGTATCTTAATATAAAATGCCCGGCTATTCCATCATCATCACAGGCAGTCATCGGATAGAAATTGTCCTCTTCCGCGCAGTCACCGTTACAGTCAAAATATTTATAATTCATATCATCTTCGGTAATTGGAAAATGATCATATCGGTCAGATGTCCAGAGTCTGAAAGTTTTTTCATCTCTGCACCATGAAATGATAGTTTTTGCGTCTGATTCTTTATACGGTCTCAGGTACATTCATAATCTCCCCTATCTTTTCTTTTATTATTTCCGCAGAATTCTTAACGTCCTCCTGTGCAAAAATTGCAGATACGACCGCCGCCCCGGAAACTCCGCTGTCCTTGATAATATCAATATTATCAAAGCTCAGACCGCCGATAGCAACAACAGGAATATGTACAGTTGAAGTAATCTCTTTCAGCGTTTCAAGCTTCATAGGCTTTGCGTTTTTCTTTGTAGATGATGTAAACAGTGCACCGCACCCTAGATAATCTGCACCTTGTTTCTCTGCTGCGAGTGCTTGCTCAAGGGTCTTAGCGGTCGCACCTATAATAAAATCATTACCTGCAAGCCGACGTATTTCAGAAACATCCATATCGTCTGCTCCTACATGAACACCGTCTGCCCCGCTGTTGATTGCTGCCTGAACATTGTCATTTACTATCAGAGGTACACTGTATTTCTGACAAACGGCTTTTAGTTTTTTCGCCTTTTGAGTAAGCTCCTCCGTGTCAATATCTTTTTCACGAAGCTGTAATATTGTTACTCCGCCCTTCAGGGCTTTTTCAGCTTCTTCAAAAAAATCTCTCCCGCCTATACATCCACTGTCTGTAATAGCATACAATAACAGACTGTCTTTATTCATTGTTTTTTGTCACCTCCCTCAGTACAGCAGCAAGTCTGCTCGGATCGGGGCTTTTCATAAAACCGCTCATAATGCATATACCATCTGCGCCTGCTGAGACTATTTTATCTGCATTATCGGCGGATATACCACCGATAGCATAAACAGGTATACTGACACTTCTTTTAACCTCACTAAGAAAATCAAGCCCCCTGCCGGGAAGCCCGGCTTTACAGTCGGTATCATAAATGTGACCGGCTGTTATATATGATGCACCGAGTTTTTCAGCTTCTTCTGCATCCTCCTTACTATGACATGAAACACCGATATCAGAGAAAAAATACTTTTCTTCTTTGCTCATCTGCCGCAGGATATGAAGTGGAAGATGTATACGTTTCACTCCGAGCTTTATTGCAGCCTTATAGAAATAATGCATTGTAAATAGAACCTTGTACTGCTCACAGATATTCATAACGTTTTCTGCAAGTTCAGTATAATCTTCCTGACTGAGATCCTTTTCTCTCAGAACTATACTGTCGGGGTTTGCAGCAGCTATTTCTGAGATGCGTAAAGTAAAATCTTCTTTGCACAAATGTCTGTTTGTTATGCAGATTATTTTACACATACAAATAATCGTTCAGAACCGGCTGGAGACCTTCTGCTGACATATCCTTATACATTTTATCAAAGCTTCTGTCATCGTTTATCTCAAACTGTTCATCGCCCTCAGCGCCGTCTGACTCCTTTCCGCTGTATTTGCTCTCATGGTCGCCGATCCCGGTCGATACACCTGCGGATATTTTCGTCGCTGCGATCTTTACTATGCCGTTACGGAAGGATTCGCTTTCTCTTGATGATACAGTGATACCGACATACGGCATAAAGATACGGTATGCACAAAGCACCTGGCAAAGCTGTGTTTCATGTACATCGAGCGGATTGATCTTATCATTATTGATAATAGGTCTGAGCCTCGGACAGGACAGCGACATCTCTGCATGAGGATATTTTCTTTGCAGATAATAAACATGAAGTGCGCTTGCAAGTGCGTCCTTTCTGAAATCAGAAAGACCAAGCAGTGCTGAAAAACCTGCGCCTCTCATTCCGCCCATAAGTGCTCTTTCCTGAGAATCAAAGCGGTAGGGCCATACACGCTTATGTCCGAGAAGATGAAGTGTTTCGTATTTATCTGTATCATAGGTTTCCTGAAAAACTGTTACATAATCTGCGCCGCATTCGTGAAGATATTTATATTCATCTGTATTTACAGGATATATCTCAAGTCCTACCATGCGAAAGTATTTTCTCGCAAGCTTACAGGCTTCTCCGATATATTCGACGCTGCTTTTCGACCTGCTTTCACCTGTAAGGATAAGTATTTCTTCCATTCCTGAATCAGATATTACCTTCATCTCATGTTCGATTTGTTCCATATTGAGCTTCATACGTCTGATATCGTTATAACAGTTAAAACCGCAGTACACACAGTAGTTCTCACAGTAATTTGCTATATAAAGCGGAGTGAAAAGGTATACTGTATTGCCGAAGTGTTTGACCGTTTCAGCCTTTGCTTTCTGAGCCATTCGTTCAAGATAAGGCTCGGCAGCCGGTGACAGAAGCGCTTTGAAGTCCTCAATGCTGCACGTTTCATGCTCAAGCGCTGCAACAACATCACGGGCACTGTACCGACTGTAATCATATTCATTGACCTGTGACATAACTTTTTCACATATATCCGATCTGATGATCTCCATGCCTTCCATATATTCCATATGATCCTTTCGGCTTGACGGATCATTTTCAAGACGATGCTTTTTTTCCAGTGCAGCAGCGGACAACTTTTCGCTGTCTACAAAAAAACTGTTTTCCATTTTTCTCACCCTCAGTTATGAAGAAATCCTGTCAGAGGATCTGATGCAGATGCTCCTCTTGTAAGAACTCTGCCCGGTTTGGCAAGATATGCCTTTCTTCCGGCTTCTACTGCAGCTCTGAATGCAGCAGCCATCATCGGCAGATCGCCTGCTGTTGCAAGCGCAGTATTTGACATTATTGCAGCCGCACCCATTTCCATTGCTTCACATGCCTGTGACGGTCGTCCTATTCCTGCGTCAACTATTACCGGCAGATCTATTTCATCTATAAGTATCTGTATAAACTCCTTAGTTGCAAGACCCTTGTTAGAACCTATCGGAGACGCAAGAGGCATTACTGCAGCTGCTCCTGCATTCACAAGCTCTCTTGCTGAATATAGATCAGGATACATATACGGAAGTACAACAAAGTCTTCCTTTGAGAGTATCTCCGTTGCCTTTATTGTTTCATTATTATCAGGCAGAAGATATTTTGAATCCCTCATTATTTCTATCTTTACAAAATTTCCGCAGCCAAGCTCTCTCGCAAGTCTTGCGATTCGTACTGCTTCCTCTGCATTTCTTGCTCCGGATGTATTCGGAAGCAAGGTAACATTATCTGGGATATAGTCAAGGATGTTTTCGTGTTCCTTTGTATTTGCTCTTCTTACAGCGAGAGTAATTATTTCTGCTCCTGCATATTTTACAGCAGCTTCAATAAGAGAAAGTGAATACTTTCCTGAACCCAGAATAAAACGGGAACTGAATTCCTTTCCGCCTAATACTAGCTTATCATTATTTTCCATTTTCGGCACCTCATTCATTTTTATTTTTTGCCTGCATCATAGAGTGTTTAAGATATTCACGATATCCTCCTGCAAGCTCAGCTGTTCTGAAGCCATTATCATCCAGAAGCTCAGCTATATCTGAACTTATCTCACCTTTCTGACAGAACAGTACTATACGTTTATTTTTTGGCAGTGAATAAAGCTTGTCAATTTCATCAACAGGAATATTTACAGCGCCAGGAATAGTGCCAAAACTGAATAAGCTATTATCTCTCAAATCAACAAGAATGTCATCATCAGTTAATCTTAATTCGTTCACATCAATTTTTTCTGTCATTCTTCATCACCACCTGTACTGCATCCATATATATAATAATCATTCCGATTTACAGAAAGATCAGTTATTGATGGTTCTTTTCCGCAAACCGTACAATGCGGATCACTTCCGGACACTTTATGTACACGGACATTCATATGAAGTCCGTCAAACGATAGCACTCTTCCACACAAAAGCTTTCCCGCACCTGTAATATATTTGACCGCTTCAAGAGCCTGTATACTCCCGAGAACTCCTGCAGCAGCACCTACAACTCCGGCATTACTACAGGTCTCAGAATCGTGTGGAACAGAACCCAGCAGACATCTAAGACACGGTCCTCTACCGGGAATATATGTCATTGCCTGACCGCCGAATCTGACAACACCCGCATGAGAATATGGTTTTCCTGCAATAACGCAGGCATCATTTATCATAAACTTTGTTTCAAAGCGGTCTGTACAGTCAAGGATGAAATCATATTCTGAAATAATTCTGATAATATTATCAGGGTCGAGTCTCTCATCGATCGGGATAATGTTAACATCCGGATTTACAGCCTTTGCGGAAATTTGTGCAGAAGCAGTTTTTTTCATACCTACTCTGTCAGTAGTATGAATTATCTGTCTCTGAAGATTTGACAGATCAACCTTATCATAATCTGCGATCCCTATTTCACCAACCCCTGCAGAAGCAAGATACATTACAGCAGGTGAACCAAGTCCTCCGGCTCCTATAACAAGAACCTTTGCCACGGAAAGCTTTTTCTGACCATTCAGACCTATCTCCTTCAGGACCAGATGTCTTGCATATCTTTTAGCCTTTGCGGCATCAAAGCTCATTTCAGCCGCCTCCCACAAAACCAACTATCTCTACCGTATCACCGTCATTCAGAACGGTTTGAGTATATAAAGCTTTTGATATTATTTCTCCATTGATCTCTACAGCAACACGGCTTTTATTATAATCAGTTTCTGAAATATATTCCTCAACAGTCATCCCGGCAGCATTTTCTGCTGTACCGTTAATTAAAACCATACAAATAACCTCCTGTTATTTCTGTTTTACTACACAAACAAATGCAGATATTTAAAAAAAGAGACTCCCCTGATCCGGAAGCCTCCTAAACAGACATATATTTCCTACGTTGGCATTATCCAAATCAGGTTACGGGTCGAAGGTCACACCTTCCTCTCAGCAAGTTTACAAGCTCCCCTTATCATTAAGTATTTTATCACAACTCTCCTTAACTGTCAACCGCCAGACTTTTTGAACCTGAACTGCCGACATTATTTCTGCTTAAAATGTCTCAGAACAATTTACACTATCGACCGCACAGTGCGCTATTGCTGCACCGGATCAATGTCATTCAGATACACAGCAAAACAGCACAGACTTATTAATCTGTGCTGCCTGAACTAATTATTCCACTATTATCTTACAGGTTGATTCCATACCATTATATGTTTTAACTGTAACATATGCCACGCCGGTCTTTAAACCAATAAACTCACCCTGCCAGTAATTTCTTGTCATTTTTACTATACTGCTGTCGCTTGTACTGTATACCCTGGATTCTGAAGCTGAACCTTCAGGCAAGACAGCAGTAAGGGAATAGCTTTCTCCTACCTTTATAGTAACAGTTTCATCTGATAATTTAACCGAAGACGGTTCATCCTTTACTGTGACAATACATTCAGCGGTTTTTCCGTTTATTGTCTCTGCTGTTATAGTTGCCGTTCCGTTATTTATTCCTGTGATCATACCGGTAGAAACATCAACAATACTCGTATCACTGCTCGTCCATGTAATTATGTTGTTTTCGGTATCTGAAGGCTCTAATGATGGGATGAGATTTGCTATTTCTCCTTTGCCTATTGAAATATCTCCTTTATTAAGCTTTATTTCTGTAATGGCATCTGAATAATCCATCAGATTATTCTCTCCTGATTCATTAACAATAACCTTGCATTTAGCTTCAAGTCCGTTATAAGTTTTAACTGTAACATATGCAACACCGGCTTTCAGAGCAATAAACTCTCCCTGCCAGTAATTTCTTGTCATTTTTATAATACTGCTGTCACTTGTACTGTACACTCTCGATTCTGAAGCTGTACCATCTGGTAAAACAGAAGTAAGAGAATACTTTTCTCCAACATTGACAGTTATTGTATCATCCGAAAGTGTCAATTCCGAGGGTGCATTCTTTACTGTGACAATACATTCAGCAGTAATTCCATTTATTGTTTCTGCTGTTATTGTTGCAGTTCCGGTCTCGTATCCGATAACTAATCCATTTGAGACATCAACAATACTGCTGTCACTGCTTGTCCATGTAACGATGGTGTTTTCTGTATCTGACGGAGTAAAAATCGGTGTCAGATTTGCTACTTCTCCTTTGCCGATTGAAAACTCTGTTTTATTGAGTCTCATACCTGTTATATCATACATCTCATTGACTACAGCATCGTGAGAGTCTTCTGACATTTCTGATGTCTGTGATACTTCTGATGCTTCTGAATTTTTGTCTGCCTCTGATTCTGATGTTTCTGACGATATTTCAAAGCTTTCAATGTCGAAGACAGCAGATATGTTTTTATCATCTTCTGTCGAGTTCGTCAAGAAGATCAGAGTCAGAATTATTCCTAAAATCAAACTGATTAAACAAGCTGTTAATATAATAACTATTTTAGGTACCTTGTTGATTGTTTTTTTCTCAGATGATGATTTTGAATCATACGTTAACAAATGAGCCTGTGGGATCGGATCAAATGATTCATATTCGTAATTGTCATTAGTATCAGATTTAATTGGTATATCGTTTGTCGTCTGTTTTTCATCATTCTCAGAAGCCATATATTCGGTTTTTAATGACTCTATTTCATCATCATTTAACTTAAACATAGAAGTGACCTGATGTTTCTTATCCATAATTTTCATTCTAACTCATAATAATAATTTTTTTCATTCTAACACATATCTTCTGGATTGTCAATTTCGCAGAGGCGGCGCCGCAGAGGTCGCGATTCACGGCTTAGTCAGCATGATAAAGTTTTTCCCGGGCACAGTCATATTTATTCAGCCTGAACTGCATCAGAGTCAGAATTCAAAACCCATTGCCAACTATAATTTACACTTACAGGTCGCTGCAGTTACACTACTCTACTGTAATTATATATTCGCCAGGGGATTTGCATTGACTCCTTTCTGAATCTGCTCATCGGCAATGTGAGTATATATCTGAGTTGTGCCAAGATTTGAGTGTCCAAGAATAGCCTGCAGTGTTCTGATATCTACTCCGCCCTTCTGATACATCAAAGTCGCAGCGGTATGTCTTAGTTTATGGGGTGAATAACCCTGGTTTCCAAGACCGATCTTTTCCAGATAATGGTTGACCATGTGATAAACACCCTTTCCAGTTATCCGACAGTTCTTTCTGCTGATAAATAAAGCATTTTTGTCGGATATACCATTCACCGGTCTGACTTTCAGATATCCTTGAAGAGCCTTCACGCAAGCCGGATTCAGGTATATGTTTCTTTCTTTGTTTCCTTTTCCTCTAACAGTCAGCATATTTTCACTGTTAATATCCGAAAGATTTATACCTACAAGCTCCGAGCGTCTTAAACCACAATTCAGGAAAAAAACCAATATACAGTAGTCTCTTTCTTTGAATTCTCCATCAACAGCTTCAAGGAGTTTCAGGCTATCCTCCAATGTAAGATATTTGGGCAGTTTCTTTCCTTTTTTGGGAGCCTCAAGTCCTTCAGTCGGATTATATGAAAGCATATGTGTTTTTACTGTAAGATAATTGAAAAAGTCTTTCAGACTGGATGTTTTTCTGGATCTTGTTGCTGCATTATTTCCTCTTTCATCCTTGCAATAATTCAGAAAAAGCAGTATTTCCGAAAATGTTACAGTTCTGACCATTTCCAGATCTACACTCGATATGTCAATATCATCTATTTCTGTATCTGCATCTGCAAGTCCGCGATCCTTGAGAATAAATCTGAAAAAGGTACGCAGATCACGATAATATTCGTCAACTGTCAAATCTGATCGTCCTTTTATATTACCTGTATAACTTAAAAATTCTCTGATAACAGGAGGTGCTTCTTTTAGTATTTTATAACTCATCGTATGTTTCCCTCCCCTTCCTTTTATAGCAACCTTCTGTTTTATATTATATCATTCCTGTTTTTCAAAGTCAAAGCTTCTCGCCAGCCGGCGTGCCGCCGGGGTCACAATTCACGGCTTTTTCAGCCTGATAAAGTATTTCCCGGGCACCGCCATATTCATTCATCCTGAACTGCATCAGAGTCGGAATTCAAAACCCATTACCAACTATAATTTTACACTTACCGACTGCGCTGTCAGAATCACAGGGTTGGCTTTACTTACGTTACGCTCTTGCGTACCAGCCGATTATCCGTTCCTGTATCAACAGGTAATAGCTTATAGGCTTTATTTATAAAACGGCGGAACCGGAGTCGGAATGTCCGACTCCGGTCAAGGAGAAATTATGAAAATCTTATAATCTTGTTTATCAGCCTATACCGAAGAAATTATCTCCACCGTCTCCGCCGTAATAATATCTTCTTGACTGATTATCGTCATTCTGATTATTATTTACTGTGCTGTCCGCAGTTTTCTCTCCGAGTGTTACCTCAATAGTCTGCTCCTTACCATCTCTGAGAATCTTGACCTTTACTTTGGTACCTGACTTCATCTTGGAGATAGCTGATGTAAGCTCTGAGCCTTCGGTGATAGCTTTACCGTTGAATTCAGTAATACAGTCGCCGACCTTAAGACCTGCCTTGTCTGCTGCACCGCCTTCAGTTACCGCAGAGATATACACACCTTCTTTATCAACTCTGTACATGAACATTGAATTCTGACCGCTGATTGTTACAATATTAACACCAAGTGAGCCTCTTCCGGTAACATAACCGACTGATTTAAGATCCTCGAGTATATCTACTATATCATTTGCGGGTATCGCAAAACCCAGACCCTCAACAGATGTACCTGTGCTTGTTGAACTTGATTTTGCAACAACAAGACCAATAAGGTTTCCGTTTGAATCAAACAGACCACCGCCGGAGTTTCCGGGATTGATTGCCGCATTTGTCTGAAGCAGATTCATAGTTTTTCCGTCAATTTCAATCTCTCTGTCAAGAGCACTTATTATACCATCGGTAACTGTGCCGCCAAGCTTGCCGAGAGGATTACCTATTGCGATTGCAGTCTGACCTACACTGAGCTTTGAAGAATCACCGAAGGTTGCTGTTGTAAGTCCCTTTTCTTCGATCTTGATAAGAGCAACATCAAGGGTCGCATCCTTACCTATAAGCTTTGCTGTATAAGTTTTGCTGTTTGTAAGACGAACAGTGATGGTTGATGCTCCGTCAATTACGTGATTATTTGTAAGAATATAGCCATCCTCGGAGATGATAACACCGCTGCCGGCAGCCTGTGATACATATTGTCCGTAGAAGCTGTCATACTCTGTTGTTTCTGTCGTTATCTCAACTACTGAATCCTTGACCTTTGCCGCAACTTCCTGAGTCGTTGTCGGCGTTGCACTTGTTTCCTCCGCCTTTGTAATATTCAGGGTTCCTGAATTTTCTTTATTTGTGCTTTGTTCTGTCTTTGAGCTTTCTGAAGTCTCTGTAGAATTCTGAATTACACTTCCGTTATTTGAAATAAGAGTTGAACCAAGAATTCCGCCTCCGACTCCTACGCACAACGCAAGTACAAGTGTTCCTGCAATAAGAGCAACCGTTTTGCCGTTTCCTTTTTTCTTTGCTTTCTTAGGATGATTAACAGTATCATTCATAACATTGTATGGTGTATTGCTGTACTGCTGATTATAAGGGTAAGACTGTCCATACTGTGCATTATATGGATACTGTGTTGTCTGCGACGAAGATTGTGTCTGCTGGGTCTGAAGTGCAGGCGAATTATACGGCTGTGATGAACCGGCTGATTCTGACGAAGTTGCTTCATTTGGAATACTTACAGGCTGTGTATCTGCTTTAAAAGCATCTGCTGAAGCTGATGTATTCACATTCATCATACCATTATCAGTGTTGTTTAATTCGTTAGCATTGTTAATATTGAAATCCTTGTTTTCCATAATTGTTACCTCCAAGTAATTTATTTTTTCTTGATGATGTAATTATACAACATCAGTTTTTAAAATGTGCTAACAAAAATCGATAGTTTTTGAAATAATTTTTTAAGTATCTCTTAAACAGGGTTAAGATTAATTTAAGGTTAATTTAAGGTTCGGAAAAAATACTCCTTTGATGTTTAACAGAACTCAGTTAGCATAGCTGTAATTCACATTAACAGCCCATAATTCGTGAACATTAAAAACCATCATTTTATTATATTCATTTACAATATATATTTTTGCTCAATTTTTTTTATTTGTCAATACCTTTTTAATATTATTCCTCATATAATACAATGATAATCAGATTTATAATACTAGAGCGTGTTCACATAAAAAGAGCATCAAAAATCATAGCCAACATGATGACAGATAGAAAAATGGAATCAAGTTTATCATAGCGAGTAAAAACTTTTCTGAAACGTTTGATTCTGAGAAAATAACGCTCTACTTGATTTCGTTTTTTGTAAAGTTCTTTATCATATTCCCAAGGGTCTTTACGATTTTTCTTTGGAGGAACAACAACATTAAACCCATGTTCTTCGGCTAAAGCACGGGTTTTATTATCTTCATAGGCTCTGTCCATAAGAAGGTCATGGTCATCTTCGGAGTAAATCATTTCGATAAGTTTTCGTCCTTGCGGTGCATCGTGACGATTGCCGGCAGAAAGGTGAAAAACAAATGCATATTTTTCGGAGGCACAGCACAGATGCAGCTTCGTTGTTAGCCCCCTTTTGAACGTCCGATGCTTTGTTCACCATTCGATTTGCGTGCACCTGCCGCATCGGGATGAACTTTTATGCTTGTACTGTCAATACAAAGCGTATCTGTCCGGACGTCAATTATATTAAGTTCCTGCATTTTTTCAAAAATTCTCTTTATCGTCCCATTTTTTGACCACCTGTTGAATCTCATATAAATTGTGTGCCACTTTCCATATTTCTTTGGCAGTGCCCTCCATTTGCAGCCGTTTTCTATCATGTAAAGTAATGCACACAAAAATTGATAAT
>CACWVH010000003.1:0-11983 GCA_902764235.1 uncultured Ruminococcus sp.
TCACGATGGACACCCTTGCCTTTGACTGTAAGTTTCCCACTATCAGGGCACTTTACGGACTTTCACCGATTAGACTACGCCCATGCCGGGCGAACTACAGAAAAAACGGCGAATGAAGATCCGCCGTTTTTATTTTTATTCACTTGTTTCCTCAGCCGAAGCCTCGGATGTTTCCTGCTCGGTGACATTTACAATTACCGGATACGGGTTTTCTGATACATTCCAGTACGGCCAGCAGCTGTCGTATTTTTCATTCAGCTTGATCTGTGCGTTTAGTGTAATGCTTCCGGACAGGGATGCCGAGCTGCTCATATCTACTATTGCTGTCATATCAGTAGCCTTGAGCTGACTCAGCTGCTCTTTTTCACCCACAATAGTCACACTTATCGACTTTGTGGTAACTGTTGTCTTTTTGCCGGCTGGCTTATTGACAGCATATATATTATTGACCGTAAATATCTTTGATTCGAGGTCGTCAGCATTGAAAGTGACCTTGACACTTGTTGCAGCCTCGTCCATCAGTCTTACTCCTGACGGAATAACAAGCTCTGCCTCAAATTCCGAATTTGTCGGTGAAACCTTTGACAGGTCAATCTCCTTGGTTGTAACTGAATCAATTTCCGTCGTTTCATCATTCGGTACGGCAATCTGAACTGTTGAAGGCTCGATCTGAAGTATTCCGCTGTCAGCATCAAAGCTGTTCGGTGCATTTATTATATTAGGCACGATGCTAAGCTCCTTGAGCTTGAGAACAGTTATCTTTGCATTTACTGTGGTCGCATCTGCTTCAATATATTTCCTTTCAAAGTATATATTATCTATTTCCTTGTTCTGGTCATCATAGAATTTTATCGGTGCTTCGATATTGACCGTTTTGTCAAGCTCGCCGTCATATCCGCATACAGCAACAGCACTTGTTATCTTCTGAATTACCGACTGTGCGCCTTTCAGATGAACTGTCTTTTTTGAAAGAGTAACTCCGTCATTATGATAATTATCTGCGATTGATGCATTCAGCTTATACGTAAGCGGAATATCTGTTTCCTCTTCTCTGTCAACAAATACTGTAATTTCTTCAGGGTCAATGGAGCCTGAAATAATACTGTAATCGTTTATGATGCTTCCTTTTTTTGCAACCAGCTTTACAGTTTTCTCATCTGCACTCTGTATCTCATTAAGAGAATCATCGGGAGTTATCTCAATATCATCCTTGGTAAGATTTCTCAGAATAAGAGAATTACCGCTGACTCTAACGGAAGCAGTATCCTTGTCCGTATAAAAAACCTTCAGATCATTTCCGATATCAGGTATACTGATGGGTATATCCTTGATATAGGAATATACAGTCTCTTCAGAATTGCCGGGAAGAGCCACCCAGATGCAGAAAGCTACGATAACAGAAAAAAGCATGACAAACTTATCATTGTAAAAAATCTTGCTGAAGCTGAATTTACTTTTTCCGTTCATTTTTCTTCCCCTTTATCACACCGCCGACAACAGGCACACGCTCTGATTTTTCAGGCTCTTTTGGTATCAGATCCTCCTCAAGAGCCATGCTCAGGGTCTCTCTGGTATAGTTTCTTGTTATGACACCGTTTTTAGCTATTGATATTGTTCCTGTTTCCTCGGAAACTATTACAATCACCGCATCACTGTTTTCACTGATACCGAGAGCCGCACGATGTCTTGTTCCGAGATCTGTACTGATATCGTTGTTCTTCGTAAGCGGCAGTATACAGCCGGCAGCATGGACCTTTCCGTTTCTGATGACCATTGCACCATCGTGCAGAGGAGCCTTGTTGAAGAATATATTGCCGATCATTTCAACACTGGGAACTGCATCAATGACCGTTCCTGTATCTATGATCTCGCCAAGCTTTGTCGTCCTCTCGAAAACGATCAAAGCACCTGTTTTTGATTTCTGGAATTTGTTTGCTACCTCTACAACGCAGTTAATGCATTTTCTTATCTGCTTGAGCTGTCCTTCCTCCACCGAGGCTGAGGCAAGACCTGTCCAGTATTTGCCTATCTTGCTTCGTCCGATATGCTCAAGAGCGCTTCTCAGCTCCGGCTGGAATACAATAAGCACCGCAAGAACTGAAAACTGGAAAAACGAAACAAAAAGCGTATTCAGCATTTTCAGATTGAAGATTGAAGATACTGCGAAAGCAATAAGCAGGATCAGAATACCTTTTACAAGCTGTTCCGCCCTTGTTTCGCGCATAATTTTTATAAGGCTGTATATCAGAAATGATACTATTACTATATCAAGCACATCCGTTACCTTGAAGGACTGCATTGATGTGATAAAACTATTATACAGACTAACGATCTGAGCCCACAAAGCTCTTCACCTCCGAAACTCATAAAGACCTGCAAAGACTGATGTCTGATCCGCCAGCCCGACAGTTACTTTTTATAATAAATACTCAAACTTCCCACTTGATATTATACTGTCGAAATAGTTGGCTTATTATCAGGCGTTTTCTTTCCGCCGCCCGCCTCCGGCGGGCGGCGGAAAGAAAACAATCAAAGTTGTTGAAAGTACGATTAATACCTGGATTGAACAGTAATATGGTATTGGAAGTTTAAGTTAAATACCCGAAACACCTGAATTTTCGGAATTATAAATTCTACAATGCCGCATTTACAAGCTATATATTTATTTTACCATATGATTTCATTTTATCAACTGTTTTTTTAATTATTTTTCATCTTTTTTGTTTCACAAATATTATATTTTATTTATTTCTCAAAAAAGCTTACAATCATTCTTTATTGAGTGCAAATACATTTTCACAGCCTCTTTCAAAAACCCATAGCTCATTTTTCCCTCAGCTGCATATTATGTAATAAAAAGAGAGGTGATTCTTTTGGGATAGCTAATATTTTTGTCTCATCTGTGACATATGCCATGCGTGGACAACATCTGCTTTCCGCAAACGGAATAAGATCAAGGATAAACAGAAATACAGCAAAAAACAGCAAAACAGGCTGCGGCTATGTTCTTTCTGTATCTGAAGGCGACAGAGCTGCTGCCGAAAAAATACTATCATCAAACGGTATCAGGATAGCAATACCTAAGGAAAGGCAGGAATAAAAGCTTGATATATCTTGATAACAGCGCAACCACAAATCCAAAGCCTCAGGCAGTTATAAATGCCTGCACAAATGCGCTCAGAAATTCAGCTAATCCCGGACGCAGCGGTCATCAGCTTTCACTGTCTGCTGCAAAAAGGGTTTATGATACACGATGCCTTGCCGCAGAATTCTTCGGTGCAGCTCAGGAGGACCGGGTCATCTTCACCCCCAGCTGTACCTTTTCCCTTAATACAGCTATAAAAAGCGTACTATCTAACGGCGGTCATGCAGTCGTTTCTTCGCTTGAGCATAATGCGGTGATGCGTCCGCTGGAAAGGCTCAGAGACAGGGGCGTGACCTATAGCACAGCCGATGTATGCATAGGCGACAACGACAGGACAGTTGATAATTTCAGAAAATGCATAAGCTCCGACACCAAGGCGATTATCTGCACTCACGCTTCAAATGTTTTCGGCATAAGACTTCCGGCAGAGCGGCTGTGTGCTCTTGCACATGCTTATGGGCTTATATTCATTCTTGATGCTGCACAAAGTGCCGGAGTCATACCATTAAGCATGGACGACGGCTATGATATTGTATGTGCAGCTCCTCACAAGGGTCTGTATTCCCCTATGGGAACAGGACTTATGATACTGTCGGAATCAGTATCCCCGGATACTCTGATCGAGGGCGGAACAGGCAGCAATTCCCTTTCCCCGGTCCAGCCTGAAGAGCTGCCTGATAAATTTGAAAGCGGAACATTGAATTACCCCGGGATCGCCGGTATGTATGAGGGGATCAGTTTTGTAAAAAGAAAAGGCATCTCACGGATCCATGAATATGAAATATCACTCATCACAAAACTATATAATGCAATAGAGAAGCTTCCGGGAGTGATACTTTATACTCCGAGACCTGACACAGACAGCTTTGTACCCGTGTTATCATTCAATATCAGAGACCGTCACAGTGAGGAAACAGCAGCACAGCTGCAAAAATACGGCATTGCCGTCCGTGCAGGACTTCACTGTGCGCCGTGCGCCCACAGAAGCCTCGGAACTCTTGAAACCGGAACAGTAAGAATATCCCCCTCTGCATTTACAACAGAGAGGGATATTGAAAAAACTGTTTATGCACTGTCAAAGCTCAGCATCACGGCAGCACAACGATGAATTTTACCCATTTTCCGTATTCGCTTTCGCATCTGATCGTACCGTGATGTCTTGCGACTACCTCGCTTGCAATGGCAAGTCCGAGACCATATCCGCCGCTTGTACTGTTTCTTGCCTCATCCTCACGATAAAACCGCTCAAAAACCTTATCAAGCCTTTCCTTCTTGATTCCTATACCTGTATTATATACTGTAATTACCTTTTTACTTCCGTGGCGGACAAGATCCACTCTGATCTCACCCTTTTCCTCGGAGTATTTCACCGCATTGTCAATAAGAATAGTCAGAACGTGCTTGATCGCACTGAGGTCACCGTCGCAGGTTATATTTTCCTCGGCGTTGACCTCAAATTTTTTACCCTCTTCAAACATTCTGCTTTCAAAGGGAAGAGCTGTCTGAAGAACGACATCGCTGAGATTGAATTCAGCCATCGTAAGCTTTTTTCCTGTCTTATCGTCTATTCTTGCCAGATACAGAAGCTCATTTATAAGCTCACTCATTCTGACAGATTCACTTCTTATATACCCCAGCCATTTATTCTCCCCTATTTCAGCCTCAAGTACATCCGTATTTGCACTTATAACTGCAAGCGGAGTTTTCAGCTCATGGCTTGCGTCTGAGATAAACTGCTTTTGCTTGTCAAAGGTCTCCCTGACAGGTTTTATCAGCCAGAAGGACAATGCCACAGACAAAAGGAAAAATAATATGACTGACGCAATTCCGATTATCGAGGTCGTCAGGATAAGATTATTGCTTTGCCGCCTTTCGCTGCTTGCGTCTGTAAATACGACCATTGAGCCATAGTTTTTTGACCTGTTTACATAAAACGCAAGATTATCTATATATCCGAAATCCTTGCCGGAATTGATCGCTTCATAGGTAATTAAAAGCAGCGCATCAACATTTATATTTCCGAAATCAATATTTCCGTCATAGCCGAGGTAGGTTTTATCATAATCAACCTTTATTCTCAGTATCCAGCTTCCTGATTCGTCATTACCCGAAAGATAATCCAACGTTCTGTCGATGGGATAATTATCATCGGCAGCTTTTTCAAGGTTTTCACGAAGCCGCATTGTGCTCTGTCCCTGAGACATGATATTTATTGAAAGCATCAGCACTGCCACTGCAATTGCGAGCAGCAGTGTTATGATAAGAACTATCTTTATCTGTAAGCGTTTTATCATTTCTTTCCACCCTCAAGGCAATAACCGATACCCCTCCTTGTTTTTATCGAAACTCCGGAATGAAGCATCGTAAGCTTTTTTCTGAGAAATGAGATATATACCTCAACGTTGTTATATTCGCTGTCATCATCTGTGCCCCATACCTTTTTTACAAAATCCTCCTTTGTAACGATACTTGTTCCAGAAGTCACAAGCAGCTCCATCATCTGGAATTCCTTTCTTCCAAGTACAACCGAATTGCTTCCGCAGATCAGCTCACCCTTTTTCATATCAAGTGAGATATCCCCGTATTTAGGGCTCATATCCACAGAAGCTCCGAGTCTTCTGGTCATAGCTCTTACTCTTGCAAGAAGCTCACCTATCACAAAGGGCTTTGTAAGGTAATCGTCAGCTCCGCAGTCCAGTCCCTTGATCTTATCATCCACCTCTGATTTTGCAGTCAGAAGCAGCACAGGAGTCTCCACATTTTTCACACGCATGAAGGTGAGAACATCAAGTCCGTTCATAACAGGCATCATTATATCAAGGATAATACAATCAAAATCATTTGTCAGGGCTTTATCAAGACCGCTTTTTCCGTCATTTGCCATATCAACAAAATAGCCTTCCTTTCTCAGAAGGGCACAAATTGCCTCTGCAAGAGCTATTTCATCTTCTACAACCAGTATTTTCAAATTTTTTCTCTCCTTTTTCTGCATTTTCAGTTATCACTTACTTAAACTTCCCATACCATTTTACTGTTCAATCCAAGTATTAATCGTACTTTCAACAACTTTGGTTGTTTTCTTTTCTCCGCCCGCCGGAGGCGGGCGGAGAAAAGAAAACGCCTGATAATAAGCCAACTATTTCGACAGTATAATATCAAGTGGGAAGTTTGAGTCAGTTATTTTCAGTATAACGTACAGTATTATTATTCAGATCAGTAATTCTTTGACGATGTGCCGTTGGTACCGCCGGTCCGACGCATCAGCATATACAGCTTTTCTGTAATAACTCAGAGCCATCTGCGTCTGAAAAGCCTTGAGGGTCTGTGACCCTCGTCCGAAGTGGTTTTTTCGGTCGGCTCGGCAAGTATACCGTATTTTCTTCTGAACGGCGCTTTGATAAGCTCCCGTCCGAGTATTACCTCATATACCTGCTGCAGCTGAGTCAGAGTAAAAAGCTCCGGCATCAGATTCAGCGCAATATCAGTATATTCTATCTTTCCCCTCAGCCGCTGAACAGCATAGGCTATTATTTTTGCATGGTCAAAGGCAATACCATCTGACGAGGATATTTTATATGTATTCTTTGTTCCGCTTGATGAGCGGCACTGTTCCTGTATTATTTCTGCGCAAAGACTATTTTGTGCAGAACTGAGTACAAGGTTCAGAGCTGTTTTCTTTTTGACTGAATCTCCGGTTCTGTTTTCTTCGATAAGCTTTTCCTCAAGACTCACAGTAAACCATTCTGCGCTTCTGGCGTCATCACCGGCTCTGACATTGATCCTGCTGCTGTCGGCAAGAGCCATATAGCTGCAGCTCATAACCCATGTTCTCGGGTCACGATGAGGGTCGCTGAAGGTATACAACTGCTCAAGATACAGTCCCTCTGCCGCTGTTTCCTCTGCAAGCTCTCTTTCAGCCGCCTGCTCAGTAGTTTCATCCGGCTCGACAAAGCCCCCGGGAAGCGCCCATTTACCAAGATACGGATGTCCGCCCCGCTGTATGAGCAAGACCTTCAGTTCCTTTTCCGGGAGCCTGCGGTAGTTATCAGCATCCTTGTCCATAATAGTAAATATTACCATATCAACAGCAACACTCGGTTTTTCATAATCCCCGGGTCTGTAAGCTGCAAGAAATTCTTTTTCAGTAAGTCCGTTCTTATCTCTTAATTCCGACATCCGATCACCTTTTATTCAAACAAATTACCCCTCATGCAGGATCAGTAGCCAAGCACACCGTTCACAGATTCATCATTGATTATCCAGTCAGTAACATCCACCTGTGTAAAGCGTTCCTTATTATTTCTGATATAGACCTTCTCAATACCTGCATTTATTATCATTCTTTTACACATGGAACAGGCAGAAGCATTTTCAACATATTCTCCGGTCACAGCATCCTTGCCCACAAGATACAGTGCTGAGCCTATCATATCCTCCCGTCTGGCATGAATGATAGCATTCTGCTCAGCGTGTACTGAACGGCAAAGCTCATACCTTTCTCCTCTCGGGATTTTCAGTGTTTCACGCACACAGACATTCATATCTATACAATTCTTTCGTCCTCTCGGTGCGCCCACATATCCGGTAGAAATGATCTGGTCGTTTTTCACTATAATAGCACCATAATTTCTTCTCAGACAGGTTCCTCTTTCAAGAACTGTTTCAGCAATATCAAGATAATAATTGATTTTATCTGTTCTCATTGTATACCTTCTTTCTTAACCGCTTCATAAATCAAAAGCTTATTTTACAATTCATCCCATATATCCGCAATTTATTATGTATATTATATACTAAATTCCATCCATATTCAACCCCAATCTTCCGCCAGCCACGGAATCAACTTTCTTATAAAGAAATATTATTTAACCTTTTTTCTTACATTCTACTTAAATTTGAAGCGAAATGCGAGGGCTTTCCGGTCGCCCCCGCACCCCTTCGGTATCAAAAAAGATAATAATTATGAGAAGATTTTAAAAATTGATTTCCGTGTCCGCCAGCGTGACGCTGGACCCTTGATTCACGTCTTAGTCAGTCTGATAAAGATTTCCCGGGCACTGCCATATTTATTCTGCCTGAACTGCAACAGAATAAAATTCAAATCCCTATTGCCAACTATAATTTTACACTTACTTCCAACGCCCATGGAAATCAACGTTCTTAGAAAGAAATTATTTAACCTTTTTTCTTACATTTTACTTGCATTTGAAGCGAAATGCGGGGGCTTTCCGGTCGCCCCCGCACCCCTTCGGTATCAAAATAGAAAAAAATATATGAGAGGATTTTAAAACCTGATTTCCGTGTCCCACGCCGGCGCGCTGTCGGGGTTGCGATGCGCTATCGCTTCACTACGTTTTGCTCTGTGTTCAGAGCTTCCGCTTTTATTCCCGAGGTTCAGGCTTTTTTCTGAGCAATACTTTTATGTTGCCAGACTCTGGTTTTTTCAATATCCGGTTGAGCCTCAGAATTTGTGAAAAACGAATAATATCCCATTATTGCTGCATTTTTGTCATTACCTGAATCCGTGAAACTCATTATTGATTGTTCTGAAAAACCCAGAGATAATGCGTTGTTTTATGCATTTCAGGTTTTTAAGTTGTTCACCCATAATGCCATAGGAGATGTTATTATGAAAAAATCTTATAATCATATCTTTTGTTGCAGTGTTACTATCAGAATTATCCTGTTACTGGAAATTCCTCATCATTCCACCGCCGGCACCGCCGAAATGTCCCATTCCGCCTGCGCCCATTCCACCGCTGTACTCCGTTACACCGTCTGAATTGACATATGTCACCTTGCTGTCTGACAGAGTGAAGCTTACAAACTTTGTTCCGCCCGACGCCTTCCCGTCTGCATAATATCCGTTCACACCGTCTGAGCCGGCACTGCCGCCTGTGTATACTGTGTAGCTTTCTCCGTTTTTCAGCTCCGGTGAGCTTATGATAAAGCAGCCGTAAGCCTTTTCCGGCGACATTGAGGCGATGACCTTTCCGCTGCTGTCTGTTACATATACGGGTGTATTCGCTTCATTCGTATTGTCAAACAATACAACAAGAGTATTCTGCGTTGACTCTTCGTCCGGCATCTCAAGCATATCTGATGTTCCTGCTCCGATCAATACCCCTCCTGAAACCAGACAGTCGGCGCCATGATCGATTATACCGTTTCCTCCGCTTGTTGTACCATTTACTACGACAGTTCCTCCTGTCATATTAATTGATCCGTTGCTGTCAAGACCGTCGCCCTGGGCATTTATATAAAGCGTTCCTCCGCTTATGTTCAACGCTGCATTATTGTCAACATCCATCTGCATACCGCCCTGCGGCATATCACCCTGCGGCATACTACCCTGCGGCATCTCACCTTGCGGCATACCGCCCTGTGGCATACTACCCTGCGGCATCTCACCCTGGGTCGAAGCTTCCTGAGTGTTACTGTTTTGTGCTGTATTCTGCTGAGCCTGATTATTATTATCATATTGCCTGAACTGCATATTGCCGTCCATTCCGCCGAAGCCGCTCTGATCATTTCCGCCTGCACAGTTTATACCGTCATCACTTGCAGTTACATCAACTGTATCGCCGCTGATATTTACGACCTCAGCCTCTATACCCTCGTATGAGCTTTCTATCACGATATTACCGCTGCTGATCTCTATTGTATCGCTTGCATGAATACCGTCGTCTCCGGCATTTATAAGGAATTCTCCGCCCTTTATATAAACATTGCTGTTTGAATGGAGTGCATCGTCATATGAATCGACCGTTATCTTACCGCCTGTGACAGTAATATCAGTTCCGCTCTTTATCCCTCTTGTGCTTACAGTTTCCTCTGTTTCAGTCCCTGTTTCCTGTTTCATAAAGCCGACCTGATCTGACTTTTTGGTTTCGTTTGCAGAAGCCCCTCCGGCTGTTTCAACAGTGATCGTTCCGCTGCTGACAGTGACTGCTCTTTCTGCCTGAATACCATCCTGAGCACATTTTATATTGACAACGGCATTTTCAATAATGACATTGCCCTTTTTCTCGTCATCAGTTTTTGAATAGGTAGATCTGATACCGTCACCCGAGTCTGAATTGACATTTATTGTTCCTCCGCTGATATACAGATCATCCTTGCCCGTAATACCATGATGTGCAGCTGTCACATTGACCGTACCGTCTGTTATTTTCAGAGTATCCTTGCTTGTAATGCCATTGTTATTATTTCCTTTGACATTCAGCGTTCCCTTTCCGAGTATAGTCAGATCATCCTGAACAAATAGTGCTGCATTGGGTGCGTCATCATCCTCCCCGGACGTATAGCTGCTGCCGTCTGTCAAACTGTTTTCTGTTCCCTCATTGAGAAGAATTATTGTCTTTTTACATTTTGATGCGTATATTGCAGGAGCGCTGGTGCTTGTTATATCAGCATTATCAAGAACAAGCTTTACCTCATCATCCTTGCCTGCCTCTATAATGATCTGACCGTCTGAAAGCTTACCGCTTATCACATATGTACCGGCTGCGGTTATCCTGACGATCCCCTTCTCCGCTGCTGCTCCGCTTCCTGTAACAGCTGCGGAGGTACCATCAAGCTTAATGCTTGTGCTGCTCTCTGAATTATAGGTTTCGTCTGTATCGCTTGCTTCAAGCTGAACAGAAGATTCAGCTTTTTCAGAAGTCTGTGTAATCTCTGAAACTTCAGATGTAACTGATGTCTGTGAAGCTGCGCTGCTGACAGATGATGAATTTTCATTATTTCCTGTGCAGCCTGAAAGTAAAAATGTACCTGCAATAAGTGCGCATAAAACTGCCGCAAATAATCTGTTTCTGTTTTTCATAATGAACCTCTCCTTTTCATAGCCGCAAACAGAGCCGGCAGCTTCAACACTTACGATCAGTGCACAGCGACCCTCGCAAATCTGACTGTGCAGGCACTGCACAGTCGGACATCTTCTGTTCTTTATCATGGTTTTATTATATTATCATAAATCATAAAGAATATGTTTTCGCTGTGAAACAAATGTAAATTAAAACTTAAAAATTTTAAATTATTCAAACGATTTAATATATTACATTTTCTGTTATAAACAATTGTATTTTGTTTTTCTATATGATATAATTGATAAAATTGATATATAAAAAGCAATTTTCTTCATACAAAATACACTAAAAACTTTATTTTTGCAGGAGGATCATTATGGAATTCACTCTTGAAAAATGGAATAACAGCTATCTTGAAGGCTTTATCACAGCCTGCTCGGATTCGCACCTTGCTGACAATATGTGTGAGACTATGCCTTATCCCATGGACTCCGCCTTTGCTGCGGAATATATCAGGGAAAGAATGTTCAACAATGAGGAACGTCAGCTTTGCAGAGCTGTGGTCATGGGAGATCGACTGATCGGCAGCTGTGATGTTGTATTCGGAATCGGTGTTTTTCAGAAAAATGCCGAGCTTTCGCTCTGGCTTGCAAAAGAATACAGAGGTCAGGGCATAGGCTCAGAGGTTATTTCCAGAATGTGCCGTCTATGCTTTGACAGCTGTGATATTATAAGAATTGAAGCCCATCCCTATTCCGGGCATATGCAGGCAAAGGCAGCTCTTGAAAAAGCCGGTTTTATACATGAGGGTATAATACACAGCGCCATATTCAAAAATGACAGGATATATGATTATGATATTTATGCGCTTCTGAAAAAATAACAGCTGACAGCTTTGTACTTTAAGGAATCACTGAATAAATCACGCCTGACGGCTCAGCACCTGTCTTGCTTGCCCTTTTTCCGTCATCTTGCCGGCGTGCCGCCGGTGTCGCGACGCGCTATCGCTTCACTACGTTTCGCTCTGGGG
>CACWVH010000003.1:12019-49698 GCA_902764235.1 uncultured Ruminococcus sp.
CTTGACAACCGTCAGGTTGCCTGCGGTCTTTTTGCACAACCTGACGAAAAAATTGCTGACGCAATACAGGCACTGGATTTAATCAGTGCTTCCTTAAATCTCAAAAAAGCACCGCCACTTTTTTATAAGTGACGATGCTTTTTCATTATGCCGGTACTACCACCGGACGGTCCTCTCCGAGCCTTATCCTGTCGGCAAGCATTGCGACAAATTCACTGTTTGTAGGCTTTCCTCTTCCGTTATGGATAGTATAGCCGAAATAGGAATTCAGAACATCGAGATCTCCCCTGTCCCATGCTACCTCGATCGCATGGCGTATTGCTCTTTCTACTCTTGACGGAGTGGTTTCATAACGCTCTGCAACAGAAGGATACAACTCCTTTGTTACAGCGTTTATCAGCTGAGGGCGGCGGACACACATGATTATTGAATCCCTGATATAATGATATCCCTTTATGTGTGCAGGAACGCCGATCTGATGAAGCATATCTGTTACCGTACACTCAAGCTTGTTGTCGCCTGAGCCTGATGACACAAATGCATAGTCGTTCTGCTTTTTGCAGAATTCTATCAGATCAGTTATCCTTTCAAGCAGGTCATCTGTGCTGAAGGGTTTTATCAGATAATATGCGGCTCCGGCTTCAATTGCCTCTCTTTCGATTATCGGACTTGCAAAATGAGACATTATGACAAATACCGGTGATTTTTCTTTTCTTGCCGACTTTACCTTTTTAATTACACCTATGCCGTCAACACCGCTCATAAAAACATCCATCAGAACAATGTCAGGCTCAAATTCTTCGATCTCCTCAAGCACTCTGCGTCCGTTTTTCTCACAATTTTTCGGAACAAATCCATGTTTATCAAACACATCAGTTCCCAGCTTTGCATATTCCTTCTCTTCCTCTGAAATAAGCACCTTGAATTTTTTATCCATTTCAAATCCCCCGTTAAAATAATTTTGCAGCGGTCAGAAACAAAGCAGTTGCTGCTTTTTGTTTGCTTTGCTGTTTTCGTGATGATAATATATTACCATATTTTACCAGATTTGGCAATACCTAAATCAAACTTTTTTTATTTTTCCGGGAAATTTTTATCAAACTGAAAAACTATTGTGTTATCGCTGCCTGCTTTTGTACAATTTTATTATTATAATCTGCCATATTTTCCGCAAATACGGCATAACCGTGTACCGGATCGTCAATATATACATGAGTCAGTGCTCCTACGAGTCTGCCGTTCTGTATAATAGGACTTCCGCTCATACCCCTGACTATTCCACCTGTTTTTTCGATAAGACGCTTATCGGTTATCCTTATTACCATATTTTTAGACGGGGTACTGTTGTCATAGCTGATATCCTCAATTTCGACATCATAGCATTCAGGCTCGCTGCCTTCAATAGTGGAGAGCATTGATGCACTGCCCTTTGTCACTTCCTGACGGAAGGCTATTTCTATTTCTTTACCGGGAGAAATATCGCTGTACGTTCCGTAAAGCCCGCATTCACTGTTTGCCCTGAGCCTTCCGAGAGGCTCGCCTGAGGTAAAACAGCCGCAAAGGCTACCGGGGCTTCCGCCGATGCTTTTATCTGCCGAGATTATATCAGCCGGAACGATATCGCCGTCTGCCAGCGGCATGAGACTTCCGCTGTCACCGTCATATATACCGTGTCCGAGTCCTGCAAAGGTTTTTGTATTTTCATCAGTAAAGGTTATCGTCCCGATCCCGGCACAGCTGTCGCGCACCCACAGTCCCAGACGATAGCTGCCAAGCTGCACATCCATTTCAGGAATTATGGTGGTACTAAAATAATCACCGTTTCTTCTGCATCTGAGAAGTATCGGGCTGCCTCCGCTTTTTTCACAGATCTGCGTAAGCTGTTCATTTGTTTTCAAAGCTTCACCGTTTGCTTCAAGAATAATATCTCCGCAGCGTATTCCTGCCTTTGAAGAAGGATCCGAGCTTCCGCCTTCAACAGGTACAGAGGAGGTTTTTGCAACAACAAGACCATCTGTATAAAGCCTTATCCCAAACGGTTTTCCACCAAGTGTTACCGTCTGTCTGTCGCTCAGGTGTACGTCAACGCTTTTTACAGGAAGAAGTCCGAAAAGCTTTATCTCTGCTTTTGTATTCAGCCGGTCCGATGTTCCGTAAGCCCCTGTACTTTCTGTAAAGCACAGGGTATATGCGGAATTATCACCGAAGCTGTAGCCTCCGTTTTTACAAATAGTGATCTCATCCGGAGTTGTCTGTGCTGAATAGGCACAAAAGCCCATTGCGAACAAGCTCAGAGCCGCCAGTGCCGCACTGAAGGCTCTGAATATTCTTTTCATATCATCACCTCCATTTTTAGTTTGCCCTTAATCAGGGATTTTTTTTATTGAAATTATTTGAAATGCTTTCAATATCTGAATATGAGAATATTACAGGTAAGTCCTGCAGCTGTTCCTGTGAGCATTACATTATCGCCGTGCCTTATCTTATTTTCATGTATCGCAGCGCAGAGCATGAACGGTACGGATGCCGAGATCATATTTCCATAATCCTTTACCCTGTCTATGTATTTATCCTTTCCGATACCGAGCCTGGGCATGATATATCCCAGCGCCTTACTTGCCTGATGAGGAATGACAAGTGCGATATCATCAAAGCTCATGCCTGAGCTTTTTATGCTTTTTTCAAAAAAGGACGGAAGATTGTGTGCACAAAGCCTGAGCACCCTTAGCCCCTTCATATCAAAATAATAATCATCCCTGTTTTCTTCGTTCATTTCAAACGCAGATTCAAGAGCACAGCCGCCTCTTATCTCTGTATCATGTGCGCCCTCCGACCAGGTTTTCTGTGCTGCAAACAATACTCCGCTGTCCTCATCTGTACCGCTGACAACAAAGGCTGCTGCTGCATCTGAAAAAAGCTCATAGCTTTCCCTCTGCTTCGGATTCAGTGCCGCAGATGCGGTATCTCCGGAAACAATCAGTATATTCTTATATCTTCCGCTGTCCGTCAGATATGCCGCCATATCAAATGCTGTGATGAAGCTTGTGCAGGATGTATTTATATCCATTGCAGGAATATCCGTGCCTTTTGCAATGCGCTCATGTATAAGTGCGGCATTACAGGGTATCGCCTGAAGCGGTGTTGCCATTCCGGCGATTATCAGATCTATCTCCCTGATATCAAGTCCTGCGTCACAAAGTGCGCCCATTGCTGCACGCTCCGCAAGATCAAGCAGAGTCTGTCCTTTTTGCAGTCTGTACCTTGTCTGGCTGCCGAATTTTACCTTTCCTCCGTCAGGCAGAACAGCTGCACATCCGGTTATTTTTATTTTTCTCATTTTTTTGTCCTCATGTTTTTCTCTGGCTTTCAACACGCCTGAGCTTTCTGCCTTTTTCACAGCTGTACGGATAAAATCTCAGCTCCGGCAGTAAGAAGCTCTTATCCGCAGAAAGCTGTCTGAATTCCTCTGATATTTTTTCCTTAATCAGACTGCTCACATCACAGAAAATATCAATACCTCCGTCAGACCTCTGTACAATACGATAATCCGAGATATCACCTGCAAACAGTATGCACCGGCGGATAAAATCCGGAAATACCTTCACTGCCTTTCCGTCTGTCCCGTTAAAAACAAATACATCATCCTCACGCCCCTCTATCCGCTCAAGAGCTGTAAAGACACTGCCGCAGGGACATTCATATTCCCTTTCCACAAGAACATCATTAAGCTTGTATCTTATCACAGGCTGAGCAGTTCTTTCAAAATCGGTAATGATAGGAATAAACCTTCTTTTGTCGATATATTCCTTTTCAATATATACTATATCCTCATTAAGATGCAGAGTTCCGCAGCGGCAGGTCGTCGCAAGACAGCCCTCCGTACACTGATAGACCTGATGTATGACATCAAGTCCGAATGCCCTTTTCAGTATCTGCTCATCCTCTTTTTCAAGCACCTCAGCTATTGAAATGACTGTTTCGGGATGAATACTCAGCCGTCCGCTTTCGATCTTACGGGCAAGTATCAGAAGCATTGAGGGCTGGGCAACTATTATATCCGCATTAAAGCTGCGCAGCCTGTCTATATTATTCTCAAGATCAGCATATATATCAAAAAATTCAAATCTAATATCAGACGAACCCACTGATTCATAAAGATTGCTGTTTGCCCTCATAAAAAATGCCACATTGTACTTAGCAGTTATTCCTCTTTCAAGAAATTTTGCAAGCACAAAGCCTGCCCATTTATCCTTTTCGCTGTCCTCAACAAGGAATATACCTCTGCTGTGTGAGGTACCTGAGCTGAGTCCTACCGTTATGTTATGCAGCTTTGGGGAAAAGCTGCGTTTTCTTTCGCTGTTTACAGCAAATTCCATTGCCTCGTCCTTGTTTATTCTGACTGTATTGATTATGTCAAAATTATCCATCATTATTTTTTTATCAATAATGGGAAGGCTTTCAAGCATTTTTCCCATGAAACGATGATAAAACGGTGAATTCTCAGTCACAAATGAAAGATGTCTGTTTATCATCCTTTTCTGAAAAAATTTAAGCTGTCTTGCTGAATAGAATTTTCTGTACCTGAATAACAGATAATATTTAAGGATATTTAATTTATTACTCATATTTTTTCTCCTGCATCGCTCCGTGCGAAAAGATGATCTTTATTTCCGGATGAAATGAGGAAAATGCACGGAGTCTTTTTATAGTGTCGATATACTGTCTGTAACTGTGCTGTATAAGTCTGGGTATAAACCGCATTTTTTCAGCATGATCCATAAGGTCTGTGCCCCAGCAGGCATCAGCCGCAAGCAGCAGTTCAAATTCAGGAAGAAATATCCCCAGCTGACCGTATGCATGACCGTCAAGCTCAATTCCGATAATTGATCCATCGCCAAGGATATCATATGTATTCCGGAAAAAACCGTCAAAAATTGTTTTACCGCTGTATTTTTTCAGTGCCCTCATATGCGGACGGTTTTCCGGGACCATATTTCTGAATACAAGATCAAAGCAGTTCCCTGTATAAAGCGTATTGAGAACCTTAGGAGTTGAAATGAGCTCATAGCTTCTGAAAAGCTTCAAGGCTCCGATATGATCGGGATGAGCATGAGACAGTATTATCCTTTTCACGCTGTCAGGAGATATACCGTCAGCTTCAAGCTTTGAAATAATTGTCTCGTTTTCCCTGATAAATGTTCTGTTGAGTGTATTGTAGATTTTTGAAACTATCCCGTTTTCATATATCAGCTGAGAGTAACCTGTATCAAATAATATATTGCCCAGATCTTCATGGGTTATCAGCGCTGCAAGAGCAGGAAAGCTTCTCCTCTCAGGCGGAAAGCTTTTAAAAACATGACTAAGCTCATTTTCACAGCAGCCGCAGGCATACAGCTTAACGCTTCTGAGCCTTCTGATATCGTCCATAATCCTCAATTCCTTCCGAGATAGTTTTTACAGGCTTATATCCGAGCTTTTCCTTAGCCTTTGTTATATCAAGCGTCTGCGAAAAGGCAAGTGTGCAGACTGTATATCTTGTCAGCGGCGGTTCGCCAGGCTTATCCTTTTTTCTCCATTTGTTTTCCAGACTGCATGATATCCTGTAAACGAGTCCGAAGGGCAGCCTGAGATATTTAGGCTTTTCACCGATAGCTGCAAGAAATTTTTCAAGTATTATCCTGAATTTCATAGGCTCGCCGTTAGTGATATTGAATACCTCATTATCTATCCCGTCCTTTTGTGCTGCAAGTATACAGGCATGAGCAACATTTTCCACACAGGTGATATCCACGTAGTTTTCTCCGCCGTTGAAAAGTGGTATTCCTGATTTTTTATTAGCCTCAAGTATTCTCGGTATCAGACTTGTATCCCCTATACCGAAAAGCCCCCTCGGGCGTATTATTACGGTATAAAGACCCATTTTATGAAATTCTTTTATTACATCCTCAGCAAGTATCTTCGATTTTATGTAATAATTCAGATCGTTGTTTTCATCGAAATCATCCTCCCTGATGCTGAAGCGATGCAGCCTGCCTGAATAGATACTCGGCGATGAAACATATACGATACGGCTGACATTATTTTCGATACACAGCTCACAGATATTGTTTGTTCCCTCAACATTTATGCGGAAAAAATCCTCCCATTTTCCCCAGACCGTTGAAAGCGCACCTGCGTGTATAACACAATCTATGTCTTTGAAAAATCCGGCACATTCTGTTTTATTTGTGAAATCTCCCTTACAGAACACTGCACCAAGCTTACTGAGTTCCTCTCCAGCCTTTTCATTTCTTCCCAAAGCATATACGTTATAACCCTTGTCAATAAGCTGTCTGACAAGATATTTCCCAAGAAAACCGGTAGCTCCGGTCACAAGTATATTATTCATTTTTTCCTCCCCTGATCCGGGATCATTCATTATTTCTGTTTAAAAGAGCCTCAAGCTTTTCCATAAGCTCATTCATCCTTATATCATTGAATTCGCGGATAAGCCTTTCATCCGCAGTATAGCTTTCTGTAAGCTCACGGGCTTTTTTCTGTATTCCTTCCGTCCCGTGAATAACAATTCCCAAGCCCGGCTTTTGCAGCATCTTTGCATTGATAGCCTGTTCCCCCTGCTGTGGACAGATCAGACACGGCACTCCGTTTGCTGCTGCCTCACATATACTGTTCATACCTCCTGCGGAGATAAAAAGCCTTGCTTTTTTCATTACAGCCTGCTGGTCGGTATATTTCTTTATTATAATGTTTTCAGTCAGGTCATACTTATCTTGTTTATCAAAAAGCAGCGAAGAAGAAATTATTACTGTAAAATCCGTTCCGGAGAATTCTTTTATTATCCCCTGCCAGAATTTCTCACTGCTGTTAAAAACCGTACCGAGAGAAACATATATCATGTTTTTATAATCATAATCATCCGGGTCAGAAAAAGTGGTTTCTCTCAGAAGGGATGAGGGCCCGAGAAAAAAGTCACGCCCTGTCATCCTGCTTTTATCAGGATGCAGCAGACCGGGATATGTATATACATTCAGCTCCGCCTTATTCATCAGAATATCCAGAAGCGCTGCTTTTGTTATCTTGTATCTGCGTTTTATTATCCTGTTGTTCTGCCATACAGAAGGCAGAAATTTCAGTTCTCTCACACAGCCTGCGGAAAACCTCATTGTATACATAAGAAATGCTCTGCTGAAAACAGAAGGCACTGTAATTATCGTATTAATGCTTACAGAGGAGATATGCAGGATTTCCGAGACCGCTCTTCCCCAGAATGCAAGCGTATCAAAAATTATAAGATCAGGTGAAAGCTCCCCTGCACAGTGCAGAAGTCCGTCAAGTACCCGCAGAGTAAAACGCTGAATCAGTTCCGTAAGCTCAAGAAGTCTGCTTCCGACTGTTGTATCAAATACAATATCTCCAAGCTCATATTCAATGAATTCAGCTCTGACAGATTCTGCTGCCGGTCTGAATTCCTCTGTTCCATAAAAAATCACCCTGCAGCCGCTTTCTGAAAGCTCTCTTAGTACAGGGAGTACCGGGTTAACATGACCATAAGCAGGAGTGCTGTAAAAAATGATTGTTCCTGTTAATTGCCTTTTCATCGATCTCACTTCCGAAAAAGTATGACTGCTCTGTTATCAGTTGTTATGATTATATTACATTTACAAAATATTGTCAATACACGAAGATTTTTTATACATTATTTCTATATATAATACAAAATTTTGTATAACTACTTTGTTATTAGTTATTATGATTATATTTTATCTACAAGAAAACATCAATATATAAAGAATTTTTTATGTATTATTTCTATATGCGATACAAAATTTTGTATTACTGATTGACAAAACTTATTTTTTAATATATAATACCTTAGTAATTTAAATTATCTGCGGGCGTGGTGAAATTGGCAGACACGCAAGATTTAGGTTCTTGTGCCGTAAGGTGTGCAGGTTCAAGTCCTGTCGCCCGCATTTGTCCTATACAGCATACACACTTTTTACTATGTGTGTATGCTGTTTCTTTTTTATACATAATAGACAGGCTGCTGAGCCTGCCGGTTACAAATAAACAAAATTAAAAAAATTTGTTTTTATACTTGACTTTATTATTATAAGGTGGTATGATTTGTATAACAAATCATACTTATTTACTGAGGTGACTATTATGACAGCTCCAAAAGGAAAACACGCATGGACGGCAACTGTGGGCGAAAAAGGTCAGATTGTTATTCCGAAACAGGCAAGAGAAATTTTTGGCATCAAGCCCGGTGATACACTGATCCTTTTTGGTGATGAGGAACATGGAATAGCCATTCCCCCGAAAAATGCATTATCAGATATATTCGGAAAGGTTTTTGACAGAAAGGACGATGAATAATAATGAAAAGAATTGCTTTCTTCTGTATTCCTGCTCATGGTCATACAAATCCTATGCTCCCCGTAGCTGCACAGCTTGTAAAAAGAGGCAACCTTGTGCGCTTCTATTCATTCAATGAATTCAATGAAAAGATCATTTCGACCGGTGCTGAGTTTGTTTCCTGTGACGAGTTTCTCCCGGAAATCAACGATCGGGAAATGGAAGCTTTAAAAAACAGCTCGACAACGGAAATGTCAATTCAGGATATCCGCATTACTCTGAGAATGAACGATTTTCTTGAAAAGGAATTCAAAGAATTCCGTCCGGATGTTGTTTATACTGATGCTGTCTGCTTCTGGGGTAAGCTGAATGCATGGAAGCATAATGTTCCGATGGTCGCTTCCACAAGCACATTCGCATTTAATCAGATGTCCACGAAATATATGAAGAACAGTCCCGGAGAGCTTGCCGGTATGATCTTAGGACTGCCGAGAGTTGCAAAGGAACTGAAAACACTTGAACCATACGGCTATCATGTAAAAAATACGATCTCACTTGTCCAGAATGATAACAAAACCGATTCCATTGTTTATACATCAAGAAGATTCCAGCCATATGCGGAAAGCTTTTCAGATCATTACAAATTCGTGGGGCCGTCTGTTTTTTCTGACAAGCTGCCGGACAAGAATAACGACAGACCGCTTGTGTATATTTCTCTCGGAACAGTTATCAGTGACAAGCCTGATTTTTACAGCAAATGTCTTGAAGCCTTCAAGGATATGGATGCAGATGTCATTATTTCCTGCGGCAGATATATTGATATAGCTTCACTTGGAGCCATCCCGGAAAATATAAAGGTTTTCAACCGTGTGGATCAGCTTGATATACTTTCAAGAGCGGATGTTTTTATTACACACTGCGGTATGAACAGTACGTCAGAAAGTCTGTATATGGCAACGCCGATGGTTCTTTATCCTCAGACAAACGAGCAGCGTGCTGTTGCAAGAAAAACAAGCGAGCTGGGTGCAGGCGAGCTTCTTAAAGACGACTCTGTTAAAGGCATCAGAAAAGCTGTTGAAGATATTCTCGGCAACAGCTCATATGCCAGGGCTGCAAAGGAATGCTCAGATGATTTCAGAGCTTGTCCCGGCACGGTGGGTGCTGCTGAATTTATCGAAAACGCACCCCACAGCTCAAATGGTATCGACCCCCTTGAGGAGCTTAGAAAAGCTGACGGCAGATTCAGACTTTTTTACTGGATCATAGCTATAATAATGATACTTACAGGGATTTTCCTGGGATGGAATTTTGTCTGGATAATAGGAATTGCCGCAGGTGTACTTTCCTATCCAATTTCAAGTGCTACACAGGGCATCAGATACAACAATATTATAAAGAAGCTGCCGAAAGCCGAATAACATTATTATCAACAAGCATATGCCGGTTCATATATGAACTTCTGTATATGCTTGTTTTTTATTTCAGAAAGTAACGGCTGCAGGCGTAAGTGTAAAATTATAGTTGGCAATGGGGATTTGAACTTTTTTTCTGTTGCAGTTCAGGCTGAATAAGTATGACGGTGCCTGGAAAAAACTTTATCAGGCTGACTAAGCCGTGAATCTAGGGTCCAGCGTCACGCTGGCGGCGCTGGTTTTTGTTGTTGACATATAGTTGGTTATTGTAATATAATGTAAATGGAAAGTTTTACACATTTTTGATTATGTGAGCTACGGAGAATATTATGCCAAAAAAATATTTTTTCACAATTAATCTGCTTATCAGAAGCGATACAAATATAAATAATGCTGTCAGTTCTGTTATAGGAGATGAACGTTTTTTCAAGCAAAATGTTCAGCTCGTGCTTATTGACAGCGTAGGCAGCAGACTTTCTGTTGAGGTGTGCACACAGTACAGCAGCCGCTATCCAGATAACGTGTTTTTTGTTGACGCAGAGGGCGAAAAGCCTGCCGAAGCCTATAACCTTGCCGCTCCACTTTCGAGCGGTATTTATATCTCTTATATTGATAATTACGGAACCTATTCGCCAAAAGCACTCAGCAATGTTTTTTCAATGATAAAAAGCGGCCGTGTACCCATACTTTGTATCCGTCCCATGCGTTCTGTTATGCTTTCAGATGATATTCCCTACAATGACTCAATGGCTAACGGTACTGTTCACCTTCAGGATACCCCTGATAAATTCATTTTGTTTTTAGGCGCTTACTTTTTTCACAAAAGAGTTGTTGCAAAGCTCCGATTTGATAAGAAACAGCGTTTTCATTATGATGTAAAATTTCTTATCAAGGCTCTGAAAAGACCGATGAATTACGTTTATTCCGACAGATGCAGCTACACCTCAAGTTGTCCCTGCGAACAGGATATCAGAAGATATGAACCCCAGTATTCGGCAGTTTTCTATACAAAATCAGTAAGGGATTTCATTATCCCGATGCTGAAAAAATACAGCGATATAAGCTTCATAATGTATATTATGATGTATCTGATCGAGGTCAAATTTGCTCTGAATGCAGATGATGATTACAAAAAGGTTCTTATCGGCAGCCATGTAAAGGAATTCCTTGATATCTGTTCAGAAGCACTTCAGTATATAGATGATACGGTCATCCTCAACCGCAGACTCTGTTCCCTCAGCGGAATGGATGAGGAAATGCTTTTCAGATTCATCAGAATGAAAAGAAAGGATCCTGATCTTTTTCCCGAGGTCGATCTTGTTTCTCCTCGGGATAATGTTGTAGGAAAATACAGGGTCTCAGAAAACAGGATAGCTGCACTCCCTCTCAGCGGCGAATTCGTCTGTCATATAGACGGTGTTCTGATCTCAAGATCAAAGGATATAGTTGCAGAGATCAGAACTCTTAATTTCGACGCCGAGGGAATATACATAGATGCAATACTCAGGGGCTGCTCTTATCTTGATGAAAAGGATTTCAGCGTTTATTCAGTATATAACGGCGAAAGACGTCCTGTCATACGTTCTCATGTATATACACTGAGAAAATACTTTGGTCAGTCCTTTCTTAAAAGATATTCCTTCCGGTTCTTCATACCTGTTGACAGAGCTTCAAAAATTGACACTGCAAGCCTTAATTTCAGATATAAAAATCTCGGCTTTCGTATGATGCTGTCCTTCCCCGGCGCATATTCAAAGCTTTCTGATGAAATGAGATCGTCATATGCGCTTTTCGGAGATAAGGTACTGATCTATGATACTAAAAGCAAAACTCTTGTCATAAAGAGAGCTACAGAAAGTCTTGTTGCTATATCTGAATCAAGATTTCTCGGAGAGATAAGGAAAAGATCCGGCTTCCGTGAAAAACTTTACTACAACAGGATAAGGAAAAAATCCAACGCTGCCGCCAAAAAAAATGACAGCAAAAAAATTGTCCTCTTCTATGAGGACAAGGGAATCAACTATAACGGAAGTCTTTTATTCAGATATTTCTATAAACACAAGCTCCGGGATTTTGAGCCGTACATATGTGTAAAAAGGGATTCGCCCGAGCATGAATTTCTTCTTGACAAGGGCTATGACAATGTCCTGGAAACAGGCTCCTTTAAAGCAAAGGTAATAACACTTGCCGCTGATATCATATTTGCCGAGGACTGTGATCCATATGATTCGCTGGGCTTCAACGACAAGGACAAGCTTTACCTTCGTGATCTTATGACGGCTATGACGATCTCTGTAAAGAACTATTTCATGACATATGAAACCGCACAGTACAATAACAGACTCAGAGATAATACCCAGATGGTATTCTGTGCGTCCGAAAAGGAAAAGGAAAATCTTCTTCTTCCTATCTATGATTATGATGAAAGCATGATAAAGGTAACAGGCAGCGCTCTGCTTGACGCTGTAAACAAGAACAAGGAAAAGATCATTCTTATTGCGCCTGGCAAAAGAAAGCTTTTCAAGATCTATGAGAATTCAAGCTACTACCGCTTTACGGAAAGCTCATTTTTCAAGGCGTACAACGAGCTTCTGTCCGATAAGGATCTGCTTGAGGCATGCAAGCTTTACGGCTGGCACATTGCTGTGCTTATGCCGAAATCAATCGAGAAATACGCTTCTCTTTTCCCTGATGATCCATCGGTCAAGGTCTATCCTTACACCGAAAATACAGAAACCATTCTTCTTTCAAGAGCAAGTACGCTTGTGACCGACTATTCTGATCTGCAATACAGATTTGCATACCTTGGAAAAAGCGTCATGTACTTTTTCCCTCAGGGACTGCCGATAAATTCCGAGCATAAGGGCGAAGGCATAACCAGAAACGGCTTCGGCGAGGTGCTCTTTGAAAAGGACGAGCTTTGTGACAGGCTTATCAGAGGAATGGAAAACAATTTTGCCAGAAGTGAAAAATACAAGCTCAGACGTGACAATTTCTTCGGCAAGCAGGACAAAAGCAATTGCCGCAGGATATATGAACAGACTATCAAGATCATCAGAAGTATTTAAACCTCAGGTGCTCACCAGTATAGTGCAGCTATTCTGCCCGCCAACCCTCCTACTCCCTTTAAAAAAAGAGATACTATAAGGGACGGCGGCAGGAGTGCGCCTGCCGCCTGAACAGAAACTTCACGAAATATCAAAACAGCCGCAGGAAATGCTCCTGCGGCTGCTTGTTTTATATCATACCGGATGAATTTTATTTTTAAGATCTGCTTTTTCGTTTATGCCGATCTTTTTATCTCTGCGCTTTTTGAAAAACTTCGGTGCAACCTCCGGGAACTGTGCGTATGTGAGCACATCCTCCTCCTGCTCGATCCATTCGGGAATCTCTGCACGAAGCTTTTCAAGCTCCGGCTCAAGAAGATCTGCAGGACGACATTCAACCGGCTTCTGATCGCCGATTATCTTCTTGCGGAAGGCAGGATCGATCGGTACAGGTGTTGTGCCGTATTTTCCTGCGACAAGATCCTTGAAGCGCTCGTTGCACATCTTATAACGCTCGCCGAGTACAACATTGAATACTGCCTGTGTACCTACGATCTGTGATGTAGGAGTTACAAGCGGCGGGAAACCGGCATCCTTACGAACTCTCGGTACTTCCTCGAGAACCTCGGTAAGCTGATCCTCCTTGCCTGCCTGCTTGAGCTGACTGAGAAGGTTGGAAAGCATTCCGCCCGGAACCTGATAGATGAGTGCCTTTGCGTCTGTTGCAAGCATCTTCGGATCAAGAAGTCCGCTTTTGATATATTTCTCCCTCAGTCCCATGAAATACTCTCTGATCTCAGAAAGCTGTACAAGATCAAGTCCTGTATCATAGTCTGTACCCTGAAGTGCTGCCACCATGGACTCTGTCGGTGCGTGTGACGTTCCGTTTGCAAGCGGTGACATTGCAGTATCTATTCTGTCACAGCCTGCTTCAATTCCCTTGAGAAGGCACATTGAAGCAAGTCCCGAGGTATAGTGTGTATGAAGCTGAACAGGAATGTCAACAGCCTTTTTGATAGCACTCACAAGCTCCTCAGTATAATACGGAGTAAGAAGTGCAGCCATATCCTTGATACAGATAGAATCTGCGCCTGCCTCCTGAATTCTTTTAGCATAATCTACATAATAATCTGTTGTGAAAACATCGCCTGTTGTATAGCTGATAGCAACCTGAGCTTCAACATTCGGGTTTTCCTTTTTTGCTGCCTTTGCAGCTTTGATAGCTGTCTTAAGGTTCTTGATATCATTGAGAGCGTCGAATATTCTGATAATATCAATACCGTTTGCAACTGAACGCTGCACAAAATATTCAAGTACATCATCTGCATAATGACGATAGCCAAGCATATTCTGTCCTCTGAAAAGCATCTGGAGCTTTGTTTCCGGACAATGCTTTCTCAGAGTGCGCAGCCTTTCCCACGGATCCTCATCAAGGAAACGTATACAGGAATCAAAGGTAGCACCGCCCCAGCATTCGAGCGAATAAAAGCCTACCTTATCAAGCTTTTCAAGTATGGGAATCATATCCTCGATCGGCATTCTTGTCGCAATGAGCGACTGATGAGCGTCACGAAGGACTGTTTCGGTGATCTGTATTTTCTTCTTAGCCATCAGGCCTTCCCCTTTCCGTAAAGGGCTGTCAAGGTATCTGTCCTTGCACCCTGCCGCTTTTTTCTGAGCGGTCATACTAACTTTATTTATTCAACATAATACTTCCCATCAGGAGCTATTAAAAAAATCGGAAATCATAAATTATTTTCGTATGGGAAGCTTTAGTTATCCGATTATTATCAGCCAAGTGTTACAAGAAGTGTACCTGTATTTACTGATTCACCCTTATTAACATTTACTGAGGTTACTGTTCCGTCCTTCGGAGCCTTGATCTCGTTTTCCATCTTCATTGCCTCAAGGATAACAAGAACATCTCCTGCCTTTACTGCCTGTCCTGCCTTTACCGGAACATCAACGATAGTTCCGGGCATCGGAGATTTTACCGGGTCTCCGCCTGAGGGAGCCGCTGCCTTGGCAGGTGCTGCTGTGGGAGCTGCCTTAGGAGCAGGAGCGGCAACAGGAGCTGCTGCAGAACCGTCTGCTTCCTCAACCTGAACGTCATATGCAACACCGTTTACGGTGATCTTTAAATGTTTCATAATCAAAAATCCTTTCCATTATATACATATCTTTAAAAGACAGAACCTTAACGGTCAGCCCTTTGTAAGGTTTTATTTAAATAAAGCTGTTATTGTGCTTTTTCGGGAGAGTTGATACTCTCTTGTCGGAAAGCATATCAAGAGCAGCAATGACCTTTGCCCTTGTTTCTTCCGGAAGGATGATATCCTGAACATATCCGTCAGCCGCTGCCTTATCTGCGCCGAGGTTTTCTTCCTTGAACTGAGCGATAACCCTTGCACGCTCTGCCTTCGGATCAGCTGCACCTTTGAGTTTACCCCCGAAATCATCGCCGAGGTTAATCACAGCTGCTGCCTCCGGTGCAAGAGCGCTGATGCTTGCGCCTGCCCATGCATACGTTACATCTGCTGCTGCACCTGTGCCTGCTGCTGCGATATATACAGCTCCGAAAGCATCTCCTGTAATCACTGTTACCTTAGCTGTTGTAGCCTCCGCATAAGCGCTTGAGAGCTTTGCAGCTGATTTTATGCAGGAAAACCTTTCAGCATCAAGCAGTGTCACCACCGGAATACCAAATGCATCACAGAAGCGGATAAACCTTGCCGCCTTTGAAGCGCCCTTACCGTCGATGACCTTATCATTGCTTGCAGCAATACCAACTGTTGCACCCTCAACAGTAGCAAGGACAGTTCTCATGCTTTTTCCGAATTCGCTCTGAAGCTCAATACAGCTTCCGCCGTCAGCAACAGTTTTTATGATATCATCTGAAGAAGCCTCAGCGTCATCAAATTCAACTGTACCTGCATAATCAAGGTTATTTGAGGGAAGCATTGAAATAAGACCTCTTACCTTTTCAATAGCCTTATCCTCGTCCTCTGATACAATATGAGCCACACCATGTGCAGCATTTGTTTTTGCATCAGCGTCAGAGCCGTCTGTATTGATTGTAAGGCTTGCTTTTCCAGTCATTACTACAATATCGCCGCTTACAGCAATAAGCGCCTGTGTACCGCAGCAATTGCCCAGAACAACTGAGATCTGCGGAACTACACCTGAAAGATTCGAGCTGTATCTGAGCACATCTCCGTATGCACCGAGAAGGTCACTGCCCTCATCTATCCTTCCGCCTATGGAATCGAAAATGCTGACAACCGGCTCACCAGTTTTCAGAGCCAGATCGAACACCTTTTTTATCTTTGCAGCCTGAGCCTTTGACATTGCACCGCCGGAAACATCAGGATTCTGCGCATATGCAAAAGCACCGATGCCGCCTATATTTCCTCTGCCTGCAACCACCTCAGTATAACCTGAGGATGACCTTGCAAAAGAGTCTATCTCTGTAAAAACTCCATCATCAAACAGCTTTGCAAGTCTTTCGTGTGCCTTTGAAGCACTTACTTCTTCGCGTGCTGCCTGCAGAGCGTCAATTTTTGACTGAACACTCATCCTTTTTCCTCCTCGAATATATAAAAAAATAAAATTCCAAATATTATTATAGTATAATTTTGTCAAAATTTCAAGTATAAAACCATTGTAAAATATAATATATTTATGAAATATTCTCTGAGTCATCTTCTAAGTAAACACTTAAATAAAAGCTGTAAAACAATGCGCAGCAGATAATTGATTCTGCTGCGCTATTATACTAAATTTACGAACAAATCCCGCATGGAGTATACCCTTCAGCCATAAGCTTTTCAGGTGTTGAGATTACTGTGGCTTTGTTCTCAGGATTAATTCTTTTTGCAGCTCTGCAACCCGCATCCTTGTGATAACAAAGGGTATTTGTATTGAGAATATAGTACATGCCTTGAGACTGATTTGCCGGAACTGATGTTTTAGAAGTGGATTTACCAATTGTCGAACTACTTTGGTTCACAGTTTTTCCGGTGGATTGGGAAGGACTTGCAGATTTTCCGGTGGTTTTGGAGGGACTTGAAGAAGCATTGCTTACTACATTAACTTTACAGCTGGCTTCTTTTCCATTGTATGTTCTGACTGTAACCCATGCTGTACCTGTTTTTACAGCCTTAAACTGTCCGCTCCAATTAGTTTTTGTCATAGAAACAATATTCTTGTTGCTTGTGCGGAATGTTCGTTTTGAAGAAGCAGAATCTGACGAGAGTATCGAATTCAAAGAGCCTGTCTGCCCTACCTTAAGAGTTAAACTTGATTTATTAAGCCTGACTGACGAAGGAGCTTTTTTAACATTTATCCTGCAGCTTGCTTCCTTACCGTTATAAGTTCTGACCGTAACCCATGCTGTACCCGTTTTCAGTGCTTTGAACTGTCCCTGCCAGTTTGTTCTGGTCATTTTAACAAGATTGCTGTTACTGGTACGGAAGGTTCTTGAAGCACATGCAGAATTATCAGGTATTATAGCATTTAATGAATACGATTCTCCGACACCTAGTGATAAAACACTTTGTGACATACTAACCTTAGACGGAGCATTTTTTATATTGAATCTGCATGATACTTCCTGTCCATAAACATTTGTAGCAGTTATCCAGGCTATACCTTTATCTTTTGCCGTAACCTTACCGGAATTTGTAACTGTCAGAATCTTAGAAGATGAAGTACGCCATTTTACATTTTGATTAGCGTTCAGTTTTATGGATTCGTTTTTACCAATTGATACAACTGATTTGTCAAGCTTAAGATTCGATGCTGCATTAGCAATGACAGCCGTATCCTGAACCGGAACATTCACAGTGCAGGCTATACCGATAAGCGTAAACGCAGACAAACATACACATATAGCTTTTTTTAATTGTTTTTTCAGAGTAAATGATTTCATTTGCAGTTCCTCCGGTTTATTTAAAATATATTTGTTTAATTATACATTTTTTCACAATATTTGTCAATGCTTTTGGTATATTATTTATATTTGAAACTGCTTTTGTCACATCACAAGAATCTCCTTACAACATACAATTATTCAGATAGAGAAACCCTTAAGAATCTCTTTCCGGTGCTGCCGGACAGGTATCATATACCTCGACAACCTTTTCCCTCATCCACAGGAAAGGATTCACCCGGACAGAAAAACCATATCCGTTGTCCATCCTCCACTGATAGCTCGGCGCCTGCGGCAGACCGTACATTGCAAGTATCGTCATAATAACTCCGCCGTGGGTCACCACACCGGCTTCCGTTATTCCCTCGGCTGACATTTTTTCAACAAGCCTTTCAAAGCCCCTGCCTACCCTCGAAGCAAAGGCTTTTCCTGTTTCACCACCCGGTGGAGGCGTTTTATCAGAGTTTTGCAGCCACTGACCGAAACGGGGATCGCCTGCCAGCTCCTGAGCACTTTTTCCTTCCCATTCACCGAAATCACATTCGCTGAAATTGCTGATGCTGTTTATCTCCATCCCGGGAAAAATGATCTCACAGCTTTGCAGACATCTCTGCAAAGGGCTTGAATAGACCTTCTGAACGTTCGGATAGCCCGAGGTCTCTCTTATAAGAACAAGTGATTCACGGCCGGATTTTGACAGACTAACATCAGTTGACCCGATATATCTGCCCTTTAATGTTTCATCTACCGCGCCATGTCTTATTAAATGTATTACATATGACTGCATCCTTAAAACTCCTTAAAAAATTGTAATATTTTTTTTTTTGCAAACAACTTTACAAAATGTTTTAAATGGTATATAATTTACTTACTGTTTATATGTAAATTAGGGTCGAATTCTGTGTTTACAGAGCTGTCGCCTATCATATATATTAGTATTTTATGTCCGTAAAGTCAAGAGGTGGAATATGAACAACGATTTTCCAAGGATTATAACCCTGCTCAGAAAAGAACGCGGGTTAAGCCAGAAACAGGCTGCTATGGAGCTGGGAGTTTCTCAGGCTCTGCTTTCTCACTATGAAAAAGGCATAAGAGAATGCGGACTTGATTTTGTTATCCATATTGCTGATTATTATTCTGTTTCATGCGATTATCTTTTAGGCAGAACCCCTGACAGAGCAGGTGCAACATTGATGCTTGAGGATCTTCCTGACAATCACGAGGTTCATAACGAGGATGAAAGCAAAAGCAATACCCTCATTACTTTAAATAAAAAGCTTATCCAGAATTCAGTCAGTATCGTTTATGAGATCCTTGCACAGCTGAATAACAAGGGACTGACAACCGAAATATCGTCCTACCTTATGGTTTCTGTATATAAAATGATAAGAACCGTATATTCGGCAAACAACAAAAATCCTCAGGCTATGTTCTCAGTTATCCCTGAAATGTATGCCGGACTTTCTGATGCATTACAAAGCATTATTGAAGCAAACGCCAAACAGATAGCTTCCGGAAAAACCGCTGACGGCTTCCAGGGAATAGACAGCAGTTCAGCTCCTAATCTTTCACCGGATATAATCTCTAAGCTCTATCCTGAGCTTGCACCATCTCTTTATAATCTCATACAGAAAACCGAAGAAAAAATCAAAAAGCTTACCTGATGCGATCCGTTTCAAAGACCCCTTTAAAAGGGGGCAGCAGCGGATCGTTTTTATTGTGTTTCTTTTTATTCAAAAACAGCGGCGCAAGCTCTCCAAAGCTTACGCCGCTGTATTATTATTCAGTATTTACAAATATCATCAGGATTCAGGGCCGTTTGAAATATTGATACTGATTTTTGAACCGTAAGGAGCCAAATCGCCGGCATTATAATTTTCATAACCGACAACCTTGCCTGCTTCAACTGTATCGCTTGTAACATAATTACCGGGAGATGCGATAAAGCCCTGCTCATTGAGCGCTGTAACAGCAGAATCAACTGACTGTCCTGCGATAACAGGAAGCTCTCTGTTTGAGAAGCCCTTGCTGACTGTCACAACAACAACAACACTTTTTCCAGCCTTGCTGTTTGCCTCAGGGCTTTGAGAAACAATCTGTCCCTCAGCATATTTATCGCTGAATATTTCCTCGTTAGCCTTGATGATTGTATAATCAGAATCACCAGACTGCTTTGCAACAATATCATTGTAATTCTTTCCGATAAGATTCGGAACGGAAATTATGTTAGGATCAACCGACTGCTCTTCTGACTGCTCAGAGGATTCCTCCTCCTCTGTCTGAGGCGCAAAAATCGTAAGGTTTGTCACAGGATGTTCGTTGATCCAGAAAATTCCGGCAATAAGAAGTATAAGCATACAGCTGAGCACTGAAAGTATAGCCCATGCATACCCCGGAACGCCTCCCTTTTTAGGAGTATAACCGCTTGCAGCCTCGCTCTGTCTTGCGCTTCTGCTTACCTCTGTACGAATAGCCTTGACCGCCGGGGCAGCTGTAAGCTGATCTCTCATTTCCTCAAAGGTCTGGATACGTTTCTTCGGTGAAACCTGAAGGCCGCCTGCCAGCGCCTGGACTACGTGTGAAGGAAGCTTTTTGAATACAGCTGTCGGAATAGGCAGTCTGCCGTCAGGCTTTCTGTCAGAGCTATTTTCGGGAAGTCTGCCTGTAAGCGCATAGAAAAGGGTCGCTGTAAAGCCGTAGATATCTGTCGCTTCATTCAGCTCGGAATTATCCATATACTGCTCAAGAGCCGCACAGCCATCCATAAGCTCTGCTTCAAAGCCTGTTCCCGAGCGTCTGATATCATCAATAGCAAACGCATCAAGCCTGAGCTTGCCGGAAGGTGTGACACTTATGTTTTCAGGTGATACGGCATAATGACCGATACCGGATTCATGGAGAGTTGAAAGAGCTGTTATGATAGGCATAAAAAGCTGACGGGCTGTATTCCAGTCAACGCTTCCGCCTCTTCGCTCAATGAATTCTGTAAAAGGAATAGAATCAAAATACTCCTCTACTGTATAGGAAACTCCGTTTTCTGTGAAAATATCGAATATAGGAGCAACTGCACTCAGCTCTCTCATTCTTGCGATAGTACGGTAGTAGTCGAGGAACTTTTCGTTGAGTTTTTCATACTCCTCCTCATATCCGCCCCTGATGACAACATTCGTCTTTCCCTTGGCACGACCGCAGATACCTGCAGGCATGAACTCGTGGATGATAACAGGAGAATTCATTTTCTCGCTGAAGCCGATATATTTTGCTCCCTCGGCATTATTTTCTATCTTTCTGCCGACAAGATAGTTATCCTCCTGAAGCTTTACGCCAAGCGGAAGGAAAGGCGCCGGCTGAACAGTCGACTTATCAAAGCCGCAAAGCGGACAGATATTTTCGCCGTTATTTTCTTTCATACAGCCCAAACAAAGCTGTCCCATAATTAATACCGCCATTCTCCGTACATATTTGTTTAAACTATCTGCAGAGCAGTACGGATGCGCTGCTGATATATTCTTTAGTTATTACAGCTGCAGAAAAACTCTCAACAGCACATAATAACGCATTTTTATAAACTACTCAAATGATTATATCACATAAGGAGGGCAAATTGCAAGTTTTTATCCTCTAATGTTCCAATGAATTACAAAATTGTAAATATAAATAGTTATTTCTACCTAATTTTGTATATCAAAACAATGCATATGTTATCATTTGTTAGAAATATACAAAATATGTATTATTCATTTGACAGATTTTACGATTGCTGATAAAATATATAAGTCAGAATCAATCAAAAATATTTTTCTGTCTGTTTCCGCACAGAGTTTCTGAGCCGGAACACTGTATTTCTCAGTCCTGACCTACAGCAAAGCTGAACGGGAATTTCCCGGACGTCACAATAACTGAACAGTGTTCCTATGAAGATGACGGAAAAACTATTATTATAACGTGAGGTACAATATGCTTTATATACTTGAAAACTCCGATAAGCTCGGAGCGGAATTTTTAACAGAAGCCATCCCACATCTCAGCCTGCAAAGGATAAGACGCCTTGATGAACTAAGAATCGAGAGTGACAGGATCAATTGTGCAGCTGCCTATATTATGCTCAGATATGCACTCATAAAGGAATACGGCATAAGCGAAAAGACAGACTTCATATTTACTGAACACGGAAAGCCCTATGCAGACGGTCATCCGGACATTTATTTCAATCTGAGCCATTGCCGCAATTCCTGTGCATGTATCGTGTCGGACAGTGAGACAGCCGTTGATATTGCTGATATCAGGCGTGTTTCTCTCCGTACAGCTGCTTATTTCTGCAGCGAAGAAGAGCTTGAAAGAATCACCGCAGGAACAGAGAGCAATTCAGAGCTTATCCGTCTGTGGTCACGAAAGGAATGTCTCAGCAAGCTTGACGGCAGAGGACTTATGACAGATTTCAAAAAGATTACAGATGATGCTCTCAGCTGTGTTCATACTGTCAAGGGAAGCAATTATTACTGCTCATATTACAGCAGACAAGACAAAAACGAACCTGTATACATAAGTGCACAGGATATCTTTTCAGCACTCAGCAACTGAATAATGTGCATAAATATACTGTATTATAAGCAAAGAGTCGATGAACCTACGGATTAATCGACTCTTTATTTTATATACTTCATCAAACAATTATTTAATTCACTGTGCATACACTGCTGACCGGAAAATTATCCTCTGTAATCATGCAGATAAACAGCGCCTTACACTATTCGGGTATTTCTGCATTTTCAAGAAGCCACAGTGCAACGGCATCCTCATAGCTTTTTCCGATCACAATATCGGCACACTCCTTCACTATTTCAGCACCGTCTGCAACCGCAATCCCCACATCAGCAAGGCTCAGCATTTCAAGATCATTCAGATTATCCCCGAATGCAACAACACGATCTGCACCGACAAGTTCCTTTATCCTTTGCATCCCTCTTGCCTTGGTAGCCCTGCTGCTGAACACCTCAAGAAAATAAAGATCGGAATAATTATCACTGTAAAGCGTCGGTCTTACTCCCTTTATTTTTCCTATCTCATCGCAAATGGCCTTTAATCGTGCATATTCGTCAACCATTGTAAAGTATATGACCTTGTCATCGTCCTTTACGGTTATACAGCTGACCTGACTGAAGCTTTTATAATCATTATCCTTTCTGACCTCAAAAAAATTACGCTCAACATCATTTGTAAGACGCTCAAATTCAACATGAATACCGTATGTATCATCTGCCTTATATACAAAGGACATCCTGTCAAAGCGTCTCAGAATATCCACGACAGCTCTTGCGTCCTCAGGCATTATCGGAGTGCAATCGGTGTAGCTGTGTTTCGGATAATCATACATAAGCACTCCGTTGAGCTGTACACAGGGGATCTTTATTCCAAGGCTTTCAAGTATTCCCACACTGCTCAGGCTTCTTGCAGTTGCTGCAGTGAACAGCACACCCTTTTTGATAAGTGAGCTTATAATTTCAGCTGTACGTCTGCTGAGTCTTGCGTCCCGTCCGAGAAGTGTACCATCAAGGTCAGATATATAGAGTGTTCTGTTTTTATTCATAAAGACCTCCTTCTTATGCTAAGTCAACAATCCTTCGAATATACATATTTGTCGCTTTCCTGAAATAAAACTATTACAGAATTATATTCAAAACACCGACAGCTCAGCATCACTGGACTGTCGGTGTATGTGTTTTTCAGAATTATTCTGTTTCGCCAGAATCGTCAGCAGACTCTACAGGAGTCTCATTTTCATCCTGCTCAGCTTCCTCAGAAGATACTTCCTCTGTCTCAGCTTCTGTCTCAGGCTCTGAATCATCAGATATTTCTTCCTCCGTCTCAGCTTCGGCAGCTTTATCCTCAGCTTTGACTTCAGCTTCTGTCTTTGCCTTCTTTTCTGTCTTTTTCTCAGGCTTTACATTCTTTTTTGCAGGAGCCTTTTTGTTTTTCTTATCAGACTTTTTCTGTTCCTTGGCATCCTTTTCCTTCTTATCCTTTTCAGCCTTCTTCTTGTCGGTGTGGTTCTTCCACATTACCCAGAGAGGTGCAGCGATGCAGATGGAAGAATAACAACCGGATACAAGACCGATCATCATCGGAAGTGCAAAGCTGATGATAGACTCAATATTGAAGATAAGAGATACAACAAGAACTGCTCCGATAGCAGCAAGCGTTGTGATACTTGTGCAGATAGTTCTTGTGAAGCACTGGTTGATACTTGCGTTGGTAACCTCTGCTGTTGTTGCCTTCGGACCCATCTTTCTGCGGTTTTCTCTGATTCTGTCGTAAATAACGATAGTATCGTTTACAGAGTAACCGAGTACCATAAGTACAACTGCTATAAAATTGTCGTTAAGCGACATATTGAACATCGCAAATGTAAAGTATACGATAATAAGGTCATGCACAAGAGCTACAATAGCCATTACACCGGCAGAGATACCGCCGATCTTCTTGAATCTGATACCGATATAAGCGATAATCAGAACTGCTGCTAAGATTACAGCTGCAAGACACTTGAAGAAGAAGTTTGCGCCCTTTGAAGCATCTACGACTGTTGACTGCTCGACCTTGAAATTATTCTTTGGAAACTCTTTTGTAAGTTCCTCTGTTACCTTATCCTGCTCGTCAACAGAGATAGCCTTGTTGCCCATGAACTGGAGAGATACAAGGTGACTGTTGGAATCTGAGGATGCAAGGTTCTCAGCGAAGGTAAAGGTAATAGTATCCTTTGTTGCCTTTTGAGCCACATCGGAAAGCTTCTTTTCTGTTACATTTCCGCTGTAGCTGTATTTGATAATTGTACCGCCGGTGAACTGGATATCTATTCTTGTGGGAAGCACGAATATATTAACAATAAGTGCCACAAGCATTATTCCGAGTGAAATACAGAAAAAGATCTTAGAGTTCTTGACGAAATCTAAATGGAATTTTTGTCTCATGATTTCTTCTTACCTCCGTACAATCTTTTATTTCTCAGGAATTTAAGTCCTGAAACAGAGCGGAGCATCATTCTTGAAGCCCATACGCCCATAATGAAGTTGGAGATAACACCAACGAGAAGTGTATAGCCAAAGGCATAGATAAGACCTGTTGTTGAAACTCCGAACAGAGCTGAGAAGATATTTGCCGGACCGAATACAAGGATAAGGATAACGGCAACGATAATAATAGTGATATTACCGTCGATAATAGCTGACAGTGAGCCTTTTGTGCCGTTATTGATACAGCCGTCAAGAGTCTTGCCTGTCCACAGCTCATCCTTGATTCTCTCTGCGGTGATGATATTTGCGTCAACACCCATACCGATAGAAAGGATCATACCCGCAATACCGGGGATCGTCATTGTAAAGCTCGGGAACACGGTGAAGTAGCCCGAAACTGCCATGATTGAAAGTGAAAGCTGACCGAGAAGAGCAATAAACGCAACAAATCCCGGAAGTCTGTACATAATACACATGAACAGGAAAATGAAGCAAAGAGCTGCAACAGCAGCAATACCCATTGCCTGGAGTGCATATGTACCGAGGCTCGGACTTATCGTACCGTAGCTTTCTATTTTAAGGCTGAACGGAAGTGCGCCGGCATTGATCTTATTAGCAAGCTCTGTTGCACTTTCTGCAGTGAACGGGTTTTCATTAGATGATATCATTGCATTGCCGTCTGTAATGGCTTCGTTTACGGTGGGAGCGGAGATCATAGTATCATCCATCCAGATTGAGATCTGCTTACCGACATTATTCTGAGTTGCGTCAGCAAATTTTGTCTTACCCTCATCGGTAAACTCAAGATCGATGATATACTGTGCCTTCTGACTGCCGTTAGCCTGCATATATTTTGCAGAAGCACTCTTTACATCTTTACCTGTAAGAAGCTCTGTACCGGTCTGCTCAGTTCCTTCTCTGAATACAAGCTGTGCAGTCGAAGCAAGCTCTTTGATAGCTTCGCCCGGGTCATAGCTTTCCTCATCAGATTTCCATGGGAAACGAACTGTGATTCTGTCATTAGTATAGTCAGGATAAAGCTCATAGTCTGTTACATTCTGATTAACAAGACGAAGGTCTATGATAGCCTTTACCGACTGCATCTGTTCCTCGGTTGCGTCGATTCCGTCTGCAGGAGCGAAAACAGCTTCAACGCCGCCATTGATGTCGATGCCCCATCGTATATCATTAATACCCTTGATATGAGTAACCGTCAGATCGCCGTTTTCACTGTATACACCAAAAACTGATGTATAGGTAAGCAGCAGAATGACTGCGAATACGATGAAGAACACCGGTTTGCCAACACGTTTCATACGGTATCCTCCAAATGAATAATTTTTTTCGGTCTTGTGAAAACCCGATAACACGAACTGATTTTCACTATCCCTTGATTTTGCCGAAGGCAATTGCCCTTATCGACAAAACATATCAAATAACATTATATAGTTTTTGCCTTAAAATGTCAATGCTTTTATACATTTTTCAGCACCTTGACCAAGTTCTGACAGTAATATTTTTTTCACAGACTTTGCGTTTATTTCTATGTGATAATTAATATGTTAATTTTCCTATAATTGATTCTTTCTGAACGCTGCTGTCGATTGGTTGTGTCCGCAGGATGCTGACTCAGCCAAAGAGAAGAACCACCACGCCACGCACGGAGGGGCGACGTGCTGGTTCTTTTTGGTTAAGCGGTAAAGCAGCTGTGCGCAAAAATTATTCACTATTCATTATTCGTTATTCACTGAGCGAACGAAGTGAGCGTTTCCGTTTTCGTGTTTGGTTTTTTCTTTTTTCTGAAAGCACAAGCTTCAGAAGAATAGGTGTGATTATTGTTGTAACGATAACGACAAGAACTATCGGCGGAAAAAGTGCGGAATCGATTATACCTGCCTCATTTCCCTTTTGAGCAACTATCAGTGCTACCTCGCCTCTCGATACCATTCCGATACCGATTGCAAGGGATTCTCTGTTACTGAATCTGCACAGCTTTGCGCCGACTCCGCAGCCTATGATCTTTGAAAGTATCGCCACAACAAGCAAGGCTCCGGAGAAAGCAAATATTGTTGTATCCATTGCTGTGATGTGTGTCTTGATTCCTATGCTTGCAAAGAATACAGGAGAGAAAAATGCAAAGGCAACAATGCTGACCTTTTTATCTATATATTCATGTGAAGAATAATTGCAGAGTATCAGTCCTGCAAAATATGCTCCTGTTATATCTGCAACTCCGAAATAATGCTCTGCACAGAAGGACATCAGAAATGCAAAGGACAAACCGAAAATTACTATCCTGTGTTTTTTTGCATAGAATTTTGACGGCAGCATAGAGAGCAGCCTTACAACAACCGCACATACAACGACAAAGACAAAGAAAAGACCTATCTTTATAACAGATTCAACAGGATCAACGGTCTTATCCTGAAGTCCTGTTACAAGTGTGAGTACGATAATGCCGATTATATCATCTATTATCGCAGCCCCCAGTATCGCAGTTCCCATTTTGGTTTTGAGCTTTCCCATTTCCCTGAGAGTCTCAACGGTAATGCTGACTGATGTTGCCATAAGGACGACTCCGACAAATATCGTTTTGCAGACGTGGAGCTGATCCGTAAAGTCAAAGCCGTAAAACAGTCCATATGTCACTGCGCCGCCTGCCATCGGGACTATTACACCTATCAGCGCAATAATAAGCGATGCTGCGCCTGTTTTTTTAAGCTCGCTGAAATCTGTACCGATACCGGCAAGGAACATCAGTATTATTACACCTATTTCCGCTGTACGGTTAATAAAATCAAGCTCGCTTCCGCCGCCGAGAATCGAATTGTCCGCACCAAGAAGATTGAATACAGACGGTCCTATCAGCAGTCCTGCGATAAGAGCGCCCACGACCTGAGGCATATTGACCTTCTGCGACAGCAGTCCGAAAATTTTTGTTGATGCCAGTATTATTGCCAGCACCAGTAAATATATATAGCTCACAATTACCCTTCCTTATTTTTTTATATGCATAAAAATACCACATTCTTATTGCTTTTTCAATAGACAAATCCGACATTTTGATAAATATTTAACAAGCACACAAATTTGATTCCACTGTTTTATAATTTTGGTTAATATTAACATTTTTTCTCTGAATATATGCTGTCTGACTGAGGAAAAATAGTAGAAAACACAAAAAAGAGACTGTGCTCAGTCCGGGAAGGAGTTTATTATAATGCAATATGTGATATCATTCGTTACCGGAGGTCTTCTCTGTGTAATTGCCCAGATACTTATCGACAAAACCAAGATCACACCTGCAAGAATACTTGTAATCTATGTCACGGCAGGAGTTGCACTGACAGCGATAGGAGTTTACGGTCCCTTTGTTGATTTTGCCGGAGCAGGAGCAACAGTTCCGCTGACAGGGTTCGGATATTCTCTTGCCGAGGGTGTACGTGAGCAGGTTGCTGAGCGTGGTATCGTCGGTATTCTCACAGGAGGACTCGGTGCCTGTGCTGCCGGTATTTCCGCTGCAATTTTCTTTTCCTTTTTACTGACACTATTCAAAAAGCCTCAGGGAAAATAACATTTACAATAACTCATACGAATTATCCATGATACTGCTTATTCATAAAAAATTCCGGATACGTAACATATGCTGCGTATCCGGTAAAATAATATTCAATTGTTTGGTCTGCGGTAGAAATTACCCATTACCTCTTCAGATTTTACAATATTTATAAAGGCGCCGGGGTCTGCCTTTTTGATTTTTGCAACGACCATGCGTATTTCATCCGATGAAACAACAGAATATATCATATTCCGTTCCCTGCCCTTATACAGTCCTACGCCCTTGAACAGAGTTCCGTCATGATTGGTATTTTCCCTGATGACCTCATAGACCTTATCCGGCTTTTCTGTTATTATAAACATTGTCTGCTTCTGATACCTTTTGTAAAGCATCTGTATAATCATTGTGGAGCAGAACTGGAGGATTATGGAATACATAGCTCCTCTCCAGCCGAAAAGTATTCCCGAACAGACAAGCACTACGACATTTCCGGCAAAAATATAATTCCATGCGTCCTTACCGTATTTTTCAGAGATAAAGATGGATATAAAATCTGCACCTCCGCTTGTTGCATTGCTTATCAGACAGATAGAGATCGCAGTCCCATTGATAATACCTCCGAAAACAGCACATAGCAGAATATCATTTGTCAGCTGGAAATTCGGGATGACGTCCGCAAATACAGACGAAAGGACAATCATTATCAGCGAATATATAGTAAATCTTTTTCCGATAAATTTAAAGGCAAGCAGAGCAGGCACGGCATTCAGCGGAATATATATAGCACTCAGCGGAAGCTCTATTCCGGCAAATTGCCTGAGAGCATGCTGACCCAGCAGCGAGATACCTGTGAAGCCGCCGGAAAGCAAGCCCGACCCATGAAGAAAATTATTGATCGAAAAGCCGTATATTGCCGCCGCAAAAACAATACATACAATATGCCATGCTTCTCTTGTTATTGAAACCTTGGTTTTGTTATTATCCATATAAAGCCCTCCCGAGGGAGCCATAATACACTTTTATACATCTCTGACTGCCGCCCATTATCTGAGAATACCACAACTGATATCAACATCAGAATGAGTACAGCCGTGAAGCCCAGAATACAGATCACATATCCAGAAAATCACCTGAGGGATCCTGATCGTCATGGAAATCATGTATTCCGTCCACGATCTCGCTCTGACGCATCTTCATTCTCAGCCTGTCCTTTTCCACTGCTTCGGAAAGCACTTCCTTGAATTCCTTCGGGTGTTTTATATTCTTGACAATAAGTGTGGGATTAGTTTTATCATGTGCATAAACCGTCAGAGTTCCCAGTCCGAACATTTTCTGGAAAAGCGATCTGGTAAGCGTCATATCCGTTACACGATACATCAGAATTTCATTTTCAGAGCTGTTTAAAAGACCTGATTCGATAATTATTTTCTTTTCCGTAAGAATATATTTTGTGAATGTCCATGGTATTCCGAAAAAAAGCCAGCGCTTTCTTTCTCTCATAAGCTCACGGTTTACTCCGATTTTACTTTCCTCAGCCATTTTACTACCTCCTGATGCTATGCTGAAAAGCATTATATACAAATTCAGTTATGACAGTCTGTCCGTCATAACTGAATTATATTATATTACGTTAAATAAGTCAACCGCCGGCGTGCCGCCGGTGTCGCGACGCGATATCGCTTCACTACGTTTCGCTCTGTGTTCAGAACTTCTGCTTTTATTCCCGCGGCTCTGATTTCTTCTGACCAAAACTTTAATGTCAGTTGATTATAATTCCCTCAAAGCTCCCGGTTTTTTTTACGAACCGTGCCGCCAGCGTGACGCTGGACCCTTGATTCACGTTTTAGTCAGTCTGAAAAGTTTTATTCGGGCACCGCCATACTTATTCAGTCTGAACTGCCGGACCATTTTATAGGATCTGCTTAATCACCGAAAGAAATACCGATATTCTTTGCATCCTGAATAACCGGGCAGTCGATCGGAACACCCTTGAGCTTTCCTGCTACCTCACTGAGCGGAACCGGAACGATCTCGCCATTGATAAGGGCTGTCATATAGCCGTATTTTTCCTGAATGATAAGCTGAGCGCAGGCTGCACCATAGCGTGTTGTGATAAATCTGTCATAAGCGTCCGGGCTTCCGCCTCTCTGGAAATGTCCGGGAACAGTAACTCTTGTCTCCTGACCTGTAGCTTCCTCTATTTCGTGAGCTATCTTATAGGAAATTGACGGGTACATCAAATTTGCGATAGCTTCCTTCTTTTTCTTTTTCGGAAGTGCAGCTATATCCTTTGAGATAGCGCCCTCTGCAACTGCAAGAATGGAAAAGCCCTTGCCGTTCTTTGTACGTGTCTTTACGGTATCTATTACCTTGTCAATATCATAAGGTATCTCAGGGATAAGTATAATGTCAGCGCCGCCTGCAATACCTGCATGAAGCGTCAGCCAGCCTGCCTTATGTCCCATACATTCAACGATGAACACTCTGCCGTGTGATGTTGCTGTGGTATGGATACAGTCTATTACATGAGTAGCGATATCAACTGCGCTCTGGAAACCGAAGGTAACATCTGTTCCCCAGATATCATTATCAATGGTCTTAGGCATTGATACAACATTAAGACCTTCTTCAGAAAGCATATTCGCACTTTTGTGTGTACCGTTGCCGCCGAGCACGACAAGACAGTCAAGCTTCAGGTCAGCATATGTCTTTTTCATTGAAGCTACCTTATCAACATTTGTAGCTTCGTCAATTACTCTCATCTGCTTGAACGGCTGACGTGAGGTTCCGAGAATAGTTCCGCCTCTTGTAAGAATACCGGAAAAATCTTCAGGCTGCATCAGCTTATATTCACCATTGATAAGACCTCTGTAACCGTCAGCGATACCGTAGATCTCCACTTTTTTTCCATAGTGGAAGTACAGTCCCTTTGCAAGACCTCTTATTGCAGAGTTAAGACCCTGACAATCTCCGCCGCTGGTAAGAATACCTACTCTTTTCATACATGAACACATCCTTTTCCATAATATTATTATTGACCGATCCTCAGATCAGATTATTTATTTAAGCACCTTTATCCGCAGCTTAAAGCTTATGATTATTCCCCGTCAGCGGCTTGAAGCGGTTTTCCTCGATAACTACAGTTTTCTTTGCAGAAAGAGCCTTTTTTGCCATTTCAGCAAATTCCCTCTGTGAATTATGCGGCTTCTTGCCTCTTCTGTCTATCAGTTCATAAGAAGTATCAGGCTGCTGTATTCTTGTATTGAGGACATCCCTGAGAATTGTTTCAATGATACCGAAGCTTCTGTCGATGAGCTCCGGGTCCTCGATCGGGAATACAAGCTCGACTCTCTTGTCAAGATTACGCTGCATCCAGTCAGCCGAACCCATATATATTTTCCTGTTTCCGCCATTTTCAAAAATAAAGATACGGCTGTGCTCAAGCAGCTGACCGACAATACTGCGGACTGTGATATTTTCGCTTATCCCCTTGATACCGGGAACAAGACAGCAGATTCCTCTGACTATCAGCGTTATCTTCACACCTGCCTGAGAAGCTTCATAAAGCAGCTTTATTATTGCAGGATCAACGAGGGAATTGATTTTTGCCACAATTCCCGAGGGCAGCCCGGCGCAGGCATTTTCAGTTTCATGCCTTATCATTTCCTCGAAGAAATCTCTCAGTCCTGTCGGAGCCACCTTCATTTTATTATAGACAGGCGGAGTGCTGTAGCCGGTGATAACATTAAACAGTGAGGACGCATCCTCGCCGAACTGTTCATCACAGGTAAACAAACCGATATCCGTATAAAAACGGGCTGTACTATCGTTATAATTACCTGTACCCATATGAAGATAGCGTCTGAGTCCGTCTGCTTCCTTTCTGACCACCAGAACGATCTTGCAGTGAGTTTTAAGTCCCTGAAGACCATATATTACATGGCATCCGGCTTTTTCAAGCTTTTTAGCCCAACCTATATTATTTTCCTCATCAAATCTCGCTTTCAGCTCAACAAGAACAGTTACCTGCTTACCGTTTTCAGCAGCCTTGATAAGAGCAGCAATTATAGGCGAATGACCGCTCACACGGTACAGCGTTTGTTTTATTGCAAGAACATCAGGATCCTTTGCTGCCTGATTTATGAATTTGATAACGCTGTCAAAGCTTTCATACGGATGATGAACCATCCTGTCCTTTTCACGGATAGCCTCAAAGAAATCCTCATACCCGAAGAAATCAGCCGGAGGCTCAACAGGAATTATAGGCTTGAAGCGCAGTTCATCAAGACCGTCTGTTCTTGCGAATTTAGAAAGGAAGGTCAGATCCAGAGGACCGTTGACCTCATATATCTCACTGGTACTGACATCAAGCATATCAGTAAGGAATTCCTTGAGTGCCTCGTCGCCGTGCACAGCAAGTTCAAGCCTTACCGGGTCGCCGCGCTGGCGTTTTTTCAGCGAATGTTTTATTTCAACAAGCAGGTCATCCGCATCTTCATCTATATCGAGATCACTGTCTCTTGTGATCCTGAACGGAAGGTATGCTTTTATTTTATAAAGCTCAAAAAGCTCAGAAAGCTTATCTATTATTATATCCTCAAGCATTACAAATGCTCTGCCGTTATCGCTTTCGACCTCAAAATATCTTGAAACGATGGACGGCACCTGAACAACAGCGAAAATATCCTCACTTTCCTTTGAAAGGCGTACGGCAATATTCAGGCTTTTATTCATCAGCAGCGGAAAAGGTCTTGATGTATCGACAGCAAGAGGAGTCAGTATCGGGAAAATAAACTTATCAAAATATATATCGACCTGCTGACGCTGAGTTTTATTCAGCTCGTCGATTTTGAGAAATCTCAGCTTATTTTTCCTTAGCGCAGGGATAAGAGAACGATTCAGGCAGGAATACTGCTTTTTTGCAAAGTCGTGTATTTTTTCAGTCAGAAGCTCAAACTGCTTTTCTGCGCTCATACCTGATTCATCCGGCTTTTTTCCCTTTGTAGAATGCATCCGGTCCATAACGCCGGCTACTCTTACCATAAAAAACTCATCAAGATTTGACGCTGTTATTGCAAGAAAATTCAGACGCTCAAGAATAGGGTTATCCTTTTCAAATGCTTCCTCAAGAACACGGCTGTTGAAATCCATCCAGCTCAATTCCCTGTTATGATAAGGAAAATCGGCAGGCGAACAAAGCTTAGTCGGTTTAAGCTTAGCTTTTGAAGCAGGTCTGACCTTTTCCTTACCATCTTTTTTAGTTTTGACTTCCTCTTTTTTCTTATCGCTCACGATAATCACCTTTCATCCGGCTTAACCTGCCGAAGCTTATTTCATCATTGATTTACGGATATATGTAAATTCAGCTGAAAAAGCAGCTGAGAAACATACATTTTATCCGGAAATCCATTCGATCAGTCTTACAAAGCATTTATTTAAGGAAACGCTGATTAATTCATTAATCAGTGTTTTGGTGTGGGGGTGCGGGTGTCCGGTGGACACAGCTGCTTCGCAGCAGCACCGATCGAGCTGGCAGGCGAGACAAGCCCCACGTATAGCCACTTCTGACTTGCTTCAAACTTCAAAATGATATTTATTCAGTGTTTCCTAAAATATATCTTTGCACAAAACACTTTTATTTATTATAGCAAACAATTTTCCGTATTTCAAGATATTTTTGTTTATTTTCTCAGGCTTATTTTGCCACTGAAATATTTTTTGACAGCCGAAAAAAAGTAAAGCTCCTGCCGGTATATTTCGGCAGGAGCTTCGCTTTTTATGATAAGATATTTTGTTTAAACGATGTTATTTTGATACTGTGATGCTGAAACTGAGAGAAAACAGAACGCAAAGGCTGTTTGTTTTATAGAGAAAAAATATTAAACAGTGAATAATACTCCGGTGCGTTTTCAAAAATACTGAAAAAGATATTTTTCGACAAAACCCTGTCGGACTCGGACTCAAGCAAAAATATACCAGAATAATCTCGTTCGTTCCGACAATCTTCTTTATTATTTGAGCCCCCAAGCGAAGCGAGGGGGCGTTTCTGGAGTGTTTGCAGTCAAAAACAAACTCTGAATTATTTTCAATATCTGAAAGTAATTCGTCATCAATGCTTATTTCTGAGTCGCCTGTATTGAAAATTATTTTCAATCTATCATCATAAAGATAAATTCTGTTTACGAATGTATTTACCAGCGTTTTTCTGTACATCATATCATCAACATTGCCTTTTTGTAATTGATATAGAAAGAATTTTATTTCTTGTTCAGTAATAGACACATTTTGACTTGTTTCTATATCTAATTGCTTTTGTAAATCATCATATTCAACCGTTAATCTTGATATTTCTTGAAACAAGCTTTTTCTAACACTGTCTATATCACATTCAGAAACAGCGGTTAATAAATTTCGCTGTTTCTTTTTGTTATCTTGCATTGCCTTTTCTATTCGTTTTATTGTAGTATTATCCTTATCACGTTCACACAATGCAACAACTTCCTTAGCAATAATATCAATATTTTCTTTAGTTAATAGTTTACGACATTCATCTATTACAATATTTTCTATGTATTCTTTAGGTACAGCTTTCTTGTGACAAGACTTCTTTTTTGCCCCATTGCATTTATAATAAAAATATGTTGTACTGCATTTTCCGGTTCCGGAAACCCCTGTCATCATTTCATGACACTTTCCACAGAATAATTTAGTGGTTAATATGTATTCGGCTTTTGCCTTTTTATGGGCAGGAGCTTTTTTATTTTTATTCAAAATTTCCTGAACTATATAAAACAGATCATCAGATAAAATTCGTGGTATTCCATTTGGTATTTCTTTATCACCAAAAGTATACACACCAATATAACGCTTATTACGCAGCATTCTCCGCAAACTGTTTTTATTGAATAAATTTCCTCTTGATGTTTTAAACCCTTGATCGTTCAATGTTTTGCAAATTTCAGTAACTGTTTTTTCAGCCGCATACATCTCAAATATCTTTCTCACAATAGGAGCAGTTCCATCATCTATTTCATATTTTCGTTCTGAATTAACTTTAAATCCGAGCGAAATATTTCCACCATTAGCAACGCACTTTTCAGCGTTTATATTCAGACCACGCTTTATTTTTTGCGAAAGTTCAGCACTATAATATTCAGCCATACTTTCAAGCAAACCCTCAACCAATATTCCGGATGCGTCATCAGTAATATTTTCACGAGCTGACAGCACTCTCACACCGTTCTTTTTCAGTTTTGACTTGTAAACTGCACTGTCGTACCTATTCCGAGCAAATCTATCAAGTTGATAAACAATCACATAATCAAAAAATTTTTTATTGCTGTCTGAGATCATTCTTTGAAAGTCTGGACGACTGTCATTTGTTCCGGATAGCGCTCTGTCTATGTATTCAGATACTATTGTGTAGCCGTTTTTTTCTGCAAATTCATGACATACTTTTAATTGCCCCTCAATGCTTTCTTCACGTTGATTATGACTTGAATAACGAGCATAAATAACAGCTTTCATAATTTCTCACATCCTTTTCATTTCCTGTTTGTAATTATTCAAGAATATCAAATACTCTGCAAATACTTCCGCAGAAGCTGTTTTGTCAAGTTTGATTTTATATTCATCACATTTTTTACTAAAATCAGTCTTTTCTTTTTCAATAACATCATCTTCAACATAAAATTTAGTATTGCTTACCTGATTTATTATAGAATTGTATATAATCTTTCTTTTTCGGGTTGTTTGCTGATATAAATTTCTTACTGCCTGTTCACACATTAAATGTTCATATCCTTTAACGACTGACTTTCTATGACAGTACTTATTCTTTAGGTTGTCCGTTGCAAACCACCGTCCGCAGTGTTCGCATTTTACCAATTTCAAACCGTTAAAAGCATAATAATATAGCAGACCATAAAACAGTTCATAAAAGGATGTAATGTTATCAATTCTCAGCCCCTTTGCATAGTCAACATTATTCCAGTCAACAGGAATAACCGCTTTTGTGATATTATGATGAACACGCCAAATTTCAACATCTTGCATAGTTAGGTTGATCTTGTATTCACCTTTTTGCTTTATACCTCTTTTTGAAATATAACACCACCTGTCCGAGTCACTCAAAAACAAATTAATATCGAATAAATAATAAGCTGAACATTTCAACCCATACAAAAGAATTTCTTTTTCAGCTGTATTAGTTTCTAATGAATTTTTAAACCTTGAAATAAAATATTTTGAATAGGCCTTAGGTGTTGAATTTACAGCGAAAGGAAACTGTTGTTCAAGAACAGCCAAAATATTTCCAAACGCATTTTTAACCGTTCCGAGTTTGTAGCCGCCTAAATCGTCTTTTATGACCTTTACGTTTTCATCATCAATAACCAGCTGCAACATTACCACCTCTTTTCAAAAAAATGTTTCCTTTCAATTTCATTATAACTTAACATTACGACAATGTCAATAGTTGTTGTAATGTTGTATAATATCGTCAATAGGAAGTCGACTACCTTAAAAATTTTTATAAAGAAAGGTAAATGTGTATGAGCAATGTTGAAATCAGGGAGCTGATCAGAAAGAACCGACTTTTCAATTATGAAGTTGCTGAAAAGCTGCATATCTCAGAATATACTTTTTGCCGCTGGTTAAGAAATGAACTTGACGAGGCGAAAAAGCAAGAAATTATCGATATCGTCAAAGAACTTACAAATAGATAACATGAATATGACAGTAATTACCAACATCAACGATGTTCAGATCAACAAAAAACAAGCTGAATTTTTTGCTATTCAAATTTTTTCCGGAATGAAAGAGTATATTAGTTCTCACAAAAAAGAATTTGAACAATGGGAAATTCAGCAGAAAGGAACCCAAAAAAATGAAAACTCATGAAGATAAAGCTGATTTTCTTTTCCATGAAAACAGTGTAACCGCCCAAGTTTTGGCAGTAATAGGAACGGGAGAAAAAGCCGCTGTTACTTCAAAGCAGATAAAACAAAGTTTCGGATTGACTGAAAGAGAGCTTAGAAAAATCATTGAAAAAAGTCGCCGAAGCGGAATTTATATTTTGTCATCAGAAAACGGATATTTTTTCCCAGCTTGCATTGATGAAGTCAAGGCATTTATAAAGCGAGAAAACGCCAGAATTAGAAGTCAATGTATAACTCTGTCGCCAATGAAACGATATCTGAAATTGTTTGACAGCGGCGATATACTATAAATCAAAAAGGGGGGAATATTACGGCTGAACGCAGAATGTTTGCACGCAGCATAATTGAAAGTGACGAATTTGCAGATTTACCGACAGGCTCAAAGCTGCTGTATTTCATAATCGGAGTAAGTTCTGATGATGAG
>CACWVH010000004.1:0-34721 GCA_902764235.1 uncultured Ruminococcus sp.
CAGCCTGATATAGTTTTTCCCCGGCACCGCCATGCCTTTTCAGCCTGAACTGCTGGCGTCATTTCTGCTTTAAAACTCCCAGAAATATTTTACACGAACGGCGCCGGCGTGCCGCCGGTGTCGCGACGCGCTATCGCTCCGCATACGCTACGCTCTGGGTTCAGAACTTCCGCTTTTATTCCCGCGGTTCTGATTTCTTCTGACCAATACTTTTGTGTCGGCTGATTATAGTTCCTTCAAAACTCCCGGAAATTTTTTACAATTACGAGCACTTTACGTATATGTTGCTTTAAGCTTAAACCAAGAATAAACATCGGAACGCAGATCTCTGAATCAGCGAAACAAAGTTGCTCACACTCACACAGAACCTGCCGCCGCCACAAAAGTAAGCGAGCACGCCGCAGGCAGCGCAGCATACGCACACCGCAGGCGGTGGGCAGCGCAGCGGGGACAGGGTGGGGTTAAGGAGAGAAGATTTCTAAAGAGGAGAACCTTAAGGGGAGGGGCAGCGCCCCTTCACTTATGGGTCTTCTCTTTAGCCGCGTCCGCATCCTGCGGACGCCTGCATCGACAGCAGCAGATATCAGGAACTCATAAAAATACTAATAAGTCTGCCCCGCCGGCACTACGCTGTTGCTGTCTGTTATTAAAATAACGAATAAAAAACATCTGAATGATAAAATTACCCGTCACGATACTCAATCTGAAAAAATTATGTTTTTCATATGCATATTTATCCTAAATATTTTGTTTTTTATTATTCAAGTTTGGTGTATTATATGATTGTTTTTTTCTATAAAAAGCTTTATACTTATAATTAAGATAATTGGCTTATTATACCCTGAAAGGAGCATAAAATGCGAAGAAGAAATTCATACAGCTACAAGGGCTCATACGGGAAAGGTTACAGACGCTCATCATATAGCAGCTACGGCAGCTATGGCAGAAGAAACAGCAGCGGTCTTAAAATAATCATTATCATACTTATCTGTCTGCTGCTTGCAGGCGGCGGTGTTTTTGCAGCAGCGTATTTCGGTCTTTTCGGCGATTCCTTCAGGATCGGAAAGGAAACTGAAAAAAACAGCAGCTCTCAAAAAACAGAAAGCTCTCAGCAAAGCAGTAAGGATGAAGCTTCAAAGCAGGAAAAGAAAAAAGAGCCGGAGGGCAAGTGGATAGAAAATGTTTACCTCTATGGTACAAGTGCCTTTGAGCCGTTCAATGAATATGAAGCTGCTTCAAAGGAATATGCAAAGACTATAAATTCAATTCGCAAGGAGCTTGATGAAAAAATCAATGTGTATACGATGCTTGCCCCATCACATTCACTGAGCGGACTGCCGGACAAATATAAAAACCAGATAGGCTCTGACGAGAAGAAAAGTATTGAAAAAACCTATGCGGCAATTGATAAAAAGGTCAGATGCATAAATGTATGCGATACCCTTCAAAAACATTCGGGGGAATATACCTATTTCCGTACAGATACAAACTGGACAGCTCTCGGAGCATATTATGCATATGAGCAGTTCTGTAAATCAGCTGAAACCGAATGCATTGATCTGAAAAAGCTTGAATCAGGAAAGATCGAGGGCTTCAAAGGCTCGCTGTTTGCAGCAACAGTCACCGATGAAAAGCCTGACGGAAACGAGGTGCTTGCGCAGAATCCTGACAGCGTTGTCTATTATAAAACAAACGGCTACTGCCGTCTGCTTGAAAACGGCGAAAGCGAGGACAGGGAAGTCACTATGATCGCAGAGTTTGCTTCAGGCTCAAATGCATACAGTGCCTTCATCTGGGGCAACAATCCGTATATGAAGATTGAGACTGAGGTCGATACAGACAGAAAGCTCTGCATTATCAAGGATTCCTTCGGCTGTGCCTTTGCACCGTTTACAGCCTCTGCTTTCAAGGAAGTATTTGTTGTTGACCCTGCATATTACGAGGGAAATATTCTTGATTATATCAAGGAAAACAATTACACTGATGTTCTTATTCTCAACAGCTCATCCACCGCAAATACGGCTGAAAGAGTCAACGAGCTGAAAACTATTCTGTAATAAAGGAGGAATGTGCCGATGCTCGGCAAAACTGTAACTATCGAAATATTCGGCACATTGTCCGAAAAATATCTCTACACCGGTCAGATCGTCGGAGGCAGGGATCTCAGACAGGTATATATCATCACCAATGACGAGCTTCACGGTGTGATCGACTGTACGATAATCGCTGCTGCTATCGGAGAGCTCAGCAGCAAAACAAGACTTATCGCCGCTCCTGCCGATGAGGTTTTCTATGAGCCTGAAATCGTAGAAAGGCTCAGAATGACATCGATCAGCTACAAAAAAATATCCTGCATTTATGAAAAATCCTGTGGTGCTGTAATTTACCGCTATAATGAAAAAAACGAGCCCAGAATACTTCTCGTCAAGAACCATAACGGAAAATGCTGGACCTTCCCCAAGGGCCATATTGAAAACGGAGAAAAAGAAGAAGAGACCGCCCTCAGAGAGATCATGGAGGAAACAGGTCTCAAGGTTGAGATAATTCCCGGCTTTCGCCGTATCAGCTCCTATCGTCCTTTCGGAAAGATCAGGAAAACCGCAGTATTCTTTCTTGCAAGAGCTGACAAAAGCGTTGTCAGTATGCAGCCCAGCGAGATCGACTATTATCTCTGGGTCAGCATAGACGAAGCACTGAAAATGTGCCGCCATGAAAACGACATCAAGACGCTTACAGATGTAAAAAAGATTATTACTGGTACATAAAAAAATTGCCGCACATGATCGTGCGGCGTTTTTTATTTTGTTTTATTTCCTGAGAGATCAATGCTCTTCTTCATCCTGCGGAATTTCAAATTTATAGCTTTTGTTAAGGTAATAGCTGAATTTTTCATTTCCGTCACGCTCATCAAATTTATCGGCAAAGAATTTTGCCTTTTCATAGAAATATTCTTTTATTTTACTGACCTGATATACATTGCTTTTCTTATATACCGGATCATCCCTGAACGGAAGAATAAGTCTTACTGTTTTCTGACCTGTTTTTTCAAGATTGAGAAAAAGATGATAGGCGCCTCTGTAAAAATAATAATTGTCAACACCATTCGTACATTCTCCGTACAAATGCCTGCGGAAAAGCTTCAGCGCAGATGATACATCATAAAATGACAATATGCTTATGCATTTTCCCTTGTACTTCATCATCGAGCCGGGCGCCGGAAAATCCCTGTTGAAAAGGTGTACAGCCATTCTTATATTTTTCACTGCCTTCTCAATATCCTTATGCTCAAAATAATAATCGGCAAAGTTTACATATGTATAATGCGGAACAACATTGCAGGCTACCCTTCCGGAAAAGATCTGTTCGGCTGCTTTATATGCCTTATCAAGATCTTTTTCAACATAAAGGTAGTAAGATGTTAAATCATCCGCTTCCCCTGCCTTTACTTCGCTCAGCTCATCAATCGGACAGTGCATCATCAGCCTGTGCGCCTGCTCAACATTTGCACAGAAGGGGCAGCTTCTCAGACCAAAGCTATCCATCAGATTCCACAGCTTACGATAATAGCTTCTTTTATTGTAATTCAGCTTATCACAGTATTCACCGTACTGCTTATAAAGCTCAAACAGCTGTCCGAGAGATATCTGCCAGAATTCCTCGGCTGAGCCTGCTATCCATTTAAAGCACCACATTACATTATATTTATATTCATCATTGAATTCGGGGTGTGCTTCAAAATATTTAAGATATTCGGGGAAAATAAGAAAGGACTCAAAGCCGTCACTGTAAAATGTATCCTCTTCAATAAATAAATAATACAGATAAAGCACTGCTTCCACATCCTGCTTTTCGGATGCTTCATTGAGCGCACGCTTTATTCCCCTGCACCTTTCCCTGCCATTATCAAGATCACAGAAAAAGCCTTCATATTCTTCATAACTCATCCCATGTCACCCTTTATCAATACATCATCAGCTTGTAAAGATTTTCATTGAGCACCTTCATTTCATTATTAAGCAGCGGAAAATGTCCGGAAAGCAGAGACTGCACATAAAGTATCTCAATGTAACAGCTTATTTTTTCTTCATCATCGCTGTCGATCAGCTTTCTCACTATGAGATTGTTCGTATTGAAATAAAGACACGCAACCGCCGATGAACCGATATTGCTTTCAAAGGAATCGAGCATACTCATAAATATCTCATTTGCACTTTGCTTGGATCGTCTGATCTGTCTTGCCTGATATGCCTTTTCATTGATAGTGTAAAGCGCAGGTATCTCAAAAGGACGGAATTCCTTGAGCGAAGCCTTGCAGTCATATTTTCTGAGTATCTTTGAAGCAAGCTTCAGAAGCTTGTCTGCTGCCGGGTCACCGTCAAATTCACTGTCGTCAAGCATGAAGTCGATATCAGAATCCGTCAGCCTTATGATATCAGTATTTCTGCTTATTTCTGCAAGCTTTGTGATAATAGAGTTTTCATAAACATAGCCGGCATTTATCAGAAGCTCATTTCTCTGTATATAAAGCGGCGCAAGCTGCCTGAACTGATTTTCATCTGTTGTATAGAAGGCGGTCGAGCCGAAATCAAGAATATCCTTTCCTGTCATGTCTCCCATTGTGGTATGGAAGATGATATACGGCAGAAGGAGATCGTCCAGCTCATCACTTGAAGCTATAACGGATTTGACAGCAAGACTGTGAATACTTACTATCCTGTACAGCAGCTCCTTGTTTTTCATATCAAGCTCTTCAAAGTAATCGGCTATAATGCTGCCTATTTCCTTCCTTGCCCTTTCGAGCTTTTCATCATCATAGAAATCCTCTCTTGATGATGTAGGCTTGAGCTTATTGGTATTTATAATGCACCTGATAAAAAATGCCCATTCAGGAAGTATCTTTTCTCCGCTTTCTGTCAGCAGCATATTTTTCAGATATATCCTGTGCATATTATGGGAGCTTGCAGATACCGGATAGGGCAGAACATATGCGATACCGCTGAAAAGTCCTGTCGGTGATCTGAGCGTAAAGCAGTCGAGAAAGCTTTCACCGAGAAAGGTCTTTCCCATTGTCATGCAAAGCTCCTTGTCCTTATCCGAATCAAAATCAAATTTAAGATTAAGCCTTGTTCTTTCCCCTCCGCTGAGAGTATAAACAGGATATTTCAGAAAAAGACCGTAATAATATACGAGATTTGCTATATTGTCACAGTTATAATAATCATCAACAGTGCTGTCTGTTTTGTCAGTCTTGTTATTGTCAATGATTATCTCTGTACCTATACTGATATTTTCGCTGCATTTTGTTATTGTATATGTTCCGTCAGCCATGCCTATCCATTCAAGAGTAACGTCAGGCTGCTTATAGGAACAGGTCCGCACACAGATATGATCCGTCACCATAAAGCATGAAAGCAGACCGATACCGAAGCGTCCGATATAATCTCCGCTTGCAGCACTGTTTTCAATATCATATTTTGACGACTGACCAATTACAGACAGGAATTTGTGTATTTCCTCCTCGTCAAGACCTGTTCCGTTATCACGGAATATGATGCGCTTTCCTTCCTCGACCTCAATTTCAACCTTAGCGTCGGCTTCACTGAAGCTCTTATCAGCAGTCAGTCTTGCACTTATGGCATCTGTACCGTTCTGAAGAAGCTCCCTGACAAAAACATCAGACGAGCTGTACAGATGATTTGAGAGTATATCTATCATACCCCCGAGATTTACCTTGAATTTAAAATCATTTTCCATTATTCATATTCTCCGTTTTTTCATTTTAATAAATTACAATTTTTCAAAAGCTTCATTCAAATTTAGGCTTTAATGCATTTCCATCCTCTGAGGGTACTTCATTTTCAGGCTGTTTTTCATCCTTTGCAGTGTCATCAATATCCTCAGTCTTGATAACAGCTTCTCTTTCATTCTGAATATTGATACCTCCGCCGTTTGTAATATCTATCGGGGTATTTTCAGCAATATTTTCCTGGAGAGAGGGATATTTATTGAAGGTATCAGGCTCTGACTTGATTATAAGCCTGAGCTGTTCAGTCATTTCATTGATCTTTTCTTCCTTTTCTTTCTTTTCTGCTTCCTGATTCTTTGCTTCCTCCGGCCTTACATCATCGTCACCGTCAAGAATATTTTCTACCTTGATATTGCTGTGCTCCTTCATATTATAATCCGGATCCTCGTCCATCATTTCCAGCATGATATTTGCGATAAACGGATCAAGCTGTGTACGCTTTGCTCTTGCAAGCTCTGAGCGTACCACCGACTGCGGAAGAACATCACGGTAGCTTCTTTTGGATGTCATTGCGTCATATACATCTGCGACAGCAATGATCCTTGCCTCGATCGGTATCTGATCTCCCCTGAGTCCGTCGGGATAACCCTTGCCGTCATATCTTTCATGGTGCCAGCGTGCGCCGTAATAAAGATTCGGCATTTCGGTAATATCCTGCAAAACCTCCGCACCTATCTCAGGATGAGTTTTTATTGTAGAGTATTCATCATGCGTAAGTCTTTCGGTCTTATTGATAATATAGTCAGGCACACCGATCTTTCCGATATCGTGAAGAAGTCCCATGTAATATATTTCCTTCTGGAATTCCTCGCTTTTATTGAGTCTTTTTGCGATCTCCTTTGAATAGTCCGCAACTCTCTGAGAATGGCCGTTTGTATATGAATCCTTAGCATCGACTGTTCTTGCAAGTGCGCTGACCATCTGCAGCGATAGTCTTTCAGACATCTGAGTCTGTTCGATATGCTTTCCTATGATCTCATCTCTGTAGCTTTCCGACTGGAAGAACATATAATAGAAGATAAGACCTGCAACAATAGCTGCCCTGAGAACTGCATAGCAGCCGAATAACGTTTCAGCCATTGCGCCAAGAATTATAGTAAGGCATATCATAAATATGGTAATACGCTCAAAGGATCTTTTTTTATCCTGAATTCCAAGAGACAGCAATACCATGAACATGATATACAGAAATACTATAATATGGGGCATCCAGCCAAGCGGACCGCGGTGGAATACATTATTATCATCATAATAATATGTATATCTCGTAAAGAAGGTAGAAAACGCATAGCCGATATTTACTATAGCCGGAACCATAAGAGGAAAGCGTATCCGCTTTCTTTCGTCCTGTCTGAGAACAATCTTGATGAAAAAGTACATCATCACCGGACGAAGGCTGTAGCCAGCCGCAGTTGTCAGAGTTATGAGAAGCTTATGCCCTGAAATCGTAGAAAGATAAAGCTCCAGATTGTATATCATCAGCTCAATAAGCATCAGCCCCGAAAGCGTATAGAAGTTATTTCTTACCTTTTTTTCAAGATGAGCATTTCTCCATAGAAAGTACATAAGAAATGAAAGTCCTATAAGCGGAAAAAAGTTAATTGTAAAAAAATCATAATTGCCTACCATCATTCTTATGCACCTCCTTTTAAATATTCTGATTAATAATATATATGTTTTATTTTTTCTCAATATTATTCAAATTGACAAAATTAACTTCATTAAAAGAATCAAATTTATTATACCACACATATGGAAATAATCATAATCTTTTTTTTTAAAAATATTGATAAATTAAAAATCCAGTTTTTATTGTAAATTAACAAAGCATGAATTTTTCTGATTTTTTATCACAATTTTAAATGTAATATTGCTATTTTGTATTATTGATGTATAATATATGAAAGAATATTTTTAATTTTCCTGTACGTCAGAAGAGCTGACGAAATTCAAATGAAACGGAGCGGCTTTTTATGGATCTTACGGATGCTATCAAAAATTCAATTCCTGTATCCTTATTCAAGTTAAAACCTGCTGAGGAAATTTTTTCTGAGGTAAAAAAATGCGGAGCAAAGATCGTTATTAAAGACGATCTTCCTGAATGTATCCTGCTGTCTCCTGCGGAATATGTAAAAATAATGGAAGAGCTTGATTATCTTCGTCAGGAAAAGCTGATAATGGAAGACAGACTTTCCGATGATCCTCTGATTGATGAGCTTGAGCTGACTGATAACGAGACAATATTGAGCTGAAAAAAACACAAGCCGGTGCCTGTCATTCTGATAAGCCCCGGCTTGTATTATTTTTTATAGCTGCTGCTTCCCGGTATTATTTTGAAAGAAGCATTCTGTCGTTGTCAAGCTCCTCGCCGCTGACTGAGCTGAATTTCTCAAGGAGATCCGATTTTTTGAGCTTTTTCTTTTCCTCTCCTGAAACATCATAGATGATCTTTCCGTTATTCATCATAATAAGCCTGTTTCCGTGAGCAATAGCATCCTTCATATTATGCGTTACCATAAGTGCGGTAAGCTTATTCTCCGAGATGATCTTATCGCTCAGCTCAAGCACCTTTGCTGCTGTTTTAGGGTCAAGAGCAGCCGTATGCTCGTCAAGAAGAAGTATCTGCGGCTTTTTTATTGTAGCCATCAGAAGTGTTATCGCCTGACGCTGACCGCCTGAAAGAAGTCCGACCTTGCTTGTCATTCTGTCCTCAAGTCCGAGGTCAAACTGCTTGAGCATTTCACGATATTTATCATATTCTGCCTTTGTTACGCCCCAGCGAAGGCTTCTTTTTTTGCCTCGTCTTGCAGCAATAGCAAGGTTTTCAACGATTTCCATATCGGCAACAGTACCCATCATAGGATCCTGAAAAACCCTGCCGATATCGTTTGCTCTTTTATACTCAGGTAAACCGGAAACATCCTTGTCTCCGAGGATTATCATTCCCTTATCAACAGGCCATACTCCGCTTATTGCGTTGAGCATTGTAGATTTACCTGCGCCGTTTCCGCCGATAACTGTGCAGAAATCTCCGTCATTAAGCTTCAGATCAAGGCCGTTCAGAGCTATCTTTTCATTTACAGTACCTTTATTAAAGGTTTTATATACATTTCTGATTTCAAGCATCTTCACTTACCTCCGAAGTACCATTTTTCTTATTGATCTTTACAACTCTCTTGAATGAGGTCATTCTCTTATTTCTGAGGTACGGGATAGCAAGGAATATTGCTACTATGATCGCTGTAAAGAGCTTGAGATCCTCCGGCGGCATCTTAAGCCAGAGCACGATACCCATAACGAAATAATAAAGTATTCCGCCGATAACAACAAAGATAAGTCTTACAATAAAATTGAAATGCTTTTTGAAAAGTGCCTCGCCTATTACCTGACCGATGATAACAGCTGCAAGACCGATAACGATCGAGCCTCTGCCCATGTTTACATCTGCGAAGCCCTGATACTGAGCGATAAGGCTTCCTGCGGTTGCTACAAGACCGTTTGAAAGAGCAAGCGCTATGATCTTGTCAAGGCTGATATTAATACCCTGAGCTGCTGCCATTTTCGGATTTGCTCCGGTCGCTCTTATTGCAGAGCCTTGTTCTGTGCCGAAATACCAGTACATTACAGCCATGATTATTATTGCAATGACTGCTGCAACGATAATAGCCATATATACATCACGGCTTGTTATAAGAAGTCCGGCAATATTCAGGTTTTCGCTGTCGAAGGTAAATACAAGTCCGTAGTTATCAACCTTGATCGGCACATTTGAGAATTTGTTCATTATGTGCAGATTGATAGGATAAAGTGCGATCTGGCTGAGAATACCGGAAAGGATATCCGGTATACCGAGAACAGTATGCAGAAGTCCTGTTACAAGACCTGCTATTACACCTGCAAAAAATGCTACCGGCATAGTTACCCATATAGATGCGCCGTTCATAAGCATTACAGCAGTTACCGCGCCGCCGGTGGCAAAGCTTCCGTCAACGGTAAGATCAGCAAAATTAAGTATCCTGAATGTTATATAAACACCAAGAGCCATTAATCCCCAGAGAATACCCTGTGCAATATTACCCGGCAAAGCCTGGACAAATATTGCAGGATCAAGTGATCCGAAATAATCTAAAATTCCATCCATTTTAAACACCAACCAATAAGTTTTATATTATTCTAAGATTTTCCATATAACTAAGGAAACACTGAATAAACATTGTTTTGAGTTTAAATAGCAGCCAAAGGTAGCTCTACGTAGGTCTGCGCCCCACACCCCAAACACTGATTAATGAATTAATCAGTGTTTCCCTGAATAAAAGCGTAAATTCCGGTAATTTATTAAAATACGCAATTTGCTTCACCCTCCGCAAAGCGAAAGGTGAAGCATAGATAAGCTTTGTTAAATTGCCGCCTGAACTTACATTTAAAAAAGATTATTCAGCGTCTGCCTTTATTTCCTCATATCCGTCCGGAATTGTAAGACCGAGAGCCTTTGCTCTTTCAGGCATATATTCCTTAGTTAATTCCGGAGAATACGTAATTTCCATTTCACCCGGTTTTTTACCATTCACAAGGATATCATAAGCCATTTCACCTGTTGCGCAGCCGAGATCATAGTAGCTGATTGAAAGTGTTGCCACACCGCAGCCCTTACAGATATTTTCCTCACCTGCGATGATAGCCTTCTTGGCAGGAGCTGCCACGCTGTCGATAAGCTCTGCATTTGAAGCAGCTACGTTATCAGTGGGGATATAGAGAACATCAGATTCGTTGCAGGCAGATGTTGTAACCTGAGCAACGTCATTTGAGTCTGTGAATGTATATTCTTTTACCTCATAGCCAAGCTGTGTGAAGGTCTTTGTTATTTCAGTTGCCTGATACTTTGAGTTAGCCTCAGCTGAGCAGTAAACTATACCTACCTTCTTAGCATCCGGAACAAGCTCTTTAACGATATTTGCCTGTTCCTGAAGAGGTGCCAGGTCAGATGTACCTGTTACGTTTGTACCTGTCTTGCCTGACCAGTCCTTTGCATCGAGTGCGCTTGCATAATCTGTGATAGATGTTGCAACGATCGGAATTTCAGAAGTTGCTGTTGAAGCGGACTGGAGAGCAGGTGTTGCATTAGCCATGATAAGATCGTAATTTGACGATACGAACTGGTTGCAAATTGTAGCACAGGTTGGTGAATCACCCTGAGCATTCTGCTCATCAAACTTTACATGATCCTCGCCCATAAGCTCTGTGAGCTTTTCTCTGAAGCCCTTTGTAGCTGCATCAAGAGCGGGATGCTGAACGAGCTGGCAGATACCGATGTTATATACCTTGCCGTCCTCTATTTCCTTTTTCTCTGTACCGTCATCAGCCTTTGAATCTGTATCCTCAGCTGACGCAGCCTTTGATTCATCAGCTGTTGAAGCTGTTGAAGCTGTTGAATCGGATGAATTATCCTTGTTTGTTACCTTGTCATTAGTACAGCCTGCAAAAAGACCGAGCGCAAGTACGGACGCTGCAAGAGCTGCAGTGATTCTCTTTGTTGAAATTTTCATAATTATTCTCCTTTTAGATAATCTGAATTTCCATTAAAAGCATCTGACCTGAAATATACACTTTAAAGCGATAAATTATATTTCTGAGTCAACGTATATACTTTAACACATTGCTTTTGTTTTGTCAACGATTATATATAATTATGACAAAAATTAAATTTTTTATACAAAAACAATAATTTATATATAGTGATATTTAACTATAATAATTACTCATTTTTGTGTATAATAACTTATGCAGTAGGGCGACGTGCTGGTCTTATTGGTTGATAGGTAAATCAGCTGTACACAAATATTTTTCAGTATTCACTATTCATTATTCACTGAGCGAACGAAGTGAGCGTTTCCGTGAGCGTGGACAGCTTCGTTACGCTGATTCTGAATTTTACGTTCCTCTGTTTTATTTTGATCAAACGTCAAAGCATCATATACGTAAAGTGATCGTAATGTGTAAAATATTTCTTGTAGTTCTGAAAAAACTATAATCAGCCAACATAAAAATATATGTCAGTGGAAAGCCTGAACTGCGACTTCGACAATATTGGTTTGTGGGCAAGAGCGGAGCGTATGCGCAGCGACCCCCGCAATTTTGACAGCGGAGGCACTCCGCCGGCGGTTTGACCAAAATGTTGTTTTGTTCGTATAATAAGTGAAAGGAGCTGATGAAGATGAAAAGAAAAGCTGTACGTACAGAAGAAGATATTGAATCGACATTTGAAAAATATGCAGATATGCTTTACTCAATATCCCTGATAATGCTGAAAAACAGCCGTGATGCAGAGGATACCGTTCAGGATTCCTTCATCAGATATATACAGTCTGACAAAAGCTTTGAAAGTGATGAGCATAAAAAAGCATGGCTTATCACAGTAGCGTCAAATCTGTGCCGTGACAGACTCAGAGCTTCAAAGCGTCACCGTCAGGAGCCGATCGGAGAGCTTACGGAATTTTCACAGGACAATGAGGAAAGCGGAATACTTGATGCTCTGACAAGGCTGCCTGAAAAATACCGCATTATAATGCTTTTACACTATGTACATGAATACAAGGTGCGTGAAATAGCAAGGATGCTTGACATATCTGAATCAGCAGCAAAAATGCGGCTCAAAAAGGGCAGGGAGCTTCTCAGAGATATTTACAGAAAGGAGTATATGTGATGGAAAATCCTATCAGAAAAAGTGTTTCCGGGATAAGACTTTCAGAAGAAAGCAAACGGAGGATGCTTTCACAGATCAAAAAAGAAGCTGAATCCGGAGCAAACAAAAAAAATATAATACGATTTACTGCCATTGCAGCAGCGATCTGTGTTCTTATGGCAGGAGGTATTATTGCTGCTGTACTTATTGACAATACAGATTCCGGAAAAAATATTGAAATCAAGGAAGCAGGCATATACGGCAGGGAAACAAAGGGAACTGATGAGGGAACTGATGAGGTAACACAAAAGCCTGAGTCAACACCCGGATATCAGACAAGCAGCGCAGACACAGAGGATGCACCATATACAAGCGAAACAGGTGAGATACTCTCAAACGGAATATATTATGAAAAGGAGCTTTATGAAAAGCTCAGGGGCGAATTCAGCGAAAAAAAGACGGAAATGGTCATTTCCTGCCATGAAGGCGAAGCAATGTATCTGTTCAGCTTTGAGGGAAAAAGCTATTATGATATCGAAGCTCAGCTAATTAAAGATGAGCTTGAGATAAAAAGACTTTATAATGTAAAAAATATGCTTACACAGGAAAGCAGCTCAGCTCAGGATGGTCAGGCTGATGCAGAATATGACCCATACGGTCAGCCTGTTGATGAGCTTTTGAAAAAGTACCGGAAGGCTGACGGAAAAGCTGACATACAGCAGCTTGAAAATGATATCGCTCAGACCGAGAAAAAAATGCAGACAGACAGTGAATATTGTGCAAAGGCTCAGAATGCATTTTTCCTCGATTTTGCAGAAAAAGCTCAGCAGGATCTGAAAAACTGCGGAATAAAGGACACAGAAATAATAAATAACTATTGTCATATAACAGCATCAGGAAAAGAAATGGAAAAAATCAATGTCAAAAGAAAAAATATGTATTATATTGAGCAGTATGATCCTCAGATGCCGCAAAGCTATAATGACGGTGATACAGTGATTGCCGAATAGCAGATACCCGGGTAATCTTTATCAGTATGACTAAGATGTGAATCAAGAGTGCAGCGACCCTTGCAATTCTGACAGCAGAGACATTCCGCCGCTTCACGGAAATCAAGTTGTAAAATCTTCTCATCTATTTTTATCTTTTTGATACCGAAGGAGTGCGGGGGCGACCGGAAAGCCCCCGCATTTCGCTTCAAATGCAAGTAAAATGTAATAAAAAGGTTAAATAATGTTTCTTTATAAGAAACTTGCAAATATATTGACATTATCTTTAAATGATGTATAATAAATATGAAATGTGCTTCCTTAATATTTATCTGGAGGTTTAGAACTATGTCAGGCCGTGAAAAAATTATGGAGCATATCAGAAAGAACTCGATCCTGTGTATTGTCGGCGGAGGTGCTCTTTTTATTTTAGCTCTGGGATTCGGGATATATCGTGCTGTCAACGGTATTTTTTCATCCTTTACCATACTTTGCTTTGTCAGCGCTCCTATTTGTCTTGCTTTGATGATAGCAGGTATCCATGACCTTGCTGTCCCATACAAGGCTTTAATTTTCAGATCAAAGCCTGATCTTTTGTACATGGCTGACGAACATTTTTCCACCATCATACATCAGGACGAATTTCTTATTGTTTCTGAAAGAATGATATCCGCAGTGAGCGACCCCACAAGTACATCCTATCGTGAAGAGGTTTTCCTCATTTATCTTGAAAAGGAATCTGTGAATCTTGTTCCGACAAACAAAAGTATTATCTTTGAAACAGCACGAAGATCCTTCAGGATAGATGTCAACAACAAAAGTAAGGAAACTATCGACATGATCTTTCAGACTGCCTCATTTTACTGTCCGCACGCTGCCATCGGTCACAGTAAGGAAAATCTTGCCTATATTGAAAATTCAAGGCAGATATGGAGACAAAAACATCAGAAGTGATGATATGATCTTTATGATCGTTATTACCAATATGAAGAAACCGCTCAGGATGATCTGAGCGGTTTTTTATTATTCTTCAGTTGTTTCCTCTGACTGTTCATCAGCAGCTTCTTCCGGTGAAGCATCTGCTTCCTCATTATCATTCGGTTCCTCATGGGGGACTCTTGCGATAGTTGCAACCTTGCTGTCATCGGTCGTTTTCATTACAATAACACCCTTTGACGGTCTTGAGCATATCCTTACAGATGCTGCCTCTATTCTTATGATAACTCCGTTGTCGGATATCATTACTATATCATCATCAAGATCGACAGCCTTTATCGCTGCGACCTTTCCGAATTTTTCTGTGTGATAGTTTGTCAGACCGAAGCCGCCTCTTGACTGTACACGGTAATCAGACTGATATGAAAGCCTGCCGTAGCCTGTTTCGGAAACTGTAAGTATCAGCGCACCCTCTCTGAGTACGGACATACCGATAACACAGTCGTCATTTCTCAGAGCTATTGCCTTGACGCCCCTTGCGGTTCTGCCCATAGGTCGTACATCCGTTTCCTTGAAGCGTATAGCCATACCGTTTCTTGTTGCGGCAAGCAGCTCGTTATGTCCGTCTGTCAGACGCACCCATGTAAGCTCATCGCCCTCGTCAAGAGAAATTGCGTTAAGTCCTCCCTTTCTGTTGGTATAGAAATCCTTTGTGGCTGTCCTCTTGATAATACCGTTTTTGGTTATCATAACAAGGTACATATCCTCATCGCCGTTTTCAGGCACCTTTATCATTGAGGTTACTTTTTCATCAGCAGAAAGAGGAAGAAGATTATTTATATTCATACCCTTTGAGGTTCTTGAGCCTTCGGGAATTTCATAGCATTTAAGCCTGTATACCCTGCCGAGATTCGTAAAGAACAGAACATAATCATGGGTTCCGATGATGAACATATCTGTTGCAACGTCCTCATCACGCCTGTTCATGCCGCTTATACCTCTGCCGCCTCTGCGCTGGGTATGGTATGTATCCATTTTCTGACGCTTTACATAGCCGAGGTTTGTCATGGTGACAACGCAGTCCTCATATGGAATAAGATCCTCAATATCAACCTCGCCGCTGACCATTGCAATTTCTGTGCGTCTTTCATCGCTGTATTTTCTCTTTATTACATTAAGCTCGCTCTTGATAATACCGAGAAGTCTTTCGCCGTTTGTAAGAATATCCTTATAATCTGCGATCTTTTCAATAAGTCCGGCAAGCTCTTCCTCTATTTTTTCTCTTTCCAGACCTGAAAGCTGTCCGAGTCTCATAGATACGATAGCCTGTGTCTGGGCATCGTCAAGTCCGAACCGCTCTGAAAGCCTGAGCTTTGCAGTCGGCTGATCCTTTGACGCACGAATAATCCTTATTACCTCGTCAATAAAGTCGATAGCGACCTTCAAGCCCTCAAGTATATGTGCTCTTTCCTCAGCCTTTTTAAGATCATACTGAGTCCTTCTTGTAATGACCTCGACCTGGAAATCAATGTAATTCTGAAGTATATCCTTGAGATTTAGTACCTTTGGAACACCGTTGACGATTGCAAGCATGATTATTCCGAAGGTGACCTGCATCTGTGAATATTTATAAAGATTATTGAGAACGATCTGCGGAGAAGCCTCCTTCTTCACAGTAATCTCAATATGCATACCGTTTCTGTCAGAGTGATCCTCGATATTTGTGATACCGTCAATTCTTTTGCTCTTAGCCATTTCAGCAATGCTGAGAACAAGCTCTGCCTTGTTTACCTGATAGGGTATCTCTGTAACGACAATTTTGAATCTGCCGTTTTTTTCCTCAACTATCTCAGCCTTTGCACGGACGGTTATCTTAGCACGGCCTGTGGCATAGGCTGCCCTGATGCCGCTTTTGCCCATTATGATGCCGCCTGTGGGGAAATCAGGTCCCTTGATATGCTGCATTATATCGTCAAGTGTAGCATCCGGGTTATCGATCACGCAGTCAACAGCATCAATTACCTCTCCTAAATTATGCGGCGGAATATTTGTCGCCATACCTACTGCGATACCCTTTGAACCGTTTACAAGCAGGTTCGGGAATCTTGACGGAAGTACAGAAGGCTCCTTACGGCTGTCGTCATAATTCGGGATGAAATCTACTGTTTCCTTATCGATATCCGTCAGCATCTCAACAGATATCTTACTCATTTTAGCCTCGGTATAACGGTATGCAGCAGGCGGATCGCCGTCAACTGAACCGAAGTTTCCGTGACCGTCAACAAGGGTATATCTCATTGAGAAATCCTGTGCAAGACGTACAAGAGCGTCATAAACAGATGAGTCACCGTGGGGATGATACCGACCCAGCACATTACCTACTGTTGTTGCGCATTTTTTATACGGCTTGTCAGGTGTAAGGTTATCCTCATACTGAGAATAAAGTATTCTTCTGTGTACAGGCTTCAGACCGTCTCTGACATCCGGCAAAGCTCTTGATACTATTACTGACATGGAATAATCGAGGAAGGATTTTTTCATTTCTCTTTCGATATCCACATCTATAATTTTGGATTTAGATAATGCTTCCTGTATATCCAAATTTTCACACCTCTTTATATTTTTATCAAGCTTTTAACTCAAACTTCCCACTTGTTATTATACTGTCGAAATAGTTGGCTTATTATCAGACGTTTTCTTTTCGCCGCCTGCCTCCGGCGGGCGGCGAAAAGAAAACATCCAAGGTTGTTGAAAGTACGATTAATACTTGGATTGAACAGTAAAATGTTATGGGAATTTTAAGCTTTTAACTTGTAATATTTCTGTTTAATGAACTTGATTTTTATCATATGCTTTGTTTTTTCAGCTCTGAAAGCTCATTTATATGATCTTCACTGAGCACCCTTTTCGGTATATAGCAAAACTGTGCTTCATCATAAAAGATGAATACTGTATTTTTTGTCTGCCTTATCCTGTATATGAAATCAAACGGTATTTTTACTGTGCTTCTTTCATCAGAGACACAAAGCAGTCCGCCCTTTATCATTATTGTTTTTGAGCAGAGATCCTTTTTATGATAATTATAGAACCTTAATGCTCTGTTCCTTTCAAGATACGGTCTTGTAATATCATAATATGATATTATATACAGACCTGCTGCTGTCAGAATTATCCAGCATATTGTCTGTATTATATTTTCATTGAGATTAATAAAGCCGGCTGTCGCACACATCACAGCTATTATTCCGATTATTCTGAAAATTATTTTATTTTCCTTCGGGACAGACAGCTGCAGCTTTTCAAGAGTCATATTTATATGATCCTCCAGCGTCGGCAGATAGCTTACATTCAGCTTTTCCATCAATGCTTCCTTTTCCGGCTTTTCAGCCTTCTGTATTGTTTTATCGTTTCTTTTCTGAGAATCCCGGATAATTTTTCTGCGTCCCTGCTTTCCATACAGCTTTTTGGTATGACGATAAGCTTATTTTCAATTCCGCCTATCAGAACAAACAAATCATCTGTTTCAAATGAATCGCTAAGCTCAGTATAATATCTTTTCAGACATTGATACTTATTTTTCATCACGAAATATTCCTTGCTGAAATCATAGCTGTATGTTCTCCCGATAAGCCTTGAGCTTTTATAAATATGCTCACCCATAAGCTTTGCCTTTTTCGGCATTATAAATATATAGTAGCTGCACATATGCATACAGATCAGAAGAATAACTGCACACACCGGCAGCCTTGCAATATCAAAATCCTTAAGCATAAGTATAAACAGCATTCCCATTGCAAGAAAGAAAAACAGGGTCGCCTTTATTTCTCTTCCTGCACCGAAGCCTCTTCTCATTTCATAAAGCTTATAGCCCTCCGAATATTCCCTTATCCTGTTTTTGGCACTGAACGACAGAATACTCTTTTTTTCTGATGCCGCCATATTTATCAACACCAATCATTTGTCTGTACTTCCCTGAGCTTTTCATAAAGCTCGGGTCTGACCTTTTTCAGGCTCACCGGACGGAAGCTTTTGCTGTCAACAAAGCCATGAAGCGTCCTTCCGGCAGCAGTTACCTTTCCGTCAAGAAGTACACGGTATGCAAATTCTATCTTTGCAAATGAAAGAGAAGAAAGCCTTGTTTCCACAATGACTCTGTCCTCATAATGCAGCGGAAGGATATATTTGCAGGAAAGCTCAGAAAGCGGCAGCATTATTCCCTGCTTTTCAAGCTCACTGTATGTAATGCCGGTCATTTTTATAAATTCTGTTCTTGCCGCTTCAAACCATACGGGATAAACCGAATGATGTATTATTCCCATCATATCAGTTTCCGCATAGCGGGCGGTGATCTCAAGTCTGTTTATTTTTTCCATATCATTCTTCCTCATCAGGCTCTGTTCCGGACATAAGTATCGCCCTGATCTCATTATAGACATCCGGCTCGATCACCCTTTCAGGAATGGCAAATGCTCTTTCGTGATCGGTAAATATCATTATGATATTGTCAAATTCCTGAATCTGGGCACGTCCGTCAAGCTCAATGCTCCATTTTCCGTCATTTCTGCCTATATCAATATGTGTCGGATAAATCTGTGCTTCTATCGTCTTTCCGTCAGCCATCATCCTTGACATATTTTTCAGATACAGATGCGGCACAATCCATATTGCGGCTATGGTCACAAGACAGACAATTCCGAAAATGATATTATACCTGTTATACTGGGAATTCGTCGTAAAATATATCACGAAGAATATAACTGCAGCGATCCCGAGGATCACACTCTGCACAACAGCCCTTGTTCCCTTTGTCTTGAACATATTGCTGTGATAAAGGCATTTGTACATTTCCTCCTGAGTCAGAACATAGGAGATCTTATATCCCGTTTCCGGAATTTCATATTCCTCTGCATCATCATCGCTGACAAGCTCTCCCTGAGTTCCGTCCCATTCGGGATTATCCTCATTTTCGGCATTTTCAAGCTCTTTTACGATTTCCTTTATTTCTTTTTCCTCTTCACTGTTGCCCGAAGGCATAATACTGTCATTATCGCTCATTTATCTATTCCTTTCAAAGCCCGGTCAGCCGAGCCAAAACAATGCATATGCCTGAAATCATACATCAAGATTCTGAACATATTTTGCATTTTTCTCTATAAATTCTCTTCTCGGCTCAACCTTGTCGCCCATAAGTATTGTAAATACCTCGTCAGCTGCTGCTGCATCCTCCATATCTACCCTGAGCATTATTCTTGTTGAAGGATCCATTGTAGTCTCCCAGAGCTGCTGGGGATCCATCTCACCAAGACCTTTATAGCGCTGTATTTCATATTTTCCGCCCAGCTGAGACATTATCTTATCTCTTTCTTCATCGGAATATGCATAGTAATGGTCGCTTTTGCCCTTTGTTATCCTGTAAAGCGGCGGCTGAGCTATATAAACATGACCTTCCTCAATAAGCGGACGCATAAAGCGGAAGAAAAATGTCAGCATAAGCGTTCTGATATGAGAGCCGTCAACATCCGCATCCGCCATGATTATTATTTTTCCATAGCGCAGCTTGCTCAGGTCTATTTCGTCACCAATACCGCAGCCGAGAGCTGTGATGACCGGCATAAGCTTGTCATTTCCGTAAACACGGTCAAGTCTTGCCTTTTCGACATTCAGCATCTTACCCCATAGCGGAAGTATTGCCTGGAAGCGTCTGTCTCTGCCGTTCTTTGCAGAGCCTCCCGCAGAATCTCCCTCTACGATATATACCTCAGTCTCATCAACATTCTTTGACTGACAGTCAGCAAGCTTTCCGGGAAGTCCTGCGCCCTCCATTGCGGTTTTTCTTCTTGCAAGATCCCTTGCTTTTCTTGCTGCCTCTCTTGCCCTTGCCGCAGTAAGAGCCTTTTCAAAGATAGCCTTGGCAGTCGCCGGATTTTCCTCAAGATACTGTTCAAGCTTTTCGCTGATAAGCTTATCTACAAGTGTTCTTATTGATGTATTGCCAAGCTTTGCCTTTGTCTGGCTTTCAAACTGGGCATCCTTGAGCTTGACGCTGATAACGGCTGTCAGACCCTCACGGATATCCTCACCGCTGAGGTTTTTATCCTCATCCTTGAGAATATTGAATTTTCTTGCATAATCGTTCATAACCCTGGTCAGTGCTCTTTTGAAGCCTTCCTCGTGAGTACCGCCGTCGTTTGTATGTATATTATTTGCAAAGGAAAGCAAAAGCTCGTTATAGCTGTCGTTATACTGCATTGCTATCTCTGCTGACGCTGTATCATCCTCATTCTTTGCTGTAAAGTGCATGATATCCGGATGAATCACATCAAGGCCGCGTTTTTTATGCACGTATTCAACAAAGCTTGAAACGCCGCCCTCATAGCAGAAATCATCACTTACAATCTCATTTTCATCTCTGAGATCCTTCAGCTCGATATGTATTCCTGCATTGAGGAATGCCTGCTCACGAAGTCTGATCGAAAGAGTTTCATAGTCATAGACTGTTGTTTCGGTAAATATCTCGGGGTCAGCCTTGAAGCTTACTACAGTTCCTCTTCTTTCTGTATCTCCTGTTTCCTGAAGCTCTGTTACCTGAGCGCCTCTTTCAAATCTCTGTCTGTATATTTTACTTCCGTCATAGACCTCTACCTCTGTCCATTCCGAAAGTGCGTTAACGACAGACGCACCCACTCCGTGCAGACCGCCTGCGACCTTATATCCGCCGCCGCCGAATTTTCCGCCTGCATGAAGCACAGTAAATACTACTGTAACAGCCGGAATTCCAAGCTTTGGCTGTATGCCCACAGGTATACCGCGTCCGTTATCGCTTACTCTTATGATATTGCCTGGAAGTATCTCAACATCTATCTTTGTACAATAGCCTGCAAGCGCCTCATCAATCGAGTTATCGACGATCTCATATACAAGATGATGAAGTCCTCTCGGTCCGGTGGAGCCTATGTACATACCCGGTCTTTTTCTGACCGCTTCAAGTCCCTCAAGAACCTGTATTTCGTCAGCTCCGTATTTTTCATCCGTCTGTGAAATATCGTTAGTGCCCTCGTAACCGATATTTTCCATGTTATCCATTTCTGATCTTACCTCCGTTAGTCTGAGGGGATAAAATATGCCCTGATTATATATAAAAACAGATCAAAAGCAGCAGCTTATTGCCGCTTTTCTTTTTTCTTTTCGCGTTTTTCCGCCTTGGTAAATTTTTCTGCCTTAAAGCTTACCGTCAGCGGCAGCATAAATATAGCTGCTGTAATAACCGCTGCATCCGCAAGCATTATTATTACAGGAACAAAATTCTCACTTGTTACCATGACAGCCGTGTTTGCTGCAATAAGCAGCAGACAGACCACCGACATAAACAAAAGCATACCTTTTGTTTTTCTCACGCTGAATTTCTTTTTGCAATGATAGCAAAGCGTTATGCCCTGCTTCATGCTTTTTACCTCTCTGTAGCTGTAAACAGCCTTGCAGTGAGGACAAACAGGCAATTTCAGCAATATCTGCACCTCTTTTTATTATTTTCCGTTTCCGAAAATAAATGAAACATCTGCACCTTCTCCGGCAGGTGCCTCATCCTTTCCGTCATCCTTTTTTTCATCCGGCTGAGCTTCTCCCTCTTCTGTCTCATCAGTCTCCTGATAAGGCTCTTCGGGTTCTTCTGCTTCATTTCCGTTATCTGTCAGAGAGTCATTCTCTGTATTATTCATGCTTCCGGTAATATCTATATCAAGTCCGGAGCTGATATCCTCCACAGGTTCGTTTTCATCAATTATCCTGCTGTCCCTGAATTCCGGATCCTCGCTCTGTTCACTTTTGATACTGCTTTTTACCTTCATAAAGCTTGAGCTGAAATCATCTCCGATATCAAGATCAATGGGCTGCTCCTGAACAAAGCTTTCTGTTTTTTCCTCCGGTATCGGGCTTATTTTTCTGTGAAGCTTTTTAACTGCTGATTTGTCATTGCATGGCTCAAGCCTTACAAAATACGGAACGATAAGATAAAATATAAGGAACGGCGCCAGAACATAGAATATACCCCATATATTGCCATGATCCCCGAACATCGAATAAAGGAAAAGTATCAGGAACGACAGTACGACCGTCGCACTCGCAATTCCGTATATTGATTTGTTTATCACAACATTAGATATGCATTTACAGCCTGAGCAGCTATGCTCACCTCTTGTTTTAAGTATAGCCGCACCGAAGAACGATACCTTTCTGTGACAGTACGGACATTCTGTAAGCAATCTTTTTGCCATTGAGATCCTTCCTTTCTTCATATACCCCTTATCTTTTATCTGTTCTTTTGATAATTGTCATAGGTGAAAGCTGACAAATATATATTTTATGCTCTCCCTTTTCCCTGCATATTATGAATGATTTCGGCAGATCCTGAGAGACATTGATTATTCTTCCTTCTTTTTGTGCCTTTGCAAGAAAATCCCTCGTCCTGTATGATACCGTGGAATTATCAAGATCGAATATTCCTACGATATCTCTTGTATTCAGCACTGTATTTCCTCCGATATGGATATACATAACTATTCCTCCGCAGAAAGCCTGCCTTCGCTGACATAGATCACATTTTCGGCATAGGTATTTTTTTCACAGCAGGTTATGAATACCTGCATACCGCTGAGCTTTGTCAGAAGAAAATCCTGCCTTGACGGATCAAGCTCACTTAGTACGTCATCAAGAAGTATAACCGGGCTTTCTCCCTTTTCCTTTCCCAGAACGGCAGCCTCTGCAAGCTTCATCGACAGGACTGCTGAACGCTGCTGTCCCTGAGAACCAAAGCTTTTTGCATCCCTGTCATTTATTTTTATGACAATATCATCCCTGTGTATTCCGGAGGTCGTATATCCGCAGGAAATATCCTCTTCATGCTTGTTTTTCAGAGCAAGAAGTGTTTTTTCATATATTTCTCCGATATCATATCTGTTTTCAGCCTTACAGTTCATCCTGTAATCAAGCGTCATTTTTTCTTTTCCCCTGCTTATGCCGTCATAAAACGACAATGCCGGGAAACAAAGCTTTTCGATGTATTTTGCTCTTTCGACAGCGACCTTTGACCCTGCTCCGGCAAGAGCCTCATCCCATACTGAAAGAGTATCCCTGAGCGAAGGATTTCCGGGAATTGCTTTCAGCAGATTATTCCTTTCGTTCAGTGTTTTCTTATATCTTGAAAGTCTTGCCGCATACATAGGGTCGATCTGACATATAGCACCGTCAATAAAGCTTCTTCTTTCATCCGGACCGCTTTTTACCAGCGTCAGATGATCCGGTGAAAAGACGACTGCACAGAATTTTCCCACTATCTCTGAAAGATACTTTCTTGGTATTCCGTTGAGAGAAGCCTTTCTTTTTCCCTTTTCTATGGAGATTTCAAGTGTCTGATCCCTGCCCTCGGTATTGAAGGCTGCATTGATAACAGCCCTTTCCTTTCCGAAGGCTATTATCTCCTTTTCCTTTGAGCCTTTGAAGGATCTTCCTCCAGTAAAAAGCCATATACATTCGATCAGGTTTGTTTTTCCCTGAGCATTGCTCCCGCATATGACATTTATACCGTTTACAGGTTCAAAACATGAGTTTTCAAGATTTCTGTAATTTTTGAATTCTATTTGCTTTAAATACAAATCAGCACACCTCAAAAACAGCTCCGTCAAATTCGGCAGTATCTCCACGTCTGAGCTTTTTTCCTCTCATAGTACAGACCTCGCCGTTTACCTTCACTTCGCCGTTTTGTATTACAAGCTTTGCATGACCGCCGGTCTCAGCTGTGCCTGAAAGCTTCAGAAGATTATCAAGTCGGATATATTCTTCTGTTTCCCTGATCTTTATTTTTTCCCTGTTCATCTTGTCAACCTCATGGGCAGCAGAAGGAACAGGAAGCTGTCTCCCTCTGTCGGAGTTACTACCATGGGACTGAGCGCACCGTTGAGCGCAAGATTTACCTCGTCAGTTTCGCTGTATCTCAGTGCGTCAAGCAGAAAACGGTTATTGAAGCCGATCTCAACTCCCTCTCCTTCTATAACTGCCTCGATTTCATCATTGGCATTTCCGAGAGGTGTATTGCAGCTTGTTTTTATCATTCCGTCATCTATCAGGCATCTGATAGGACTTTTCATTTTATCTGTCAGAAGCAGTGACATTCTTTCTATTGTGTTTATGAATTTTCTTGTATTTACCTTCAGCTTTGTAGAATGGAGCTTCGGAATTGAGCTTTTGTAATTCATGAATTCTCCTTCAATAAGCCTTGAGATAACACTGTAGGTTCCTATCTTGAATATTATATGTCTGCCGCTTACGATTATATCTATTGTTTTGGTGTCCTCTGTTATAAGCTTGACAACCTCAAGCAGGGATTTTCCCGGAACAATGAAGGTTTTGTCTCCATTGTAGTCGATTTTTTCCGTTCTTATTGCAAGACGGTAGCCGTCAACTGAGATGATCCTGATATAGCCATCCTCAATTTCAAAAAGCGAGCCCTTATGTGCAGGCTTTATATCCTTATCGGATACAGCGTATATAGTCTGTCTTATCATAGAGCTGAGTGCTTCTCCGTCTATTTTTACGGTGTCTGTACTTCTGATATCCGGAATCTCCGGATAATCGCTTGCCGGCATTCCGATTATTTTATAATCAACTCTGCCGCTTGTGATATAAACTATATTTTTTTCATCAACTTCAATTTTTATATTATCTTCCGGAAGCTTTCTGATTATTTCTGAGAAGAGTCTTGCTGTGATTATTGCAGCACCCTCTTCTCTGACAGAGGCTTCTATTGTTGTTGTTATACATATATCGAGATCATACCCGTAAAGCTGAAGCTTATTGTTTTCTGCCTTTACGAGTATACCCTCAAGAGCAGGCGTGGATGATTTTGTCGATACTGCTCTTTGAACATTTGTAACTGCTTCTGTCAGCGTATGGCGGTTACATTCAAATTTCATACTGATCCTTCCTTTGCGGATAAAAATTATATAAAGAACAGATATATTTATTAGTAATAGTAGTAGAGGCTGTTGATTTGTTGAGATATGCTTTTTTTGCTGATTAAAAAAGGTTTTTCTGTAGATCCGGACTGTTGAAAATCTGTTTGTCGTTTTTTGAAAATCAACAGCTTATTTTAACTTTTTAACTTCACTGTTGAATGATGTTGGTGAAATGTTGAAAAAAAGTTAAAATTTTACGTAATTACAAAAATCTTTTTTCAACCGGATTTGTTGAATTGTTCAAAAGCTTTCAACACCTTGTTGATTCCGTTTTTATCTGTTTTTAATGTTTTTTATTATGTCCTCAACTGTAGCCTTCAGCTTTGGATCCTTTTCCATATTTTTCTCTATCTGCTTGAGTGCATATACAATAGTAGAGTGATCTCTTCCGCCAAATTCCTCTCCGATGAGATTCATTGACATGTTTGTAATATCTCTTACAGCGTAAATTGCTATCTGTCTTGCATTTGAAATATTTGAATTTCTCTTTGATGATCTGATATCCTCGCTTGTAAGTCCGAAATGTCTTGCCACCTCATCTATTATCATTTCTACCGTCAGCGGAGGCGGCTGATCGTTATTCAGTATCTCTGAAATCGTTTTCTGAGCAATGTTTATTGTTATTTTGTCTCCGTAGAGCTGATTTTTTGCCTTGAGCTTCTTTACTACTCCCTCAAGCTGTCTGATATTGCTCTTGAGTCTTGTTGCTATATATTCTGTTACGTCATTAGGAAGCTCGATCTGCAAAAGCTCTGCCTTGCGTCTTATTATTGCTATCCTTGTTTCAAAATCAGGCGGCTGTATATCTGCGATAAGTCCTGATTCAAAGCGGCTCCTCAGTCTGTCCTCAAGTGTTTTTATTTCCTTGGGCGGACGGTCAGAGGTAAGGACTATCTGACATTTTGCTTCATATAATGTATTGAATGTATGGAAGAATTCCTCCTGTGTGGATTCCTTTCCTCCGATGAACTGTATATCGTCCACGAGAAGTACATCAGACTGACGATATTTCTGTCTGAATTCAATATTTGATTTTTTCATAAGAGCTTCAACAAGCTCGTTTGTGAAATCCTCACCCTTTACATATATGATCTTCTTTTTGGGATCATTTTTTTGTATCTCGCTTCTTATAGCATAAAGAAGGTGAGTTTTTCCGAGACCTGAATTTCCGTAAATGAACAGGGGATTATAAGCTCTTCCCGGATTTGTTGCAACAGCAAGAGAGGCTGCATGAGCAAATTTGTTTGAAGAGCCTACTATAAATGTATCGAAGGTGAACTCGTAGTCACTGTCGACAACATTTTCCGTATTATCCTTTTCCTGTATTTCCGCCTCATCAGGCACAGTTAAAAGTATTTCTACTCCGTCTCCGAATACACTTGCAAATGCTTCATTAAGGAGATTCATATATCCTCTAAGAAGTGTCTGCCTGTGAAATTCTGCCGGAACCATTAATATAGCCTTACCCTCGGTAAAATCCATTTTTACCGGACGGATCTTGCTGATCCAGGTATTATAGGCTATCTGAGTTATTTTGCTTTTACAATATTCGCAAATAACGTCCCATGCTTCATTGAATGAATCCATAGTTTACCTTTCTCCTGTTTTAGTATTTCCTGCTATCCTTTTGCTATGTAACTCAAACGTCCCACTTGATATTATATATTATACTGTCGAAATAGTTGGCTTATTATCAGGCGTTTTCTTTTCGCCGCCCGCCTCCGGCGGGCGGCGAAAAGAAAACAACCAAAGTTGTTGAAAGTACGATTATTACCTGGATTGAACAGTAAAATGGTATGGGAAGTTTAAGTATGTAAGTCAATGTCAAGGATAGTTTTATTTATGAAGTCCTTCAAAGTGGTCTGCATAATCTGTATTTTTGATGCATTTTATTATATCAGATTTTCCTTTATGAATATGCAAACACTTATACAAGAATAATTATATCATAAACTTTTCAACTTTTCAACATATATGATGTTATAAACTTCGCTTATAAATATTTATAAATATTTTAACCGGCGTATCTGAGTATCTGTATTTTCATTTTTGTATGAGCTATGTTACCGGCGGCACGCCGGGATATACAATAAATAGCTGTTGTTATTCTGACAGTTATGATAATATAAGCTATAATTACCTAAAAAAAACACTCTTAGTTGTCTGAAATGAAAAATAAGGCGTCAAAACATATAAAATTTCAATTTTTTTATTGACAGAAGCGGTATTTATAGTTTATAATTTTACGGTGCAAGGTTATATCTTGAACAGTTTTACGATACTTTTGTATCAAGCTTTGAAAGGAGGAATTTCCGTGCTGAGAACATATCAGCCCAAGAAGCTCCACAGAAAGAAGGAGCATGGCTTCAGAAAGAGAATGGCTACTGCTAATGGCCGCAAGGTGCTTGCCCGTCGCAGAGCAAAGGGAAGAAAAAGGCTTTCATACTGATTTGCCGGTCTTTGATAAGGTATCTCTGGAATATTCTTTTTTAGCCGATTGTAAAATGGCGAAAGGTCGTCTGCCTGCCGCAGGCGGGCGGACACCTCGCCAAAAACCTGAAAATCCTTGAAAAACGGAGAAAATTTTCAAGATTTTATATACAAAAAACCGCATAAAGAAAAGTATTTTTCTGTTTTACAATCGGCTAAATATTCTTTTTAATTTTTTTAAATTAGAAGATTTTTCAGAGATCACCTTCAGCAGGACGAATTCATGCAGGCGGCCGCAGGGAGTAGATTAAAGATTGGATGATTGCTTTGAGTGAACTTGTCACTTTAAAAAGAAATAACGATTTCCGGAGAATTTACTCAAAAGGCCGTTCCTTTAAGTCAGCAGTGCTTGTTACATATGTTATGAAAAACAGGTGCGGCTGCACAAGGATCGGAATTACTACAAGTAAAAAAATCGGTAAGGCCGTTATGCGTAACAGATCCCGCAGGATCATCAGAGAAGCCTACCGCATGATTTCGGATGATGTCAGGCAGGGAGTCGATCTGGTCTTTGTTGCCAGAGGCAGGACTCCTTTTGTTAAAAGCACTGATATTCTGCGTGCTATGAAAAAAGAGCTGAAAGAGGCGGGTGTTTTGAAGTGAAGCGCCCGCTTATTTGGCTTATAAGATTTTATCAGAAATATATTTCTTCCAGAACTCCTCCAAGCTGCAAATACTACCCAACCTGTTCTTCCTACGGTATTCAGGCAATCGAGAGGTTCGGAGCAATAAAAGGATGTGCTCTGACAATGTGGAGGATATTGCGCTGCAATCCGTTTTCGGGAGGGGGATATGATCCTGTGCCTGAAAAGAAGGTAAAAGCAAAGCGCATTGTATATGATAAAAACAGGGATAATGAGATTGAGTAAGTATAAGGGTGAAGGGAATGATCTATTTTAATGGAAGCTTTGTTTAATTTTATAGGAGGTATTTTCGGCTATGTTCTGTGGTCGGCATTTTACCTTACTAAGAATTATGGTTTAGCAATTGTTTTATTTACTATTGTAGTAAAGGTTCTTTTGTTTCCATTTTCTGTCAAGCAGCAGAAGGCTATGGCATCAAATGCGCGCTTCCAGCAAAAGCAAAGGGAGATAATGGAAAAATACAGGAATGACAGAGTAAGAGCTAATGAAGAAGTACAGAAGCTCATGGCAAAGGAAAATGTAAGCCCCACAGCAGGCTGTCTTCCGATGCTTGCTCCGATGCTTGTAATGTTCGGCGTATATTACAGTGTAATCAATCCGATGACAAACACTCTGCATATTGCAGCAGACAAGGTAAGCCTTGCTCTTACAAAGCTTGGCACAATACCTGCCGTAGGAACCTCAGTGGGAGGCAGATACGGTGAGATAAATATTGTAAAGTATTTCTCATCACTACAGGATTATCTGATCTCTGACAATAAGCCTATTTTCAATACATCTGATGCAAGCAGCATTAACGATTTCAGCTCAGGCTTTAATTTCTGCGGACTTGATCTTCTTTCAACTCCGAGCCAGAGCTCATGGGAATCAATGATGTGGCTGATCCCGGTTCTCTGTTTTCTTACATCTGTTATAAGTATGCTGATTATGCAGCTTATCAACGGACAGAAGCTTCAGGGCTGCATGATACTTATGATTTTTATGATGCCGCTTTTTACAGCATGGATCGCATACAGCGTTCCCGGAGCTGTTGGTTTCTATTGGATCGCATCAAATGTCCTCGGTTTTGCACAATCGCTTATTCTGAATAAATTCTACAGTCCGAGCATTATGGAAGCAAAGGCGGAAGCACAGAGAGTAGTATTGAGAAGACAACAGGAAGCTGAATATGCATTTATTGACAATCCGGAGTTTGATGAAATGATGTCACATTCAGATAATGCCGCTTCATCCGGAGAAAAGAAAAAGAATAATACATCGAAAAAAAGTAAGTCGAAGAAAGCAGTAAAAAACAACGACAAAAGCAGCTATCTCGGAAGGAAAAGATAGCATCTGGAGGATATGGTTATGATAAAAGAAGTAAAAATTACAGCAGATACTATCGAAGAGGCTCAGCAGCAGGCTAAGGAGCAGCTTCGTTCAGAAAATATTCAGATAGAGGTTTTGCAGCAGCCCGAAAAGAAAAAGCTGTTTTTCGGAGGAAAGCCTGCAATAATCCGTGCATATATCGAGCTTACTCCGCTTGACTGTGCAAAGGATTATCTTTCTGAGATACTCACCAAGCTTGGCATAAAGGATTTTGAAATGACAGCTGACGAAACAGAGGGCGGAGCTGTTATCAATATTGAAGGCGATGACATCGGCTTTATCATTGGTCACAGAGGAGAAACTCTCGACGCTCTTCAGTATCTCACAGGTCTTGTTGCAAATCATGTTGACAACGAATATTACAGAATTTCGATCAATATCGGCAACTATCGTGAAAAAAGAGAAAAGACACTTGAGATACTGGGCAGAAAGCTTGCCTTCAAGGCTTGCAAGACAGGACAGAAAACCTCTCTTGAGCCTATGAATCCGTATGAGAGAAGAATAATTCATACAGCAGTCCAGAAGGTAAGAGGCGCTACCTCATGGAGTGAGGGAGAGAATCTTCAGCGTCATGTTGTAGTCGGTCCTGATCCTGACTATAAGCCGAATTATAAGGACAGAGGCGGTTACAGAGGAAAGAGGAGCAGCAACTTCAATAAGGACGGCTCCTACAACCGCAAGCCCCGTACAACAGGCTATCAGCGCAGACAGTACAGCGAGGGTGAATCTCATCCGCAGGACAGTATGTTCAGTACCTTTGAAAATGACAAGTCATCTGAAAAGGTAAGGGAGAGCATTAACGAGCGTCCCGATACCTCACTTTACGGCAAGATCGAAATTAAAAAGCCATAATAAATTATCAAGGGACGTTCATTTCTGAACGTCCCGTTTTATTGTAAGCTTAAACTTCCCATACCATTTTACTGTTCAATTCAAGTATTAATCGTACTTTCAACACCTGATAATAAGCCAACTATTTCGACAGTATAATATCAAGTGGGAAGTTTGAGTTATAAATTTCATCAGATAATTCTATTCTGAAGAAGACCGGAAATATATCTCACGGGTGCAGATAATAAGCCCGGGACCCGGAAGGAGTAAAATAAAATGGAAAATACTATTGCTGCAATCTCGACGCCGAATGGAGTCGGGGGAATGGGTGTGATAAGAATATCGGGAGAGAATGCGCTGGAGGTTGCCGAAAGGGTCTTTCAATCTGTATCTGATAAAAGGATCACTGAAATGAAAGGCTATACTGCTTCCTTCGGAAAAATCATTGATGACGGAGAGATAATAGATGAAGCTGTTGCACTTGTTTTCAGAGCGCCGATGAGCTATACGGGAGAGGATGTTGTTGAGCTTTCCTGTCACGGAGGTATGTATATCACCCGGAGAGTTCTGCGTGCCGTACTTTCTCATGGTGCAGATCCGGCAGGTGCAGGAGAATTTACAAAAAGAGCCTTTCTAAACGGCAAGCTCGGACTGACAGAGGCTGAATCCGTGATGGATATAATATCTGCTTCCGGTTCTCAGTCTGCAAGAGCTGCCCTGTCTACTATGGAGGGCAGACTCAGAAAAAGGATAGATTCAGTCAGGGATGAGCTTCTTACTCTTGCAGCACACCTCGCTGCATGGGCAGATTATCCGGAGGATGAAATACCTGAAATTGACGAGGATGAGCTCAGGGAGGGTCTTGAAAAATGCAGAAAGGAGCTTTCTGCACTTTTGTCAACATATGATGCCGGGAAAATTATGCGTGAGGGTGTGGATACCGTCATTGCCGGAAGACCGAATGTCGGCAAGTCAACGCTTATGAATCTTCTTGCCGGCTGTGAAAGGTCTATCGTTACTGATATCCCGGGTACGACAAGAGATATCATAGAGGAAACTGTCATGCTGGGAAATGTTCCACTCAGGCTTTCCGATACGGCAGGACTCAGATCTACAGATGATATTGTAGAAAGCATAGGCGTACAGAGGGCTAAGGACAGACTTCAGAGTGCAGGACTTGTTTTTGCTGTTTTTGATGCATCAACTCCGCTTGATAATGAGGATATCGAACTGATTGAAATGCTTCGCTCCGCTCCGGCTGTAGCAGTTATCAATAAAAGCGATCTCGAGGCAAAAATAGACGATGATTATATTAAAAGCAGAATGTCTCATGTGGTTTGCATATCTGCAAAAAATGACAGCGATACTGCTGCACTTGAAAGGGCTGTTGCTGAAATTGCCGGAACTTCGGAGCTTGATCCTTCTCAGGGTATACTTGCAAATGAAAGACAATACAATGACGCTTTGAAGGCTCTCAGCTCTGTCGAAGAGGCATTGTCAGCACTTGCTATGGGTATAACCTTTGATGCTGTTACTATCGTTATAGAGGATGCGATCAATTGTCTTCTTGAGCTTACCGGGGAAAGAGTGACAGAGGCTGTTGTAGATAAGGTGTTCTCAAGCTTCTGTGTTGGAAAATAAGATAGATGTTATTTATCAGGAGGTATGCCATGGTCAGGTATGCCTCCTTTTATATGATCTGGTATGCATACAATGTTTCCTTAAAATTTTGTGCTTCTGTTAAATAAATATGAGATTGAGTATTATCATTGACGAATTTTGTCCATAATGATAAAATAATAATATAGGTACTTTCGTTAGTTTTTTTATTAACTTTTGTGCAAATTTGTTAATTATAACATATATTATATAACTTATGTTATATAATATATTAATTGCTGAAAATTCATGGAGGATTTTTTAATGAAGCAAAAAACAGGTTTAAAAGTCGGAATATTATTTTTTATATTATTGATTTTTGGAACGGTTATGTTTTCAACATTTATTGAACAAAATGTTGAAAACATGATTTCACACAAAGGAATTGTCAATGCAGCCGCTACAAATATCAAATTGAGCAATTATCAGTTATCACTTGGTATTGGAGAAACCTACAAGCTTACAGCTAATCAAGCTGTAACGTGGAATAGTTCTGCTGCAAGCATTGCTGCGACGGATCAATATGGTAATATAACAGGTGTTTCAAAAGGAATAGCGCCGATAACTGCATATGCTAACGGAGCTGTCAAATCATGCAAGGTCACAGTAAAAAGCGCACCTCAGAGTGTAAAGCTGAGTAAATCCGTAATTACTCTCGGAGTAGGCGAAAGCTATAAATTAACTTCAATTATACCTGCAAACACTGCTGCAGCAGTACGTACCTTCCGTACAAGCAACAGTAAGATCATAAAAATGACAAGAACAGACTGGATCGGTGAATTCAAGGCTGTCGGTACGGGAACTGCATGGGTAACGGTAAGACTTTATAATGGTAAGGAAGCAAGCTGTAGGATCAATGTCAAAAAACAGCCTGAAAAAGTAAGCCTTGACAAGTCCTCTGTTTCGCTGGGAGTAGGAGAGAGCTATAAGCTTTCTGCGCTTCTTCCGGAGAATACTGCTTCATCTGTCCGCACCTTCCGTACAAGAAGCAGCAAGATCATAAAAATGACAAGAACAGACTGGGTCGGTGAATTCAAGGCTGTCAGCACCGGTACGGCATGGGTTACAGTACGACTTTATAATGGCAAAGAGGCAAGCTGCAAAATAAATGTTAAAGCTGCACCTCAGAGCGTCAGGATGAACTATTCCTCTCTTACCTTGGGAAAGGGCGAAAGCTTTAAGCTTTCTGCGGTAATTCCCGATAAGACTGCTTCATCTTTAAGAACATTCAGCTCTTCTGACAGCAGTATCATAAAAATGACAAAAACAAACTGGGTCGGGGAGCTCAGGGCAGTGGGAACAGGTACTGCATGGGTATATGTCAGGCTGTATAACGGTAAACAGGCAAACTGTAAGATAACTGTAAAACCTGCGCCAACAAGTGTTTCTCTTGATAAAAGTATAATATATCTCAAATCAGGAGAAAAATCAAAGCTGAATGTTACACTGCCTGCAAATACTTTCAGCAGATCAGTGATTTTCCGTTCGAGTGACAGCAGGGTCTTAAAAATGACAAAGACAGATGGAACAGCAGAGTTCACAGCTGTTTCTGATGGTACTGCATGGGTGACGGTGAGACTGTTCAACGGTATTGAAAAAAGCTGCAAGGTCATTGTAGGAAATAAGCATATTATTGAAAACCGCAATGGAGTTACATATATCGACGGTGTACTTGTTGTAAACAAGACCTATTCGCTTCCGAAAAGCTATGGAAGCGGTCTGAACAGTACAGCGCTTGCTGCATTTAACAGTATGGCTTCAGATGCTTCAAAGGACGGTATTTATCTGAATATAGTTTCAGGCTACAGAAGCTATGAAACGCAGTCATATTTATATGAAAGCTATTGTGCACGAAGCGGCAAGCAAGAGGCAGACAGATTTTCAGCACGTCCGGGTCATTCCGAGCATCAGACAGGTCTTGCAATGGATATCAACAGTGTTTATGATTCCTTTGCCGATACTGCCGAAGCTAAATGGCTTGCAAATAATTGCTGGAAATACGGTTTTATAATAAGATACCCAAAGGGAAAGGAAAATATCACCGGCTATAAATATGAAAGCTGGCATATACGATATGTTGGCAAGGAGCTTGCTAAGGTACTTACACAGTCAGGTCAGACTCTTGAGGAATATTTCGGTATTACCTCTGTATATTCATATTGATACTTTATTCTGAGAGTTTCTCAGATTTGGTTAGAATAATAAACTGACTATAACCTGAATCCGTGAAATTGAATTAAATCGTTTTTTTAAACCTTCCGGGTTTTCATTTCAGATAGGCGGCAGGCGCCCGAAGGAAGTGCCCTAGGGGTG
>CACWVH010000004.1:34749-62132 GCA_902764235.1 uncultured Ruminococcus sp.
TATGGGTGAACAACTTAAAAACCTGAAATGCATAAAACAACGCATTATCTCTGGGTTTTTCAGAACAATCAATAATGAGTTTCACGGATTCAGGTATAACAAAACAGCGAATGATTTTCTGGTCATTCGCTGTTTTGTTTCATGTGAAACAATAGACAGATGGTTCTGCTGCATCTATGAAGAAGGTTTGCTAAAAACATGGGAGTTTTGGAAAGACTGAAACGTGAATCATAAAAGGCGGGCGAAGTTTTAAAAATTAGTTAAGTTAATGACATTGACGTCACGCTGGGCACGCCGTAAGTGTAAAATTATAGTTGGCAACAGGTATTTGAATTTTATTCTGTTGCAGTTCAGGTTGAATAAGTCTGGCGGTGCCTGGAAAAAACCTTATCAGGCTGACTAAGCCGTGAATCGCGACCCCGGCGGCACGCCGGCGCCGGCGGTGAGGTTCGTGTAAAATAGTTCTGGGAGTTTTAAAGCAGAAATAATGTCAGCAGTTCAGGCTCAAAAAGTCTGGCGGTGCCCTTAAAAAACTTTTTCAGACTGACTAAGCCGTGAATCGCGACCCCGGCGGCACGCCGGTGAGAAATCTACTGTACAATTTGAGAATAATGTTTTATAATATAGTAGACTGTTATTGTCCGCTTTATCATGGCGAGTCAGTATTCAGCAATAGTCAAAAAGGAATGAGAAGTATGAAATTTTTAGCGGAAGAATTTGATATAGCTGTAATAGGTGCAGGTCATGCCGGAATTGAGGCCGGACTTGCAGCAGCAAGACTCGGATGCAAAACCGGTGTTTTCACCATCAATATGGATGCAGTCGGTAACTGCCCCTGCAATCCGTCAATAGGAGGAACTGCAAAGGGACATCTCGTCAGAGAAATTGATGCGCTTGGCGGAGAAATGGGAAAGGCTGCTGATGATTGCTTTCTTCAAAGCAGGATGCTCAACAAGGGAAAGGGTCCGGCTGTACATTCTCTCAGAGCACAGATTGACAGAAGGGCGTACAGTGCAAGAATGAAGCATACACTTGAGCTTCAGAAAAATCTTGAACTACGTCAGGCTGAGATAACCGAGCTTGAAAAAGACAGTGACGGAATGTGGGTGCTTACAACAAGACTTGAAGCTCAGTACAGGTCAAAGGCTGTAATACTTGCAACAGGCACATATCTTGGCGGAAAAATATATGTGGGTGAGGTATCCTATGAAAGCGGACCGGACGGAATGTTCCCGGCAAAATATCTTCCTGATTCGCTTGAAAAGATGGGAATGAGTATCAGACGCTTCAAAACAGGTACTCCTGCAAGAGTTCTCCGCTCAAGTATAGATTTTTCAGAGCTTGAAGAACAAAGCGGAGATGATCCGATAGTTCCGTTTTCCTATGATACGACAGACCCGGGAGAAAATAAAGTGAAATGCTACGTCAGCTGGACAAACGAAAATACAAAGAAGGTCATACTTGACAATATTTCAAGATCACCAATGTACAGTGGAAAAATCGAGGGAATAGGACCACGTTACTGTCCGAGTATTGAGGATAAGATCGTCCGCTTCTCTGATAAGCCGAGACATCAGCTTTTTATCGAACCCTGCGGACTTGATACTGAGGAAATGTATATTCAGGGTATGTCATCCTCGCTGCCAGAGGATGTTCAGCTTGATTTTTACCATACGATAAAAGGGCTTGAGCATTGCACTGTCATGCGCCCGGCTTATGCAATCGAATACTACTGTGCTGATCCTGTGCAGATGAACAGGACTCTTGAATTCAGGGAATTTCCCGGACTGTATGGCGCAGGTCAGTTCAACGGAAGCTCAGGCTATGAGGAAGCGGCAGCCCAGGGACTTGTGGCAGGTGTGAATGCAGCGCTGAAAATACAGGGAAAAGAGCCGATGATACTTGACAGGGCAAGCTCCTATATAGGAACGCTTGTTGATGACCTTGTGACAAAGGGCTGCAACGATCCGTACAGGATGATGACCTCAAGAAGCGAATACAGACTTATTTTACGTCAGGATAATGCTGATGTACGTCTGACGCCGACAGGCAGAAGGATCGGTCTGATCGGTGATGACAGATGGGATAGATTTCAGGGAAAGCTTGAAAGGATAAATAATGAGCTTGAAAGGGTCAGGACAACTGTAATATCACCGTCAGAGGAAATAAACAGTATTCTCAGGGAAAGAAATACCTCCGAGATAAAAACCGGAGTCAGACTTGCTGATCTGATAAAAAGACCTGAGCTTAATTATGAAGTGCTGACAACTGTTGATAAAACAAGAAATGAAACAGACAGAAATGTTCTTGAACAGGTAGAGATAGAGATAAAATATGAAGGCTATATAAAGCGCCAGCTGATAATAATAGATCAGGTGCGCAGACTTGAGTCAAAGCTTTTGCCTGATGATATAGATTATAGTACAATTGACGGTCTCAGACTTGAAGCAAGAGAAAAGCTTAATAAAGTCCGTCCGGAAAGCATAGGACAGGCAAGCCGTATTTCAGGTGTAAGTCCGGCAGATATCTCGGTGCTTATAATATATCTGTCCGCAATGAAAAACAGGTGATTGAGTGTGAAGAGTGGGGTGTGGAGAGTGGAGTTTAATAAGAATTCAACTATAACAGAAATAATTAAAAAATGGTGTTCCGAAAATGATATTGAAATTAACAGTCAGCAGCTTGAGCAGTTTGAAAAGTATGCAGCAATGCTGAAGGATTGGAATGAAAAAATGAATCTTACAGCAATTACCGATGACGAAGGTATTGCGGTAAAGCATTTTATTGACAGTATTGCCTTGCTCAGATACCATGAGATAAAGGGCAGAGTTATTGATATCGGAACGGGAGCAGGATTTCCGGGCGTTCCGCTGAAAATAATGCGTCCGGAAATTGATCTGACACTGCTCGACAGTCTGAATAAAAGGCTTGTATTTCTTGGAGAAGTGTGCAGAGAGATAAATATAAAGGCTGAGCTTGTACACAGCAGAGCAGAGGAAGGCTCAAGAAAAGTGGAATACAGAGAATGCTTTGATCTTGCAGTTTCAAGAGCTGTTGCAAATCTGCCGGCTCTTTGCGAGTATTGTCTGCCATATGTAAAAACCGGAGGTGCTTTTATTTCCTTCAAAGGTCCGGACGGAGAAAAGGAAATTGAAGCGGCTGAAAAAGCTTTCAACATTTTAGGAGGAAAAGTTGAAAACTCTGACACTCTGATCCTCCCGGACGGTAGCAGCAGAACTCTTATATATATTTCAAAGATAAAGCCAACTCCCGATAAGTATCCCCGAAGGGGTCAGAAAATCAATAAAAATCCTATCTGACCGCCGCCGACGTGTCGCTGGTGTCAGAGCGCGCTGTTCGCTTTACTTGCGTTTCGCTCTTGCCCACTGAAAATATAATAATACAGCACTGTACAGAAATATAAAAATCTAACAGCTGTAATAAACAAAGTTTTCAACATTTCAAAAATACGATGTTGAAAACTTTGTTTTTCTATTGATTTGGATTATTATTCTGAATATGCAAAAGGCTGATTATAAAGGCATTTTTTAAACAATATAATATTACTTAAACAAAGAGTACGGTTGTGGATAATCAAGGTTAATAAATGTTGAAAACGTGAGCAAAACATTCACAAAGTATAAGATAGAGCTTTATACGAAACAATCAATTAGTTATCATAGGAAATTATGATAATGCAGGGATAAAAAGTAAAAGAAATTTAAAAGCTGACATACTTTGACAGAAGCCGCAGTAAATATATGTTATTATAACTGCATGAAGGGAGTGACGGATGTGCTTTTAAATATCGGTATCGACAGAAGAAGAATATACGATATTCCAATTGTAAGAATAAGACCCTGCCATATTCAGAGCAGTAAGCTTTATTCTGCACAGGAAATGAAGGAGCTTGCACAAAGCATCAAGATGAATGGTATCCTTCAGCCGCTGATAATAAGGCGGATAAGTAAGGACGAATACGAGCTTATAGCAGGTGAACGCAGACTCAGGGCTGCTGCAATGTGCGGAAACAGAAAAGTGCCTTGTATTATTCTTAATTGCACAGACAGTCAGGCAGATCAGTTTTCACTGATCGAGAATCTTCAAAGATGCAGCCTCAATTTCTTCGAGGAGGCAGAGGGAATAGACAGACTGATGAAAACATATAATCTGTCAAAGCTGGATGTTTCAAGAAGGCTTGGAAAACGGCAGTCGGCAATAGCGAATAAGCTTAGTCTGCTTATGCTGACGCAGGAAGAAAAGGATATCATTCAAAAGTACCGTCTGACAGAGCGCCATGCAAAAGCACTTCTGAAGCTTGAAGACTCTGTAACAAGAAGAATCGTACTCGGAGAGATAATTACAAAGGGACTTAATGTAACACAGTCTGAAAGATACATAGATACTGTTCTTTCAGGCAAAAACAGAGATAAGTTTAAAAACCAGAAAACCAGACTTGTTATCAAGGATATTAAAATACTTGAGAATACGATAAACAAGGCTGTTGAATCTATCCGTTCAACTGGCATAGATGCAGTAACAAGCCAGACCGAAACAGAGGATTATATTGAATATAAGGTCAGAATACCAAAGAATAAGGGCGACAGCGAGCCTATCAGACCAAAAACAGCATAGAGTATAAGGAAGAACCCATATTTCCAAAACATAGTACAGTGACCGGACCGAAGTATATTGGTCCGGTCGCTGTATTTTATATTGCCTTTGACAATGAAAATTGCTTTCCGATAATAAAAAAATCAAATAAATTGCAGATATCTATTTAATTATTGCATCAAATTTGTTATAATAATATCTGTAGTCTGATGAAAATGTTTCATGTGAAACATCAGATTTTTCGGAAGGAAAGAAAAACCTCAGATTCGGAGGAATGTATATGGGAAAAATAATAGCAGTGACAAATCAGAAGGGCGGAGTCGGAAAAACAACGACAGCTGTCAATGTCAGTGCAGGGATAGGCAAGCTTGGGAAAAAATGCCTTCTTGTAGATGTTGACCCTCAGGGAAACGCAACAAGCGGAGTAGGGATAGATAAAAGGCAGATAAAATATTCATCCTATGATATTCTCATAGATGGAGTGAAGGCGGAGGAAGCTTTACTTCATACTGAATATGAATCTCTTGATATCATACCTTCAAATATAGAGCTTGCAGCGGCAGACCTTCAGCTTGCAGATATTGATAAGAGAGAGTCAAGGCTGAAGAATGCACTTGCACTTGTAAAATCTGAATATGATTTCATATTTATTGACTGTCCGCCGTCTCTCGGACTGATAACGACAAATGCACTTTGTGCAGCAGACACGATACTTGTACCGATACAGCCTGAATATTATGCGCTTGAGGGACTGTCACAGCTTATGAACAGCGTAAGGATAGTAAAAAGAAGATTCAATAATTATATTGATATCGAAGGCGTACTTCTTACGATGTATGACGGCAGACTGAACCTTACACAGCAGGTAGTTCAGGAGGTAAAGAAATTCTTCCCGAGAAAGGTATTCCCCGTCGTAATTCCCAGGGGAGTACGGCTTTCGGAAGCGCCGAGCTTTGGTATGCCTATAATGTATTTTGATAAAAGCAGCAAAGGCTCAGCAGCCTACATGGAGCTTGCAGAATACATAGTGGAAAATCAATGACTGCGGCTATGGAAAAAATAATGAAACTTACAGGCGCAGGTCGGGAAGAACCGGAACAAGCCTGTCTTAGATCAAGATAAAAGCAGTAAAGGATGGTCGAAAAAATGGCGGCTAAAAGAGGTGGACTCGGAAAGGGTCTGGATCTTATTTTTATGGAAAATGAAACAGAGGACGCAGGCGGAGCTGTCACTCTGAAAATCGGAGAAATAGAACCGAACCGTTCTCAGCCAAGACATGATTTTGACGAAGAAGCGCTCAGAGAGCTTGCGGATTCGATTGCACAGCACGGAATATTGCAGCCGCTGCTTGTACGTCCGCTGCCGGACGGGGGATATCAGCTTGTCGCAGGCGAAAGAAGATGGCGTGCAAGCCGTATGGCAGGAATAACAGAAGTACCGGTCATCATCAGGGAAATGAATGACGCCGAGATGATGCAGATATCCATGATAGAGAATCTTCAGAGAGAAAACCTGAATCCTGTTGAAGAAGCCTTGGGATATAAAACCCTGTCAGAGGAATACGGTCTCACACAGGATGAGATATCGAAATCTGTCGGCAAAAGCCGTCCTGTCGTAGCAAATTCAATGAGACTTCTGAAGCTTCCGGAGGTCGTGCTTGATATGGTGAAAAACGGTAGTATATCATCAGGACACGCAAGAGCGCTGCTTGCATTTGAGGATGAGGAGCTGCTGATACAGACAGCTGAGATGATAGAAAAAAACGACCTGACGGTTCGTGATATTGAGAAGTTTGCGAAAAAAGCAAAGGATCAGAAAAAAGAAAAAGCAGCTGCGCCGACCCACAGCAGAAATTCATTCTATGATGAGGTGGAGCTTGCGCTTAACGAGCATCTGAGCCGTAAGGTAAAGGTCAGGAATGCAAAGGACGGAGCGAGCGGTATACTTGAAATAGAGTTTTACAGCGAAGACGATCTTGCAGAGCTTGCAAAGCTTTTTGACAGAAGCTGAGAAAAGCAGATATTATATTTTGATAAAGGTATAGAATCCGCCGGAATGGCAGGATAAATATATAAATGTTTATAAAAGGAGAAATAACAATGATCGACATTAAACTTATCAGAGATAATCCGGACGAGGTAAAGGCTCGTATCAAAAAGAGAGAAATGGATCTTGACAGCGTTGTTGACCAGATCAGAGAGGTTGACGCTGCAAAGCGTGAGCAGCTTGGCAAGGTTGAGGCTATGAAGGCTGAGCAGAATGCTGCAAGCAAGCAGATTCCCCAGATCAAGAAGGCAGGCGGAGATGCAAGCGAGATCATGGCAAAGATGAAGGAGCTTGTCGCTCAGATCAAGGAGGGCGACGCTAAGGTATCAGAGCTTGAGGAAAAGCAGAAGGATCTTCTTCTGTCACTGCCGAACCTTCCGGATGAAGATGTTGCAGCAGGCGGCAAGGAGCAGAACGAGCCTGTGCGTTATTTCGGAGAGAAGCCGCAGTTTGATTTTAAGATGAAAAATCACGTTGAGCTTTGCGAGAGCCTTGGTATGATCGATTATCAGAGAGGCGCAAAGATCGCAGGTGCAGGCAGCTGGCTGTACAGAGGATGGGGCTCAAGACTTGAATGGGCGCTTCTGAATTTCTTTATCAACGAGCATATCAACGACGGCTTTGAATTTATTCTTCCGCCCCATATGCTTGGCTATCAGTGCGGATATGTTGCAGGTCAGTTCCCGAAATTCAGAGATGAGGTATACTGGATACAGAACACAACAAGCAGCGATGAAAAATTCATGCTGCCGACAGCTGAAACAGCTCTTGTTAATATACACAGAGATGAGATACTTACAAAGGACGAGCTTCCGAGAAAGTATATCGCATATACACCATGCTACCGCCGTGAAGCAGGCAGCTACCGCAGCGAGGAAAGAGGCATGATCCGCGGACATCAGTTCAACAAGGTAGAGATGGTTCAGTATACAGAGGACGACAAGTCTGATATCGCATTCAAGGAGCTTGTCGAAAAGGCAGAAAGACTTGTTCAGGAGCTTGGACTTCACTATCGTCTGAGCAAGTTAGCAGCAGGCGACTGCTCATTCTCAATGGCAAGAACATATGATATAGAGGTATGGATCCCTTCAATGGAAATCTACAAGGAAGTAAGCTCTGCTTCAAATGCGAGAGATTATCAGGCACGCAGAGGTAACATCCGTTACAGAGGCGAGGACAAGAAGATGCATTTTGCACATACCCTCAACGCATCCGGTCTTGCAACAAGCCGTGTTATTCCTGCAATCGTTGAGCAGTATCAGAATTCTGACGGCAGCGTAACAGTACCGGAGGTACTCCGTCCCTACATGGGCATAGACGTCATCAAGCCATGACAATAATCGGGGCTTTGCCCCAAACCCCATCAGGGGCGCTGCCCCTGAACCCCGCAAGCCTTTAAAAAGGCTTGACCTAAACTTAAAAATTTTCAGGAGACTGTTTTTCGGAACAGTCTCTTTTTTATAATTGGCAAAACAAAATACTTAAAAACCATGAGCCGGGCAACATGAAAGCATAGGTCAGAAAAAGACTGAGCAGCGACTTCGACATTACTGGTTGGTAGGCAAGAGCGCAGTGTAAGCGAAGCTATAGCGCATTGCGACACCGGCAGCACGCCGGTTTTTATTTTGTTTACATTATGTTAATTGATTTTTTAATTGCTTTATGTCATAATTTAATTGGTTACAAATACCGTAAGATTTCAGAATGAAAGGAGCAGATTTGAATGTACATAGAAGAATATGAGGAAAAATTCTATGAGGGTCTTGAGAGAGGTAAGGCAAGGGCTAAGGGTATAAAGGCAGCACTTGACTATGCTCTTGAACAGCAGGATGTGGACGGAGCATTGCAGCTGTATTATAAATATATGAATGAGGATGTAATGCATGGAAACAGCTATAATGCAATTATCCTTTTTCCGGAATATGTAGCTTATTTTGAAAAGCATCCCGATAAGCACGAGGAATATAACCATGATGTCATGTGGACATATAAATGGATAATCGGTAATGTTGAGGAATTCTATCAGATACCGCTTTCACAGATTGAGGATATCTATAATCAGTACAGGGAATTCTGCAAACGCTTCAATTATAATCTGCGTACATATTACGAAGCACTGCGCCATTTTATACCTGAATATCTCGGAGAGGACGGAGTATTCTGCGGACTTACAATGCAGCAGGCACATGAGGAAATGCAGAAATGCAGAAGGGATGAACTCAGCGACTGTGTTGCCTGCGAAACATCCGATCATCTGAGATATATGATGCATATGCATGAAAGCATTGAAGATGTTGTTAAAAAGGCACAGCCGCTTATTGAGGGTAAGCTTACCTGTGCGGAACAGCCTCATGCTGCTTTTGCTCATATCGCAGAGTATTATCTTGAAAACGGCGATCTCGAAAACGCAGACAGATTTGCAAATAAATCATATCATCTTATCAACAGGGATTTTGCAGATCAGAGTGTGCTTACTCCGGATAAGGTAAAATGTCTTGTAGTTTATGCTCATTCAGATATCAATAAGGGTATCAAGATAATGAAAAAGCTTTTAGCTCAGATCGACGAAAATTCAAATCCGAACGATATCTTTGAAATATACAGGGGCATATATTATTTTATGCTTCAGCTTGAAAAAAAGGGAGCTGCAAATATCAGAGTAAGACTTCCGTTCAGGGATGAGGATTTCATCAATGAAGATAATGTCTATGCAATAACCGATCTGAAAGAGATATTCTATAAAAAGGGTAAGGAGCTTGCAGACAAGTTTGACGAAAGAAACGGCAGCAAGGAATTTACAAGGGTTCTCGAAAAAGAATATGATGTTGATGAAAGCAGCTTTGAGCGTAAGCCTGAAAAGCTGACATATCCGATACTTGACTATATCAGAGAGAATATCAATGACGGCTTCCTTCCCGATGGCTTTAATCTTCCTGAGCCGAGAACCGACGATGACGGACAGTCCTTTGTTGACGGTGCCTTTGACGGAATACTTCTCTATCACAGCGAGCCGCAGATTAATGAGCTTGGTGAGCTTGAGGATATTATAAAACAGGCAGCAGAAGGGGATAATGACGATATCCTTGAAGTTACAGAACAGTATTTTGAAAAGAATAAATTCAGCGTCCTGACACTTGCAGACAATGTACAGAACTTTATTCTTCAGCATCAGGATGAGCTTGACCCGAACAATATGTTCCGCTATGCAATATGGCTGACAGTAGATTCAAAAAATAAGGAATGTGTTAAGCTTGGACTTACGATACTTGAGCTTTTCGGTGATTTCAGCGACAAGCTTATAGATGCGATACTTGATCTTTCATCCTGCAATGAATTTACTCTTTATTGTATGTGGGCAGTCAAAACTCTTGATAATGCAAATGAGCTTGTATTTGAAATGGCAAAGCGTGCAGACGGCTGGGGCAGGATAGAGGCTGTTAATGAGCTTGAGCCTGAAACAGACGAAATGAAACAATGGCTGCTTTATGAAGGAACAAGAAACACCATATATCCGGGCTATTCAGCAATAACAGTATTCAAAAAGGCAGGCGTAATGGAGCTGCTTGAAAAGGGACTGACAGAGGAAAACTTCCAGGCTGTATGCTATATCATCATCTTCCTTATACTTGATGGTCCGACGATAGGCATAAAGGCTTTCGGTGAAGATGAACAGCGTATAATGGATATGTTTATCAGTGCGGCAGAAGGCTTCGAGCTTGATGAGCAGGATAAGCATATGCTTTCTCTTATACTTGTAAACTATGATGACGAAGCCATCTGTGACAGATTAAGAGCACTCGGTATAGAAGAGCCTGAAGCTGATGGAGAAGAATAAGATTCTTATCTGCAATTGCAATATATAAAGTTTCGCTGGGGCATTTACAAAGGCTTGCAGTTTCAAAAGGGTGCGGGTGTTCCTGTCAATGTCAACAACTTAAGGTTTTCTGAACGCCGCTGCAAAGGGACGCCCTCTTTCCCAGGGCGTCCCCTCTTCAAAAACAGTCCACCGGACTGTTTTTGAATTCACCCCCGGCACGAGGGATTCTCATGCAAAGGATTTCGCACTCTGCGGAGTGCGACCAGGGACTCTGGTCTCGCCTGCCGGCTCGGTCGGTGCTGCTGCTACGCAGCGGTGTCCGGTGGATACCTATGGGGTGCAGAAGCGCCGACCGCAGTCGGCGAAATCTCCTGCTGAGGAACAATGAAATGTATAAAGCAGACAAGACGGATAATATAAGAAACCTGAATCCGTGAAATTGAATTAAATCTTTTTTTAAACCTTCCGGGTTTTCATTTCAGCCAGGCGGCAGGCGTGCTGCGCACGCCTGCCGCCGTCCCCATGCATAAAACAACGCATTATCTCTGGGTTTTTCAGAACAATCAATAATGAGTTTCACGGATTCAGGAGAAAGTAAAGGATGAAGGATAATGACTGAATTTGAAAAAGTAAATGAAGCAACGGTCGAAGAATTGTCGGAGCTTGCCTCTGCCATAGTAAAGGAGCATTATGACCCGATACTTGGCGTTGAGCAGAATGATTATATGATAGAAAAATTTCAGTCGCCTGATGCTATCAGGGAACAGATGGGACATGGCTACACATACTATTTCATAGTATCAGACGGAACAAGGGCAGGCTTTTTCGGATATTATCCCCGTGACGGCAAGACGTACCTCAGCAAGCTTTATGTAGAGAAAAGCTATCGCAAAAAGCATCTTGCACATGACAGCATGGAATTTATTGCAAATGAAACTTTAAAGGACGGCATGAGCAGTATTTTCCTCAATGTCAACAGATATAACTATGACAGCATTGCGGCATACGAATCTCTCGGCTTTAAAAAAATCCGCACTGAGGATAATCCTATCGGACACGGCTATTATATGAACGATTACGTAATGGAAAAAACATTATAAAAAATGACCGCTGACAGTATGGCTAATTCTGTCAGCGGTTAATATTTTATTAAAAAGGAGTAGTAATTCCAGTATGGCTTATTATTTTTGCTCCGCCTTCTGTGTAAGGTGAGCATATGACCTGTATTGTCCGGCAGACCGGCTCATGTATGCCGGACGAAGCAGCTTATATGATATGATCTCAGCTGCATAAACAGATCGGATATTTTCAGAAAATCAGTTTTCTCTGAATGGCTTATTATTATTCAAATACAGCTTTGAAAGCCTGATCGAGATCAGCAATGATATCATCTATATGCTCAGTACCGATTGAAAGACGAATAGTGCTCTGGGTAATTCCCTGGTCAGCAAGCTCTTCATCTGTGAGCTGTGAATGAGTAGTTGTTGCAGGGTGGATAACGAGAGACTTTACATCCGCAACGTTTGCCAGCAATGAGAATATCTCAAGGCTGTCGATAAATTTGTGAGCTTCCTTCTGACCGCCCTTGATCTCAAAGGTAAATATACTTGCTCCGCCGTTGGGGAAATACTTATTGTAAAGAGCATTGTCCGGATGATCGGGAAGTGAGGGATGATTTACCTTTGTGACATATTCGCTGGAAGAAAGATATTCTATTACCTTCTTTGTATTCTCTGCATGACGCTCAAGTCTGAGTGAAAGTGTTTCTGTACCCTGGAGAAGAAGGAATGCAGCAAACGGAGAAATTGCAGCACCTTCATCACGGAGAAGGATAGCTCTGATATAAGTAACGAATGCAGCAGGTCCTACAGCATCTGCAAATGATATGCCATGATAGCTGGGATTCGGTGCAGCAATAGGAGCATATTTTCCGCTTGCCTTCCAGTCGAATTTACCGCTGTCAACGATAATGCCGCCGAGGGTAGTGCCGTGGCCGCCGATAAACTTTGTTGCAGAATGAACTACGATATCTGCGCCGTGTTCGATAGGTCTGATAAGATAGGGAGTACCGAAGGTGTTGTCAACAACAACAGGTACACCATGCTTGTGTGCAATTTCTGCGATAGCGTCTATATCAGGAATATCACTGTTCGGGTTGCCGAGTGTTTCAAGATAAACTGCCTTTGTATTATCCTTGATAGCAGCTTCAAGCTCTTCAAGGTTATGAGCGTTTACAAAGGTCGTATCAATTCCGAACTGGGGGAGAGTGTGAGCAAGAAGATTGTAGCTGCCGCCGTAGATGGTTTTCTGAGCTACGATATTATCTCCTGCCTGAGCAAGAGCCTGAATAGTGTATGTGATGGCTGCCGCTCCGGAAGCAACTGCAAGTGCAGCAACGCCGCCTTCAAGAGCTGCAATTCTTTTTTCAAGAACATCCTGCGTTGAATTTGTAAGTCTGCCGTAGATATTTCCTGCATCACGGAGACCGAAGCGGTCTGCTGCGTGCTGTGAATTATGGAAAACATAAGAAGTAGTTGCATAGATCGGAACAGCTCTTGAATCTGTTGCCGGGTCTGCTGTTTCCTGTCCTACGTGAAGCTGAAGTGTCTCGAATCTATAATTTTTATTACTCATGATAATGTACCTCTCTTTATTCAAATTGATTATGTCTGCACTGTTTATGTGCATGATCTGTATCGTTTAATGTTTCAGCGGCTATTAGCTTACCGTTTATTCTCAAATGGTCAGCGGTAAAAGCCTGTAATGGTACATTTCACATTCGTCCGTTTCTGAAATTATGTCTTAAAGCTGATAATACCAATATCATAAAATCTCTCCCAACAAAACATTTAATACCTATATGTTTGGTATGTATTAATTATAATACATAATTCCTATCTTGTCAATAGGAATTATAGAAAAAATTTATTAGTTTTTTTTATTTAAGGGAAAACCGCAGCCATTATATCATTCCTTGACAGAAAGTAGTCTGCTTTCTGTCAAGGAAATACTAAAACTTCGTTTCAAGGCTTGCTTATACGTCTGAAAAAAACGCAAAATCTATTTTAATGAAGTTCAGCATTACATCCGGCTGCGGAATAATAAGGAAACGCTGATTAATTCATTAATCGGCGTTTGGGCAATGTCATCAACTTAAGGTTTTCGGTCACTGACTTGCGGCATTGAGTGAGGTTATCTAAGCGCCGCTGCAAGGGGACGCCCTCTTTCGCAGGGCGTCCCCTCTTCAAAAACAGTCCACTGGACTGTTTTTGAATTCACCCCCGGCACGAGGGATTCTCATGCAAAAGATTTCGCACTCTGCGGAGCGCGACCAGGGGCGCCGGGTCTCACCTGCCGGTTCGGTCGGTGCTTCTGCCTTCGGCAGAGGTGTCCACCGGACACCCGCACCCCCTGGGGATTCGTTCAAACCTCAAAAAACTATTTATTCAGCGTTTCCATAATATGTTATCAGATTTCAGAATATGTACTTTTCATTTGTTTTTTCATTTCATACATCTGTTCATCAGCTTTTTTTATGCCAAGCTCTGCTTCAAGAGGCTCTGAGGGATCATTGATATAGGCACCGTAGGCAACTCTTATAGTAAACGGCAGAACCTTGTCATCATTTGCCTTTGATATGATCTGAGAAAAGGCTTCAAGACATTGTGCGGTAACGTCAGCGGCATTGTTATAAAAGCCTGCAACAAATTCATCACCGCCGTATCGACCAAAAAAGCCGTCGTTTGGCTCGAAGCTGTCCCTGAGTGCACCGGCAACGATCGTGATAAGCTTGTCGCCGTATTCATGTCCATACTGATCGTTTGCCATTTTCAGATCATTTACATCAAAGAAAACAATGGAATAGCATTCTCCGGAGTTCAGCTCCTGTAAAAATCCGGTAACAGCATTTCTGTTGGCGATACCTGTCATACCGTCAATGAAGGCGACCTGTTCGAGGTTTTTCTGTCTCATTATCTCCGTCGAAAGCTTTGTATAATAGCCGTACAGCAGGGAGAATACAAAGATCATTATACCCAGAACGCTGAGCGAGGTAGAGAACAGCTGTCTGAAAAGATAGGATGTATCCTTCAGCTCATAGCGGATAACTTCGATGGTCATAACGCATATAGAGCATATTGTACCGATTTTGATAATCCTCTTGCTTATTGTATCATTATCTTTGCTGATAATAAGTGAAAAAACAGTCACGGTCAGACCGACAACAAAAAGAATTCTTTCAGTATGTGTGAAATGGAAGAAATGATAGGACGCAAACATATTCATAGCCATAACAGCAATGAATATTACAGCATAGAAGGATGAAAGAATAATATAGATAGTGCGGAATTTATTTTTAAGCTCGATGGACAGGAACAGACAGAAGGGCACAGGCATCAGGAACATCGCAAAATATTCCAGATTGGAACATATTATCGGATTGTTTATAAAGATATAAAGCATATCATTTGAGCCTAATACCCAAATGCTTGTCAGAAGGAAAAACATAAAAAGGTAGATACCCTCTCTTGCAATGCTTAAAAACTTGCCAAGGGTAATCATCAGCAGTAGTGCAACTATTGAAACACCTGCGACAGACATACAGAAGGCAAAGTCGATCTCATGGTTGATAAGAACATATCTTGTGGAAAATTCGGCAGGCATAAGGCGCACGTTTTCGAGCTTTGTAAGGCTTGTACCCTCCGGCACGCTGCATTTTACTATTATTTCATTACCGAAAACATTATCCGGAAGGGTAGCATTGATAAAGGTATTACCGAGATTGCCGCCACTTTCCATAATATTCTTTCCGTATTCAAAGATAGTCTTGTTTCCGCTTATAATCTCTGTTTCACAGTTGTATACAATGGCACAGACTGTGGTATCAGGATACGGATTTTTTTCGGGAAGGTGTATATGAAAATACACGACATCTCCGCCGTATGCCGCATCAATGAAATTGCTGTTATAAATATCCGTGCTGCCGTCAGCTCTCTCTACAACAGAATTGATATTTTCGTCAAGTATATATTTGTTATATTCACCGAGATTACATAAATGTCTGAGTCCGAAGCCGCAGAGAAGAAAAATAACTAATATATCAATAAGAATGAACCATATTCTTTTTGTCGAAATATTTCTGGGGTCTTTCATTTTTAAAGCTTATCTCCCTTCGCTAATATAAGCAGCTGATTGTAAAAGTCAAAAAATCTTCTGTTTATGCGGATAATCAGTATTGTAATTTACAATTTTTCTCCACTGCCATCCGTCATTTCCTCCGCCGACGGCGCAGAAAATGACTACTTATATCTTAGAGGGGCGGTGTTTTTGCCGCACCCCTGGGGCACTTCCTACGGGCGCCTGCGGCGGCAAAAACACTCGCCAATTTACAATCGGCTATAAATATAATGGTAAAAAAATAGGATATTTATAAATAGTTACCTGAATCCGTGAAACTCATTATTGATTGTTCTGAAAAACCCAGAGATAATGCGTTGTTTTATGCATTTCAGGTTTTTAAGTTGTTCACCCATAAGGCAGGCGTGCTGCGCACGCCTGCCGCCTGGCTGAAATGAAAACCCGGAAGGTTTAAAAAAAGATTTAATTCAATTTCACGGATTCAGGTAGTTATATTATTAATATATAATCTTATCATAAAAGTTGGAATTTTTCAACAATTTCACAGAACAATAAGTAATTTTATACAGGCTTCTGATTACAAAACAGAAAAAATCCCGGCACAGGCTTTGAAAAGCTCCTGATGCCGGGATTACTTTATTATATATTTCAGTGAATAAGTGTTTCAAGCTTATCTGCTGCTGCCTTTGCCTCATCGCTTACGATGCTTTCAATTTTACCATCGTCGCAGGCTTTTGCATTTTTCGGGTCAATGGGGAGCTGGGCAATAACGTCAAGCTCATAATGCTTTGCAACCTCATCAATTTTGCTTTCACCGAAGGGATAATGCTTTTTGCCGCAGTCAGGACAGGCAAAATAACTCATATTCTCAATAATACCGAGAATCGGGATCTCCATAAGCTTTGCCATTTTGACAGCCTTTCCGACTATCATTGAAACAAGATCCTGCGGTGAGGTGACAACTATGATTCCGTCTATCGGAAGAGACTGATAGACAGTCAGCGGAACATCTCCTGTTCCGGGAGGCATATCGACAAACATGAAGTCAATATCGCCCCATACAACATCTGTCCAGAACTGCTTTACGGTTCCTGCAAGAACAGGACCTCTCCATACTACCGGATCCTCTGCATTTTCAAGCAGGAGATTGATGGACATTACTTCAATGCCGCCCTCGGTAATAACAGGGTGAATACCCTTTTCGCTGCCCATGGCTCTCTGATTGAGACCGAATGCCTTTGGTATCGAGGGACCGGTGATATCTGCGTCAAGAATAGCAGTCTTGTAGCCCTTTCTGCTGAACATTACAGCCATGAGAGAGGTAACGATGGATTTTCCGACGCCGCCTTTTCCGCTTACTACGCCGATGACCTTTTTAACTCTGCTGAATTCATTCAGGCTTTCGTGGGTCTGAGAAACTGTCCTTCCGCCTTCTCTTGAGGAACAATTTGCGCCACAGCTGCTGCAGTCATGTGTACATTCCTCCGCTGTTTCCTTTTCCTTTTCGATTTCTGCCATTGTGTTTTCCTCCTGAAAGATATTTCATCAGCCTGATGCTGCCGGGTTTTACTGTACAGTATCCGTACTGATATTTTAGTTATTTTTTGAAGCAATGAGCTTTATTATTCGTCATCGCCATCTGACTGTGTGCTGTCCTCTGAAGCGGTATCATCACTGTCGCTTTCCGGCAGTGTATTTTCCTCAGAAGCTGTTTTTTCATCATCATCAGTAATGATATCTTCTTCTGCTTCTGTGACCTCTTCTGTCTCACCGTCCGGAGCTTTATCTTCAGAATCTGATTTTTCCTCATCTTTTTTCGGAACATCAAGCTCATATCCGCTGAGGAAGGTATAGGGAATACCATATCCGAGAGCAACTGCCGCTATGCTGACTGTTTCAGGGGCAGCAGAAAGATCAAACGGAAACGGGAGCTGCACAAAGCAGGCAGCAAGAATAATATAAAGTGCCGGAAGATCCACAAGTATCAGAGCTGAAAGTGAAAAACGCCTGATCTGTTTTCCGTCGCCGACTCTTGTTGCATAGAACAGGATCAGTCCGAATACGGCCATTACAAGACTCTTGAGCAAGAGCCTGACTGTATTATCAAATGCTGTTGAATCTCTGATTATTCCGATGAAGAAGTATGAACATACTACAAAGGCAATAATCAGAAATGCAGAAAATATAAGTCCTGAGATATCCTTTTTCTTTTTCATAATAAACACCCTTCCATAATAAGAATCAGCACAAAGCTGTTTTCTTTTTTCTTGCTGCAAGGCACATCCAGCCTTTTTCCTCATACTGCTCAAAGACCTCGAGAGTTGCGGGCAGAGCATTCAGTACATCATCAAGTCTTATATCTATGATACCGCTCATAATGTAGACTGTATTTTCGTCCATATGCTTTTCGATATCTGCTGAAAGCATGATTATTGCATCAGCAACGATATTTGCTGTGATAATATCATATGTTCCCTCGACCTTATCGGCAAGGTTGCCTTTAATGCCTGTGTAGCGTGATTCAACATGATTGAGCCTTGCGTTTTCTATTGAAGCCTTTACAGCCAGCTCGTCAATGTCGATACCGACAGCTTCATCTGCCCCGAGCAGAAGTCCGGCAACAGAAAGTATACCGCTTCCGCAGCCGACATCAAGCATTTTTGTGCCGGGATGCACGTGCTTTTCGAGAGCTTCAAGACAAAGCCTTGTTGTTTCATGAGTACCTGTTCCGAAGGCAAGTCCCGGCTCCAGATTCAGCACTATTCTGTCCTGGGGATCATAGTCATCCCGCCACACCGGACGGATAAGTAATTTATCACCGACAGGAATAGGCTTGAAATACTTTCTCCAGCTGTCAAGACAGCTTTCAACATCGCAGCTGCCTGAGCTGATCTCATGCTCTATGCCTTCAGCGCTGAGCCTTTCTCTGAGGAAGGAAACTGCCTCAGCAGGGTTTTCCTCGGGACTGATATATATATGTATGATACCGTGAGCTCTGTCCTTTTCAAGAAGCTCTTCATCTATCAGGTCAATATTGGCGATCTCAAGCACCTCCTGCTCAAGACTTGAATAATCCTCGATATATATTCCGTACGGGACAGTCATATGTGCGATATTTTCCGCGGCTTCTATATTCTCAGACGGTACAGTGACGGTTATTTCTGTCCAATCCATTTTTTTCTTCCCTTTCTTTTCTTTTTATCATCTGCCTGAGTCATGGCAGGAATATTTTTGATAAATTCCCTGTGTCCGGCGATCTGCTTTTTTCTTTTCTTTGCCTTTTTGCCGGAGAGGTTGACATTGCTGTTAACGGATATCTTCATGGTAAAGCCTTTTTTTATCGGAGCAAAAACAAAGCCCGAAATGATTCCGCCTGTAAAGCCGATAAAAAAGGTAAGTGCAGCGATAAGAAAAACAACTGATTTTTTCATAGAAGGACCTCCGTTCCGGCAGAATTAATATGACGCTTCTTTCATTATAAAACAAATCAGATATAAAAACAACCGTATTTTTATTAAATACTGTTATTTATATGTGATTTTTTACGAAAAAAACCTGTTACAGATTATGATGGTGTAAAATAATTTCAGGACTTTTCAGAATTATTGTTTTTGCACACATTTTGGGATATGGCATAATAGAAGAACACATTACGTGATTCATAAAAGTGTGTGTATGAAGAAAGTATTTAAAGACGGAATTGACAGCGGAGACACTCCGCCGCAGTAAGTGTAAAAATATAGTTGGCAATAGGGATTTGAAATTTATTCTGTTGCAGTTCAAGCTGAATAAGTATGGCGGTGCCCGGAAAAAAATTTATCAGGCTAACCAAGCCGTGAATTGCGACACCGGCGGCACGCCGGCGGAGGGATAGAAATAGTTGACAAATACCTATTAATAAACTATAATATTAAACAGCAGGCTTTTAGGGCTTTGATGTGTTAAAGTAAAGCTTGATGATTTACTTTGCATAGTTTGATGGATCAGATAAATATCCATATAATTGGTTCTGCTATCCGGCAAATAAGCATAGTGTTTTTAAGCTTGTGTTCAGGAAACGAAATAATTGATAAAGGAGCAGTCAGATATGTCACGAAAAGTACCATACAGATTTTATCTTACAGAGGATCAGATGCCCACACAATGGTATAATCTCCGGGCAGATATGAAAGAGCAGCCCGATCCGCTGCTTAATCCGGCAACCCTTGAACCGTTGAAGGAGGAGGATCTTTATCCGATCTTCTGCAAGGAGCTTGCACATCAGGAAATGGACAGCAAAACACGTTATTATGATATTCCTGAGGAAATTCTCGGAATGTACAAGATATATCGTCCGTCACCTCTTATCCGTGCATATAACCTTGAAAAAGAGCTTGGCACACCTGCTAAGATATATTATAAATTCGAGGGCAATAATACATCAGGAAGCCATAAGCTGAATTCTGCTATCGCTCAGGCATATTATGCTAAAAAGCAGGGTCTGACATCTCTTACAACAGAAACAGGCGCAGGTCAGTGGGGCACGGCTCTTTCGGAGGCTTGCGCATATTTCGGAATTCCGCTTACAGTATTCATGGTAAAATGTTCATTTGAGCAGAAGCCTTTCAGAAAGGCTGTAATGCAGACCTTTGACGCAGATGTTATCCCCAGTCCTTCAACAACCACACAGGTCGGCAGAAAGATCCTTGAGGAAAATCCCGGAACAACAGGAAGCCTTGGCTGTGCAATTTCTGAGGCTGTCGAAAAGGCAACTACAACAGAGGGCTGCCGTTATGTTCTCGGCTCTGTTCTCAATCAGGTACTGCTTCATCAGTCTATCATCGGACTTGAGGCAAAGAAGGCTATGGAGATCCTTGAGGAATATCCGGATGTTGTTATCGGCTGCGCAGGCGGCGGTTCAAACCTCGGAGGACTTATTTCGCCGTTCATGCGCGATAAGATCGTTGACGGTAAGGATGTACGTATAGTTGCAGTAGAGCCGGCTTCATGCCCGTCCTTCACCAGAGGTAAATATGCATATGACTTCTGCGATACAGGAAAGGTCACACCTATGGCAAAAATGTATACTCTCGGCTGCAGCTTTATGCCTTCTGCAAACCATGCCGGAGGACTCCGCTATCACGGTATGTCACCGATACTTTCCAAGCTTTATCACGATGGTCTTATGGAAGCAGTTTCATATGAGCAGACAGCGGTATTTGAAGCAGCAAAGCTGTTCGCAAGAGTTGAAACAATACTTCCTGCACCAGAGTCATCACACGCTATCAAGGGTGCGATTGATGAAGCACTCAGATGCAAGGAGACAGGTGAGGAAAAGACTATCCTCTTTGGTCTTACAGGTACAGGATATTTTGATATGACAGCATACAGCGCATTCCATGACGGAACAATGAAGGATTATATCCCGACAGATGAAGAGCTTGAAAAGGGCTTTGAAAAGCTGCCGAAGGTTGACAAATAATTTTTTCCATAAATATATGCTTTGATTCAGAGCGGCGGTACAGGAGAGCTACCTGTGCCGCCGCTCTTTCAGCACTATTTAAAAAACGCATTATAAGGTGACTTTGTGTAAAATTGGCAATCGGTTTTGAATAATTCTGATGCAGTTCAGGTTGAAAAGGTATGGCGGTGCCCGGAAAATTTTTATCAGACTGACTAAGCCGTGAATTGCGACACCGGCGGCACGCCGGCTGACTTTGTGTAAAATTGGCAATCGGTTTTGAATAATTCTGATGCAGTTCAGGCTGAAAAGGTATGGCGGTGCCCGGAAAATTTTTATCAGACTGATTAAGCCGTGAATCGCGACACCGGCGGCACGCCGGCGCCCGGGAAATTTTTATCAGACTGACTAAGCCGTGAATCGCGACACCGGCGGCACGCCGCGCCCGGGAAATTTTTATCAGACTGACTAAGCCGTGAATCGCGACACCGGCGGCACGCCGGCGCTGGCTAATTATATGCATTTATTCTGTTGACACTTTTCCTGCAATAAGTTATAATTATTTCGACTGATAATCAAGAAGTAAAATATAGTTTTTCCGGAAACGGGGAAACGACAGGATCCATAATTATTAAGGGGCATGAAAGATTATGTATTTATTGAAAAAAACTGCGATGATCTTGCTGACAACTGTATTGGTCGGCGGTATTGCGGTTGCAGGACATTCACTCAGCTCCGATACAGTGGTTTCTGAGCTTGAGAAAAATACTGCAATTTATGCGCATGACGAAAGCTCTGATGAGACAAGGGTGCTTTCTCAGAAAGAACAGGAAAGCAGCACTGCGGAAGCTGAAGAAAAACAGAACGCTGAGCCGGAAAAGAAGCCTGATATCATAAAGCTCAGCAAGGAGTCGCTTTCTCTCGGAAAGGGTGAAAGCTATGAGCTGAAAACCAATATCAATGCGGTAAAATGGGAATCTGATAATGAAGATATCGTAAAGGTAACAGACGGAAAGCTCAAGGCAAATTCAAACGGAACAGCTACAGTCAGGGCATATGACAAGGACGGAAATGCTTCTGAATGTAAGCTGACTGTAAAGGATGCACCGGACTCTGTCGCCTTTGATAAGTATGAGCTGACTCTCGGAGTCGGTGAAAGCTATAAGCTGAGCGCTGTTATTCCCAACGGTGCGGCAGCAAAGAGAGTGTTCAGCTCCAGCGATCAGGATATACTTGAGGTTACAAAATCTGACTGGCAGGGTGAATTCAAGGCAGTAAAGCCGGGAGTTGCCTATGCTATAGTAAAGCTCTATAACGGCAGAGAGGCTTCATGCGAGATAACTGTAAAGGAAGCTCCGGAAAAAATAACGATCTCAAGAGCAGAAATATCCCTCGGTGTCGGCGAGACCTTCAGGCTTGGCGCAGCAATACCTGAGGATACAGGAGCTGCAAAGAGAACCTACCGTACAAGCGACAGTAAAATAATCAAAATGACAAGAACTGACTGGTCGGGAGAATTCAAGGCAGTCAGTGAGGGAACAGCATGGGTAACAGTAAGATCCTACAACGGAAAGGAATCAAGCTGTAAGATAATAGTAAAAAAGGCTCCTGAATCAGTCAGCCTTTCAAAGGACAGTCTGGAGCTTACGACAGGACAGCATTATACACTGACCTGCAATGTGAATGACGGTGCAGCATCCAGTATGAGAACCTTCCGCTCAAGCGACAGCAATATCGTGGAAATGACAAAAACTGAATGGGCAGGTGCATTTACAGCGGTTTCAGAGGGTACGGCATGGGTGACAGTAAAGACCTATAACGGAAAAGAAAAATCCTGTAAAATCGTTGTAAAGGATAAGCCGCAGCAAAACGGCAACAGTGATGAAGACGAAGCAGGCAGTGAAAGCGGAAGAGTAAGCAGCTCTGAGGATGGTAATAACCGGAACGGAAGCAATACAGGCGGCGGACATACAACAGCACCTGACGGCACACCGTGGTCAGCTTCAACAGATAATACCGTTGTGTATACAGACGGCGATATGATAAGCATTACAAACAATGTAGCCGTTCTTGATCCCGGGGATGAGTACAGTATCGAACTGAGCGGATCATCCTCAGATACTGTAAGCTACTTATCAGGTGATACATCTGTTGCAGAAGTAAGTGAAAACGGAATGGTCACAGCTGTCGGCGGCGGTAATACAAATATCCTTATAAAAGACAGCAGCGGAAATACTGCAAAGCTTGAGGTTCTTGTTCTCAGCAGCAGAAACAGCTTTGTATATCCCGATATGTATACTGTTTCAGATGCACTGGACAATGCAAGTCTCAACCCCATGAAAACCAATTACCAGCCGATAGATAATATGATCGACGGAATTTTCTCGGAGATAATTTCTGAAGGAATGTCAAATTCGGAAAAGGTTCAGGCTTGCTATGATTATCTCGCACAGAACTGCACCTATGGCTATGACGGTTATAAGGCTGTAAATATTGACGGATATTACAGTGATGAGGATAAGGAAATTGCAGAGTTTTCATACTGCATACTCAAGGATCAGCTTGGCACCTGCGAGAATTTCTCAGCTGCATTTGTGGTTATGATGAGAAGACTCGGATATGAAGCAAATCAGGTATACGGTAATGTTGCAATGTCCGCCGGAGGTTACGACGGTCATTACTGGGCAGATGTTGAGATAAACGGAAAGCATTATCTGTTTGATCCTCAGATAGAAAGGAATTGCCTTGGCGAAGATAATGCGGTAATGCATTATTACTTCGGAATGGATCCGGAAAATAACTATAATATGTACAGATATGATTATATGACCTGTGTACACGGATTCAGGGGAAGATGATCTGTATTACAAAAAAGACCAGTTCGCAAGGATTGGTCTTTTTAAGAGAGTTTTTTTATTTGACGCAGTCGGCTTTAATTTGCAGGAGCTATAATCAGACGACACAAAAGTTTTGATCAGAAGAAATCAGAGCCACGGGAATAAAAGCGGAGGTTCTGAACCCAGAGCGCAGCGTAAGTGGAGCGATAGTGCGTCGCAACACAGGCGGCACGTGTTAGTGTAAAATAATCCTGGGACTTTTAGATCAGAAATAGTTTTAGCAGTTCAGGCTCAACAGGTCTGGCGGTGCCCAAGTAAAACTTTTTTAGGCTAACTAAGCCGTGAATCGCGACACCGGCGGCACGCCGGAATCGCGACACCGGCGGCACGCCGGAATTGCGACACCGGCGGCACGCCGGGGGCTTTACTTTGATGAGGAAATCTGTTATACTATATAATAGTGTATTATGTGGAATTTTGACAGGTGATGTAAAAAACAGCATATACCTGTCGGTGAAAAAAGGAGTCCGGGAATGGAAACAACGATAATCAAACCTCAGCGGAAAAGGGCAAGTGTTGATAAGAAATTTCTTATAATACTATTGATAATACTGGTTGTTCTGGCAGGGTCAGTTTCGGCAGTTTTTATAATAGATCATAACAGACATGAGTATTATGATAACCTTGTAGCTGATGCAGAGGAGCTTGTTATTCAGAAAAAATATGATGATGCCGAAAAGAAATGCAAGGAAGCAATTGACCTGTTTCCTGCCAAGGAACAGGCATATCTTATCTTTGCAGAGCTTTATACAGGCAGGGGTAATAAAGAGGATGCAAAAACTATCCTTGAAAAAGGCTATGAAGAAACATTCTCGGAAAAAGTAAATAAGCAGCTTGAGCTTGTGAGAACCGATATACAGTATGATGAATATATCAAGGCAGGAAATGATGCCCTGAAAAAAAATAACTATAATGACGCAATACGCTATTTCAGGGCAGCAATAGACCTTAAACCTGCTGTCGATGAGCCTTATCTTCTTGCAGCAGAAAGCTATATCGCCAACGGCGAAAAATCCTCTGCAAGAGATATACTGAGGGACGGATATGATAAAACAGGTTCCGACAGGATCAGAGGAAAAATGATCGTTGTTGAAGGTGAGCTTCAGAATGCGGAGCATCAGAAAACAACACAGTATGAGGCTGAGCGTGAAGCACAGGAGGCCAAAAGAAGGGCTGACGAGGAAAAAAGACTGAAGGCTGAGGAAGAACAGCGTAAAAAAGAAGAAGCAAAGGCAAAACAAGATGCTCTTAAACTCTCAAAGAAAAAGGAATGGAAGGATTCCTATGTTGAAGTATTGAAATACTTTATAGCAAAGAGCACTGATCCGAATTTTGAAGATCCGTATATCCGTGAGATCGATGATGAACTGAGCGAAGAATATGATGATGAAGATTCTGACAGTGAGAATACCGATGACGGGGATACGGATGACGAGGATTCCGTTACATACGATGAGGATAGCGATGAAGAAGAGGAAAGCTCTGCTGATGAGGAATCAGATGATGAAGATTCAGAGGATTCTGATGAGGAAAGCAGCGAAGGCTCAGATAAGAAAAAAGATACCGAGTATGCATTTGAGCTTTATGATATAGATTCGGACGGTATTCCTGAGCTGTTTATCTCTTCAAGCGGCAAGGATGATGCTGAGGTTGCCTGCTATACCTACGCAAATGATACAGCAGTTCCCCTTGATAATCACAACTATAAAGGAAAAATAAGCGTATATCAGGGCGAAAAGCTTGTAATGTTTACATCTATAATTGACGGCTTCCGGCATATTGATGTATTCAAAAAGCATGGCATCAATCTCGATACATATATTACATTCTTTGATAACTTTTCGGCAAAGGTTACCGAAAACTACAAGAAATCTTCAACAATAAACGGAAATGAAGCTGAGCAGGGAGAATATAATATCGAATTGAGAAAAATCAATGCATACAGCTGGAAGGATATCGGAAGAAAATACAAGCTTAATGATGACAATATTGAAAAGGGAATAGATGCATGGCATATGTAAAATGCTGATGCTGCTTATCAGGTATATTTTGCCGTCCGTTGAAAATGCGGGCGGCAAAAACCGTTTTTGAAAGATATTGACACAAAAAAAGAAAAATTTATTATCATAGATCACAGGTGTTTTCAAATAAAAAGAAAATGGAAGCAAGAAAGGAAATAAACTATGAATAACGTAAAAAAATCAAAGGCCCCTGTCATTATTCTTATCATCATTATTGTTTGCGCGCTTGCGGCAGCTGCTGTTATACTGATCCCCAGGCTGTTTCACGAAAGCTATTACGATAAGATGATGAGGACGGCATCAGAATTTGAGCTTAAAGGTGAATATGAAAGAGCAATAAATTCCTATAATAACGCAATTATGGCAAACGCAATAGAGGACGATGCATATATGAAGCTTGCCGATATATACGTTATTCTGGATGATGATGATACTGCGCTTAAAACACTTGTGAGCGGATATACTCATACCGGTTCGGAAAATATCAAGACAGAGATAAATGTAATAGAAGAAAGAATGGGTGTTGAGGCTAACGAACAGTCAATGCTTGAGGAATCAATCAGAGAGCTTGAGGAATCAGAAAAAAAGGAGCTTTCAGAAGCCTATGAGCAGCTTTTTGAAAGAAGAAAGCAGGAGGCTTCTGAGATGAATGAGGCCCAGCGCTCATATGAGGAACAGACCAGCAGGGAAAATGCAGAGGAAAGGAAAAAAATATGGCACGCTGCATTTAAAAAGACACTCAATGAGTATGCTGACAGCAATGTGTCTCAGGCTGCTGCCTATGAGCTTTTTGATATTGACAAGGACGGAAAACCGGAGCTTTTTGTTTCATCAGGGCAGGGTGAAAATGATGAATGCTATGTATATAACTGCCATGAGGGAAAATCCGAGAAGCTTCAGATCATTGGTATCGGAGGATATCTGTACGCAACAAATGAGGTGGATCTGGTAAAAAGCCCGGTCGAACAGGCAGGCGCACATATGGAAAGCATATATTCATTAAAAAATGATAAGCTCAAGCATTATATGTCCTTATTTGATACATATGATGCTGAGGGCGAATTTGCAGGAGAAAAAACAGCAGCAATAAATGGTCAGGAGGTTGACGAGGAAGAATATAAAAAGCAGACTGACAGACTTGATTCCTTTACATGGAAAAAACTCGGAAGAAAAAACAAGCTTGATAAGAGCAATATTGACAAGGTACTGGATAACTGGGATCCGAAGCAGTGATACTAATATTCAATAAAACGTATAAGTTTTAAAGCTTGCTGCCTTGCGGCAGCAAGGCAGCTTCATTCATGTCTGCAACAAAAAGGGACGCCCTCTTTCCCAGGGCGGCACAGAGCCTGTGCACCCGAAATAACTATACTTTCTTATACTATCAGATTATCTGAAAAAATTAGTATATT
>CACWVH010000005.1 GCA_902764235.1 uncultured Ruminococcus sp.
TATACCACATTTCAGGGGGCTGTGCCTTTTTTGTTGCTGTTTTTCTTAGTGTTTATCAGGGGTTAAAGCTATTTGGAGTGTGGGAAGTTTGAGTAATTAATTGCAAAGAGGTTTTATTGAATGCGTAATATCTTGATTACCATGATGTATGACGGCAGTTATTTTCATGGCTGGCAAATCCAAAAAAATGCTGTATCTGTTCAGGAGGTTTTTCAGGACGCTCTTTTCCGTGTTTTCGGAGCAACTGATATCAAAGGCTGCAGCCGTACTGATTCGGGAGTGCATGCAAATATGTATTGTGTCAGTTTTCTGACTGAACATAAAATACCAGTACAAAGGATTCCTGCCGCACTCAATAATTATCTGCCTGCAAGTATCGCGGTAATATCTGCTCAGGAAATGCCTGCGGATTTTCATGCACGTTATTCATGTATCGGAAAAGAATATATTTATAAAATCTGGAATAATGAAATAAGAAATCCATTTCTTGATAAATACGCTTTTCATTATTGGTATGATCTTGATTTGGAGCTGATGAACAGAGCTGCGCAATATTTTATCGGAAAACATGATTTCACTTCTTTCTGTACTCTTGATAACAGAGAAAAGGGTGATTTTCATCGTACAGTCCGGAATTTGACAGTGAAAAAAGAAAACGATCTGGTAATAATACGAATTGAAGCAGATGGTTTTCTATACAATATGGTCAGAATTATAGTTGGTACACTTCTTTATGTATCACAAGGAAAAATCAGACCTGAAGATATCCCTGGGATAATAGCAGCCGAAAACAGGAAACTATCCGGTCCAACTGCACCGCCTCATGGTTTATATCTTAATAAGGTGTTTTATTAGAAAATGCTGATTTATGATTAAATTACATTGTTTTTGTTTTTAACAGATTATTGATTTATAAAGATGTTAAAATAATCTATTATAACACATATAATAATAAGTTTGATTTTTTTAGTTTTCAGAAAATAAAGGGAAGGAGTTATCTGATGAAAAAAATAAAGGATATTTCTGCAAAGATAAAGAAAAAAAGCTCGCATGAGAGAAAATATATCAGCTATGAAGATGTTCCGCTTACGGACTATCGTGACAGCGATCCATTGCCACAGAATCTTACTAAAAAATTTCTGAAAATCTTTATTATTATTTTTCTTGGTGTTGTTACGGTTTTTGCACTTGTCAATCTTGATAAGCTTACCCCAGAAAATATCTCCCACTGGTTTCAGTATGATCTGTTAGGCAAAACAGAAGGTTCCGGATATCCTATCAGATATATTGGTACATCAATAAACACAGAAAATTTTTCTTTGATGGACAGATCTCCGGTTTACTGCAGTGATACTTCAATTGTGGTTCTTAACTCAAATGCAGGTGAATATCAGAACAATCAGCATTCATTTGCAAATCCTATATTGAAAACAGATAAAGAATATTCAATAATATATAATGCAGATGCGACTGGATATAGAATTATCAATCGTGATTCTACTGTCTTTTCCGGATCTGCGGACAGAAAACTGTTTGATGCAGATATCGCAGAGAACGGAACATATGCTTTGTTAACCTATGGAAATGATTATCTATCTACTCTGACAGTTAATGACAGAAATAATAATAAAATATATGGATATTCTTTTGCAGAATATTATGTTAGCTGTGTATCTGTGAATTCAAGCGGAACCCGGGCAGCTCTGAGTGGGATCAGCGCCAAAGACGGAGGACTGATATCAGTAATCTACATACTTGACTTTAATCAGAAAACCTATTATCAGAAATATGAATTTGAAGATTCATATATTTACGATATCTGTTATCTTGATAATGATAAGGTAGTTGCAGTTGGTGATAATTCAGTATACCATATAGATATCGATAACAAAAAAATGACTGAGATATCATATAATTCTCAGACACTTACCACATTCACCTTAAAAAGAAATTTCGGAGTATTGATATCCTTATCAACAAACCCTGATGGAAGAGAGTGCAATATTGTTGCAATAAATTCAGAGGGAAAGAAGGCTGCTGAAATAGAAACAGGAAAACGTATTCTGTCTTTAGATTATAAAAATGAAAAAGTATGTGCATTATACCCCAACGAAATAGGCATATATAATAAAGATGGGAAACAAATCACCACATTGACATCCAACGCAGATTCAAGAAAGATATGCTTTTGCGATTCAGAAACCCTGTACGTATTAGGAATAAGTAATCTATATAAGCTTAACATTGAGTATCCAGAAGATTAAAGCAAAATCCGCCGGAAAGATGATCCCGGCGGATTTTGTTTTATAATGATCTGATTCAGATAAGACCCATAACCTCAACACTTCTTGAAATAAAACCTTCAAGCTCTGAAGCCGATAGCTTACGCTGGCTGAGAATTGCAAGATCATAAATATGTCTGCAAAGGAGATTTTTCTCTTCACTGTCAAATTCTTCGAGTCTTTTTACGATGGGATTTGCAGTATTGATAATCAATGTTTCCTTTGCTTTATCATTGTTTGCTCCGAACATATCACCGTATATTCTGTTCATATCATTGATTCTTCTCTGATATTCATTAATGGTAATAATCGCAGGAGTACCTTCTGTCTTTAAAGCCTGAGCCTTTATTTCAAGCTTATCCATGCCAAGCGCCTGCCTGAACAGCTCAATAATACTGTCGTTATTGATCTCATTATCGTCGCTGTCTGATTTGAGCGCTTCGTCAACATCAGAATCAATTCTTACAAATCTTGTCCCTGATTCTTTATATTCAAGGAAAGTTACGAAATGAGTATCAATATTATGCTCAAGAATGATAGCATCAATTCCATTATCTTTGAAGATCTTGACATACTGAGCCTGTGCATTCATATCAGAAACATAGTATACCTTATTATCATCAGTTTTAGGTATTTCAGAGAATGTTTTAAATTCATTTGTGGTTGTTTTATAAAGAATAATATCCTTCATTCTTTCATAAAACTTTTCGTCTTTTATGCAGCCAAATTTTATGAAAGGAGAAATATCATCCCAATAGCTTTCATATTCTTTTCTTTCATTTTTGAATATGCTTACAAGCTTATCTGCAACCTTTTTGGTAATATGTTTCGATATCTTGGCAACTTCGCCGTCATTCTGAAGGAAGGAACGTGAAACATTCAAGGGCAGATCGGGACAGTCAATTACACCCTTGAGAAGCATAAGAAACTCAGGAACAACCTCCTTAATATTATCAGCGATATATACCTGATTAGAGAAAAGCTTTATCTCACCGGGCATTACCTGAAGCTTATCAGTCTGTTTCGGGAAATAAAGTATACCCTTGAGGTTAAAAGGATAGTCAACATTAAGATGTATCCAGAACAGGGGAAGATTTATATCAGGGAAAACTTCTCTGTAAAAATCCTCGTACTCCTCTGTTGTACAATCCTTCGGAGCTTTGAGCCATAATGGTGTGGTATTATTTACAGGCTTTTCGTCTTTTTCTGATTCATCGTCCTTATTTTCCTGAATACAATTAAAGAATATCTCGTATGGCATAAAATGACAGTATTTTTTAAGCACTGCCCTGAGCTTCATGCTGTCACAGAATTCCATTCCGTCTTCAGATAAATGCATGATAACAGATGTACCTTTTTCAGTTCTTTGACTATCGCTGATCTCATAAGTACTGCTGCCATCACTTGTCCAGTGCACCGGTTCAGCATCTGAAAGGTAGGAAAGAGTATCAATTTCAACAGTATCAGAAACCATATAAGCCGAATAGAAGCCCAGACCAAAATGACCAATAATTCCTCCTTCGGCATCGGTTTTATCACTGTACTTCTCGATAAATTCCTTTGCACCTGAAAAAGCGATCTGAGTAATATATTTTTCCACTTCTTCTTCAGTCATACCAATACCGTTATCGCTGATTGTAAGTGTTTTGTTTTCCTTATCAAGGATAACATCAATTCTTGGTTTTACTCCGTCATTTTCAGCTTCGCCGATAGAGCAAAGACTCTGATACTTTTTGATAGCATCGCATCCGTTGGCTATAATTTCTCTTAGGAAAATATCCTTATCAGAATAAAGCCATTTCTTGATTATCGGAAAAAGATTTTCCGAATCAACTTTGATTTGTCCTTCTTTTTTCATTTCATTACCTCCGGTTTTTCAGGCAACTGTATATCTCCAAAAAAGCGGAACCTATACAATCGTCCGATATAATAATATTATTACCGAACAGAACAGACACATATCCGCTCTGTTCGGATATTTACTATTACTCATCTTCTGATACGGAAACATTTCTTTCCATCCATTGCTGATAGGTCATAAGTACCTGACGGGGCTTAGAACCCTCGTGAGGTCCGACAATACCCATTTGCTCCATTTCATCAATAAGTCTGCCGGCTCTTGCATATCCTACCCTGAATCGCCTTTGAAGCATTGAGGTAGATGCCTGTCCGGCTTCTACAACACATTTTATCGCTTCCTCGATCATCGGATCCATATCAGAAGATGAGGCATCACTGTCTTTATTACCTTTATCAGGAACAGCGTTTTTCTCAATTTCATCGAGAACATCCTTGTCGTATTCTACGACCTTATTCTTCTTTATAAAATCAATAACCCTTTCAATTTCCGTATCTTCAACGAAACAGCCCTGAACTCTTATCGGTTTTGTAGTACCGATAGGGGAGAAAAGCATATCACCTCGTCCGATAAGCTTTTCTGCTCCGCCGCTGTCAAGAATTGTACGTGAATCGATCTGAGATTTAACAGCAAATGCGATACGACTCGGGACATTTGCTTTAATAAGACCGGTAATTACATCTACTGAAGGGCGCTGAGTAGCAATAACGAGATGCATTCCGGCAGCACGAGCCATCTGAGCAAGACGACAGATTGATTCCTCGACTTCATTTGGTGCTGCCATCATAAGATCAGCAAGCTCGTCAATAACGATAACTATCTGAGGCATTTTCTGAAGTAATTTAGGTTCTTTAGGTTTATCAGAATCAAGTCCGTCTGATTTAAGCTCAGCCTGAGCTTGAGCAAGCATCTCATCCTCTTCAAAGGATCTTTCAGCTTCATCGATTGGTATATCATTTGAATATGCATCTTCATTCTGCCTGTCAACAAATCTGTTGTAGCTATGCATATCACGAACATTATACTCAGCAAATATTTTATATCTGTTAAGCATTTCGTTAACAGCCCAGTTAAGTGCACCTGCTGCTTTTCTCGGGTCAGTTACAACAGGAACAAGAAGATGGGGGATACCATTATAAACTCCAAGCTCAACAACCTTAGGATCGATAAGCATAAGCTTTACATCATCAGGACTTGACTTATAAATCAGACTTACAAGCATTGAGTTGATGCATACCGATTTACCTGATCCAGTTGAACCTGCAATCAGAAGATGAGGCATTCTGCTGAGGTCTGCCAGTGTGATCTTTCCTGAGATATCTTTACCAAGTGCAACTGTAAGATTGCTTTTTGCATTTTGAAATTCCTTTGATTCAAGAAGATTTCTCATTTTTACTATGCTGACATGCTTATTGGGGACTTCAATACCGACAGCCGATTTTCCAGGAATGGGGGCTTCGATACGAACACCGGTTGCAGCAAGATTCATCGCAATATCATCTGAAAGGTTTGTAATCTTACTTATTTTTACACCTGACGCCGGTTGAAGCTCATATCTTGTAATTGAAGGACCTCGACTTATATTTACGATCGAAGTAGAAACACCAAAGCTTTTCAAAGTTTCCACAAGCATTGTACCGCTTTGATTTAATTCAGAAGAGATATTTCTTTCTTCCTCGAATGGCTGAGGATCAAGTAAATTAGTAGGAGGTTTAAGATAATGACTGCTTATCATTGTATTATCAGCTGACAATTCAAATTTTTCAGATTTGTTTTTATCTGCATTACTTTTATTATTTTTCGGTTCAAAAAATGGTTCAACTGAAAGATCGGCTTTATCATCCGGAACATCCTGAGGAATATTATTAAGCTCATCTGGATCATATTCCATTCCGTTAAAAATCAGATCATCAGCAAAAACAGGCTGCTGTTTTTCCTTTTTGACTTTGCGATTATCAGATCCCGGCTTTGCCTTAGGTTTTGTTACATTTTTTTCTTTAATTTTTTGTTCAGCGCGGATATCAGTTTTAACTATCTTGTCCGAACCCTCATCAGCTTGTTTAATATCATCGGTTTTGTCTGGTTCATAAAAAGGAGTTTTCTTATATCTTCTGAGAGGCTGATCTTCTTTTTTCTTCTTATCAGCAATTTTTTTATCTACCTGTTTTTTAATATATTCCTCCCTGTTTAACTTGCGCTTCCTCTCTCGTTCTTCAAGCTGTTTTTTTCTTACCTGAGTTCTTATTTCTTTATTGTCACTGATATTCTCTCCAATGACCTTTACAGGCTGCTTAAATGATTTTATGAGCTTCATAAAGAAATTACCGAAGGTAATAAGCAAAAACATTATAAACAGAATGATTGCAATAAAGCCTCCGCCGGTATGACCGAATATCTTAGACAGTGGAATACCCATCATTGCTCCAAGAACACCCGCGCCGGAATGTGTACTGGAATATATCAGACTGTTATGTAATTCATCGGCATAACCTCTCAGAGGATCTTCTCCCACACTAAAACAGAATACTGTACTTGCAAGAAAAATCGTAGTAATGCTCAGCTGAACTATTTTTGTTTTATAATTTGGTTTTGGCTCATCCTTTGCATTCTGATAGGACGAATATAAAAGCAGTAATGGAAGCATAAATCCAAAAACGCCAAAAATTCCGCAATACAGCTCATGTAATGAAAGCCAGAGCTTTTCTCCAGGCATAAAATACATAAATATAAAAAATATCGCCATAATAAAAAGTATAATTGCAATGATAAACCTTCTACGCTGTTTTTCCCATTCAGCTCTGGCTTGAGCTTGTTTTTTTGCCTGAGCAGCCTGTGAACGCTTTGACGACTTGCCATTTGATGTGGCAGTTTTAGCAGAAGCTTTAGGTTTAGGCTTTGCTGAGCTTTTTTTTGGATTAGAAGCAGCCAATGATATTCCTCCTTGTAAAAATAATATCGTCCGGTTATACCAGAATATAATAAATATAACTTATATGCTTTATAAATACGTAAATCTGATGTACAGATAACCTATCTATCTGAAAAAACAACTCTATACAAAACAGCTGTTTTTCTGATTAAAAAAACTAAAATACCAGAAAAATACTTTAATCGGGCAACAATAATGCTGCCCGATAGTAATCAGAATACAAGCGGCTGACCTGTAAACAGATTAATTCCGTTTGTAAGCTCAATGATACTGATTGTTAAAACAGCTGCTCCGACAATAGCAGTATATATAATAAAAATATACATTCTATCTGTTTTAAGAAGCCATTTAAAAAGCTTGATCGCAAAGAAACCTACAAAAGCAGCGATTATCATACCAACAATTACAGGCAGATATTCGATTTGCACAGCCTCTCCGTTTTCGGGGAAAAGGGCGTCCTTGCCCTCCAGAAAAGCAGCGGCTACAATCGCAGGTGTACCAAGCAGAAATGAATAATCAAGTGCTGCCTGTTTATTGATTCCTCTGATCTCACTTGCAACAAGCGTAGATCCCGATCTTGAGATCCCAGGGAAGATAGCTGCAACGCACTGTGTTATGCCTACTGTAATTGCATCAACTACGGTATACTTTTTCCTTCCCGGACCACTCTTATTAAGCATTCCTTTTTCCTTATAAACCTTTGTTGTATGTCTGTTTACGAGGTCACCAATAAGAAGTAACAGACTTGTTGTAAGTAGAGAAATACCAACAACTATAAAATAACCGCTTTTCGAGAACATATCAGCAAGATCCTTAACCTTCATGTCCATACCAGGTATCGGGATAAACAGCAGGAATAGTGGAAGTAACCCTATTAAAAGCATCATTACCATATTTCTTTCCTTATCCATTTTACTCCATTTGAACTTACCGGTAAAAATATCCTTTACCATCAGTCCGAAGGCCTTCAAAAGACTTGCTATAAGCTTAAAATAAACACCTATTACAGCTGCAAGAGTACCTATATGAAGCATTACGGAGAAAAAGAGATTATCCTCCTGCATCCCGAAAATATGCTGAGTAATGGTAAGATGACCGCTGCTTGAAACAGGCAGGAATTCGGTAAGTCCCTGAATTATCCCCTGAACAATAGCACTTAGAATATCCATAGTTATGTACCTCCTGATAAACCATGCAGAAATATTATAATATATTCCTGCATTTAAAAAAATATTAATGATTCATCTATTTTTCTTTTTTCCGGTTCTTTGCTTATCTATCATTTTATACAGAGCACACAAAGCTTCATGAAGAGTACCTACCTTATCGATAAGACCGCACTGTACAGCTTCCTTGCCGTCAAGGATAGTACCTATATCCATAACAAGCTCATCAGTATTCATTGCCATCTCATTGTATTTCTCCGGGTTTACTGATGAATTATCCGTTACAAACCTTGTAATTCTTCTCTGCATTCTCTGAAAATATTCAAAAGCCTGAGGAACACCAAGCATCAGACCATTCATTCTCACAGGGTGAATAGTCATTGTTGCAGATTCAGCAATAAAGGATTTCTTTGCAGCAACGGCGATCGGAACTCCTATCGAATGACCTCCGCCAAGAACCAGAGAAACTACAGGTTTTGTCATACCTGCAACAAGCTCGGCTATTGCCAGACCGGCCTCAACATCACCGCCGACAGTATTCAGAATGATAAGAAGACCATCTATTTCTTCACTTTGTTCTGCAGCTGCAAGCTGAGGAATGATATGCTCATATTTGGTAGTTTTATTCTGAGGGGAGAGGATATAGTGTCCCTCGATCTGTCCGATTATCGTAAGACACTGCACAGTGTATTTTTCAGAAACAGAAATAATGGAACCTGATTCTATTATCAGATTATTGGTATTCTGCGCTGCTGCAATTTCATTTTCAGAATCAACATCTCCCGAATGTTCTTCAAAGCTATTATTTTCAGTTTTGTTCTTTGCTGTTTTTTTAATACTCATTGTCTGATCCTCCGGATATGAAGTAACATAGAGTATAACAGCATACATTTAAGTATACCATTTTTTTTATCTTACTTCAAGAGTTATTATCAAATTTTATTATTTATCATAGTTTTAAATCTGTTCTTCAGTTTGTACATAACATAAATAATAAGATCAATATAAATATTATTTGTTTTATAGGATAATTCTATTCATGACAATAGTCGTGTCAATTCTGCAGAAAAAATGCTGTAAATAAGCATTCAAAAGCTTATTTACAGCAAGAGTTTAACATTAATTGAATTTTATTTCAGAAGATCAGCAAGACGCTTATTGATCTCATCAAGGAATGTTTCACTGTCAACCTTAGTCTTATTCTCAAGTGAAGAAAGTACATAGAGGTCTCCTGTCATAATACCATCCTCGATAGTATCAATAGTTGCTTTTTCAAGACTATCAGCAAAGACAGTAAGCTTATCATTATTATCAAGCTCGCCTCTTTTGCGCAGAGCACCGCTCCATGCAAAAATAGTGGCAACAGAATTGGTTGAAGTTGACTCACCCTTGAGATATTTGTAATAATGACGCTGAACGGTACCGTGGGCAGCCTCATATTCATATATCCCATCCGGAGAAACAAGGACTGATGTCATCATAGCCAGTGAACCGAATGCAGTTGCAACCATATCTGACATAACATCGCCATCATAGTTCTTGCAAGCCCATATATACCCACCGTCAGAGCGGACAACTCTTGCAACAGCGTCATCAATAAGAGTGTAGAAATATGTAATACCTGCTGTATCGAATTTATCCTTATATTCGTTTTCAAATATTTCATTGAAAATGTCCTTGAAACGATGATCGTATTTCTTGGAAATCGTATCCTTTGTAGCAAACCAGAGATCCTGTTTTTTATCAAGAGCAAAATTGAAGCAGGCTCTTGCAAAGCTTCCTATACTCTTGTCAACATTATGCAGACCCTGAATTATGCCGTCTGTTCCATTGAACTCATGGATAAGCTGTCTTGTTTCATTACCATCTTTGTCTGTAACTACAAGCTCAGCCTTGCTGCCGTCAGAAACAACCATCTCAGTGTTCTTATATACATCACCATAAGCATGACGGGCAATAGTAATAGGCTTTTTCCATGTTGAGATATAAGGAGTAATACCCTTGACAAGAATCGGTGTTCTGAAAACAGTACCGTCAAGAATAGCACGGATCGTTCCGTTAGGTGATTTCCACATCTGAGTAAGATTATACTCCTTAACACGCTCAGCATTGGGCGTTATAGTTGCGCATTTAACTGCAACACCATATTTCTTAGTAGCCTCAGCACTGTCTACAGTAACCTGATCCTTTGTTTTTTCTCTGTTTTCAAGTCCGAGATCATAATATTCACTTTTAAGGTCTACAAAAGGAAGAATAAGCTTATCCTTGATCATTTTCCAGAGAACCCTGGTCATCTCATCTCCGTCCATTTCGACAATAGGCGTTGTCATAAGAATTTTATCCATATTTTCCATTCCTTTCATTTATTTTTTCTGATAATGAAATATGTTATAATTCTTAAAAGGCAGAGTAAAAAAACACTGCCTTTTAAAATCATTATAAATCAGCTGTTATTTCTTGTATAGTCAAGCAGACCGCCTGCAAGAATGATATCTCTTGTTCTGTCAGTAAGCTCACAAAGAACGGGCATTTCCTTGCCGTTTGTTTTATTTACAAGAACAAGCTCTTCTTTACCATCTGAGATAAGCTGGCGGACATCCGGCAGCGAAAGCTCGTCGCCCTCATTTATGCAGTCATAATCTGACTCGTTAACAAAAGTAAGAGGAAGAATACCAGCGTTAACAAGATTAGCTCTGTGAATTCTTGCAAAGGATTTAACAACGACTGCTTTTACACCAAGATAAAGAGGAGCAAGAGCAGCATGCTCACGCGAGCTTCCCTGACCGTAGTTTACACCGCCGACGATAATGCTTGCACCGAGTTTCTTTGCTCTCTCCGGAAAATCCTTATCACAAACAGTGAAGCAATGCTGTGAAATAGCAGGAATATTTGAACGCAGCGGAAGAATCTTTGCACCTGCGGGCATGATATGGTCGGTTGTAATGTTGTCGCCAACTTTGAGAGAACAGGGAACATCAATGCTTTCAGCAAGGGGAGCTGTGTCAGGATACGGCTTGATATTAGGACCTCTGAGCACTTCTACGCTGTCCATTTCTTCAACAGACGCAGGAGCAATAACCATGTTATCATTAAACTCGAACTTTTCAGGGAGCGGAATATCAATTGCATCACCAAGAGTTCTCGGATCTGTAAATACACCGGTCAGTGCGGAAGCAGCTGCTGTTTCGGGACTTACAAGGTAAATCTGTCCGTCACGTGTACCGCTTCTGCCTTCAAAATTACGATTGAAGGTTCTGAGAGAAATACCCTTACTGTTGGGAGACTGACCCATACCAATGCACGGACCACAGGCACATTCAAGAATTCTTGCGCCTGCCTCAATAATATCAGCAAGAGCACCGTTTCTTGCAAGCATATTGTAAACCTGCTTGGAACCCGGAGCAATAGTGAGGCTGACATTAGGAGCGACTGTTTTGCCTTTAAGGATAGCAGCTACTCTCATAAGATCGAGATAAGAAGAGTTTGTACATGAACCGATACAAACCTGATCTATTTTCTGAGGACCGATTTCCTCAATTGTCTTGATATTATCAGGACTATGAGGACATGCAGCCGCAGGAACAAGCTTTGAAAGATCTATATCAATAACTTCATCGTAAACTGCATCTGAATCAGCAGAAAGCTCTGTCCAGTCTTCTTCACGACCCTGAGCCTTCATAAATTCCTTTGTAATTTCATCTGATGGGAAAACAGAAGTTGTTGCACCAAGCTCTGCACCCATATTAGTAATAGTTGCTCTTTCAGGAACAGTAAGTGTTTTTACACCTTCTCCGCCATATTCGACTATTTTACCGACGCCGCCCTTAACAGACATTATTCTGAGAACTTCAAGAATAATATCCTTAGCAGATACCCACGGCTGGAGCTTTCCGGTCAGATTAATTCTGACCATTCTGGGCATGGAAATATAATAAGCACCTCCGCCCATAGCAACTGCAACATCAAGACCGCCTGCACCGATTGCAAGCATACCGATTCCGCCTCCTGTGGGGGTATGGCTGTCTGAGCCGATAAGCGTTTTGCCGGGTTTGCCGAAGCGTTCAAGATGAACCTGATGACAGATACCATTTCCTGGTCTTGAAAAATAAATACCGTGTTTTTTGCAGACAGACTGAATAAAACGATGGTCATCAGCGTTTTCAAAACCTGTCTGAAGAGTATTATGATCGATATAAGCGACACTTTTTTCAGTTTTAACTCTGGGAACACCAATAGCCTCAAATTCAAGATAAGCCATTGTTCCTGTGGCGTCCTGTGTAAGAGTCTGATCAATTTTAAGACCCACCTCACTGCCGACAGTCATTTCACCGCTTAATAAGTGAGCCTTGATGATTTTTTGAGCAATAGTATAGCCCATGATCCTTCCTCCTTAATATATATATTACAATAAGTATGCATATCTATTATCCCTTAAAATGAATAATTTGTCAATCTTTTTATGCAAAATAACCTACAAAAATAATTGAAAGTCTCTTATTTGACCAATAAAAACATGATTATATTATTATTACTTAAAATAATATAAAATTTTTTAATTGTTGACTTGCATTTTTCCGATCTTTGTTATAATATTTTATTTAGCAAAAGCGAACTTCAGATAATAAGCGCAGGGCATTAAACATATTCCGTTACTCCTGATTTTCAGAATTTAATGTTCATAGGCTTTGCAGACTTATTAATATACTGAACGGCTGAATGCTCATTACATAAGCATAACTAAAAGAACGGAGTTGAACGGTTTTGTTTAAAAACAGGAAGCTGATTATCAGAATAACAGCAATTGTACTTTGTATACTTATTGTACTCAGCGTTTTTTCTATTCTTTTTGCAACTATTAATTTCTGATGATCTTAGTAAAAAAATGACTATAATAAAAAGAACAGGGGATTATTAATAATGAACTTACTGTCACTTATCAATGAAAGAATGTCAAAATTTTCCAAAGGTCAGAAGCTTATAGCAAACTTTATCACAGAGCATTATGACAAAGCAGCTTTTATGACTGCTTCAAAGCTCGGAACCACAGTCGGCGTCAGTGAATCTACCGTTGTACGCTTCGCAACAGAGCTTGGTTATGACGGTTATCCGAAAATGCAGAAAGCAATGCAGGAAATGATCAGGGATAAGCTTACCTCGATCCAAAGAATAGAAGTTACAAAAAACCGGTTCGGAAATGAAAATGTTCTTTCAAATGTTCTTAACCAGGATATAGAAAAAATAAGAAAGACTATGGAAGAAACGTCGAAGGACGATTTCAAGAGCTCTGTAAAAGCAATTGCAGGTGCAAAAACCATATATATTTTTGCAGTAAGAAGCTCAGCAGCATTGGCGTCCTTTTTAGGTTACTATTATTCATTGATTTTTGATAACGTAAAGGTTATAAGTAATTACGGTGAAACAGAAATATATGAGCAGCTGTTCAGAATTTCAGAAAACGATGTTATCATCGGAATAAGCTTTCCCAGATATTCAAACGCTGCTGTAAAGGCAATGTCCTTTGCAAAGAGAAGGGGTGCAAAGGTTATAGCCTTGACAGATAGTATGACAAGTCCTCTCTGTGAAATGTCCGACTATGTTCTTATCGCAAAAAGCGATATGGCATCCATTGTCGACTCTCTCGTAGCACCTTTGAGTATGATAAATGCTCTTATTGTTGCAACTGTAATAGAGCTTGACGGAATTGTCGAAGAAACCTTTACAAAGCTTGAATCCATATGGGAAGAATATGATGTATACAGAAACAACAGAGAGGATGAAACAGTTGAGCAGTGAACGAACTGTAATAATCGGAGCAGGTGCAGCCGGAATGATGGCAGGCATCTTCTCAGCACAAAGCGGTAAGGAAACAATAATTATAGAAAAAAATAAGAGACCGGGCAGAAAGCTATATATTACTGGAAAAGGCAGATGCAATGTCTGTAATAATTGTGATGAAAAAACCGTTATTGCAAATGCACCGACTAACGGAAGATTCCTTTTTAGTGCATTGAATGCTTTTTCGCCTGAAGATACTATCAGATTTTTTGAAAAACACGGATGTCCTTTAAAAACTGAAAGAGGCAACCGTGTTTTTCCGGTATCAGATAAAGCAGGAGATATTGTTGATACCTTGCTTTATACAGTTAAAGATTCAGGATGCAAAATGAAAAATGCTGTCGTTGAGGATATTATTATTGAAGAAAATAAAATAACCGGAGTAGTATTATCCGATAAAAGCGTGATAGAGTGTAACAAGCTTATAGTAGCAACCGGGGGAAAATCATATCCGCTGACAGGTTCAACAGGAGACGGATATCGTTTCTCAGAGAAAGCCGGTCATACTATAATACCGTTGAGACCTTCACTTGTTCCTATCGAAACAGCTGAGCATACCGGCTATGATTCAGAAGGTCTGCTTTTAAAGAATGTTTCTGTCCGATTGATTGATTCATTCAAAAATAACAAATGTATTTATAACGATTTCGGTGAGCTTGAGCTTCACCGTTACGGCTTGTCAGGAGCAATAATAAGAAGTGCCTCCGCTCATATGAAAAATATGGAATCCGGAAGGTATAAGATAGAAATAGATCTTAAGCCAGCTTTAGATGAAAAAACTCTTGACGCAAGATTATTAAGAGAAATAAATAATAATCACACAGGGATATATGCAGATGTCATATCAACTCTTCTGCCGAGGGCTTTTGTAAGTGATTTTATACAAATAAGCGGAATACCTGATAACAGAAGAAACAGCGAGATTACTAAGGAAGAGCGCCGCAGGATCATTGAAACATTAAAGGGATACGAAAGAACTGTAACAGGATTCCGTCCCATCGAAGAAGCAATTGTCACTTCCGGAGGAATCAGTGTTAAAGAAATAGATCCGAAAACAATGCAGTCTAAACTAATTAACGGTCTGTATTTTGCAGGTGAAGTAATTGATGTTGATTGTTACACAGGAGGTTTTAACCTGCAAACAGCATTTTCCACCGGTGTGCTTGCAGCGATTTCTTAGGAATACATTGATTAGTAATTCAGTGCGCATTGAAGTTGAAGCTCTAAACTCAGTGTTGCTTCAGATAACGAGATATCATAAAAAGGGGGTAAGTAAATATGGGATTTCAGGACGACTGGATGCTGCGTCAGATAGAAATGATGACGAGATTCGTTGCAAATGTTGTCTTCGGAAAAAAAGAATCCGATATTCAATATGAAATAACAGGGGATATGGAAAACAGTGATTCTTTGACACCGACTGATCTGCTTCATATAAAGCTAATGGAGATGATCCGGGAGGGCAGGTTCGGAGAAGCTGAGGACCTGCTTTTTGATAATATAGTTTACTCAGATAAATATATAGAATTAGCTTCAGATTTTTATCAAAGACTTAATCTTCTAAGTGATGAACAGCTTGAAGCAGGTGGTTTTTCACGGGAAGAAATTTACGATGGATATATTGAAATTATGGCATTGCTCGGAGTTCCTATCGACGTTTTCGGACAGGCAGACAGAAGTGAATACTAACGATTATGCCTTATCAAACCTCAAACAGATCAATTCAGAATTAACGAATAATTTATATTATAAATGCATATAATATTAACAGGACAGATGCATTTTAATCATTGTTTGTATTTGAGGTGAATTAAAAAATGATCATATTTATTGCAGGACTGGTAACCGGAATATGTCTCGGAGTATTCTTGATGGCTCTTTTTAATGCATCCTCGTATGCAGATGATATGTCAGAAAAAATATTCAGCGAATCTGTCTCGCATTCTGAAAAGTAAATATTTATTTTCGGCACAAGCTCATTATCGACAGCTTGTGCCTTTTATTTATGTTCTAAAAAACAGATGTGTTATGTATAATATAGCAAAGTAAAAATAAGGAGTGGTACAAAACGGAAAATAATACAGAAAGCTTTGACGAGGCGGCAAGGATGCTGTGTAATGAATTGTCCCAGACATTATTAAAAATATCTGACAGTAAAAAATCAATGATACAGGAAATACGACTCAGATGCAGTAAGCCTATCGCCTTGACAAGCGGAAAAGAAACCTTTTTTGTTTGCAGGGACGGAAGTATTATTTATTCTCCGGGAACAAGAGCTGTAAAATGCTTAAAGCACCATATTTTTGACAGTTTCCGGAGTCTTTGCGGCTATTCTGTTTACAGTAGACAAAGTGAGATAACAGACGGATATATTACTGCATCAAACGGATCAAGAATCGGAGTATGCGGCACGGCAAATATAAAAAATAATGAGATCATATCTGTTACGGATATTACTTCAATGAACATAAGAATACCAAGACAGATAACAGGAGTCTCAAATGAGCTTTTTGTCAAGCTTTTTCCTATAAACGGAGGAATACTGATTGCAGGTGCTCCCACAACCGGAAAAACGACATTACTCAGAGATATTGCCGTAAATGTATCCACCGGAAACGGCTGTAGGATAATGAGAACCGCTGTTATTGATGAAAGGGGGGAATTGTCAGGAGGTAACAAAGGAAAAATAGACTTAGGACTTTCTGATATCTTCACCGGATATCCGAAATCTGTTGGAATAATGCAGTCCATAAGATCGTTTTCTCCTCAGTTGATTATATGTGATGAAGTGGGAACTGATAAAGATGCTGAGGCTATTATGAAAGGTGCAAATGCAGGGGCATATATTATCGCTACAATTCATGCCGGAAGTGTCGATGAACTCGTTCGCAGACCTCAGACAAAAAAACTGATATCAACAGGTGCATTCAAAAGTATAGTAATGCTTGATTCAAGCGATAAGCCAGGCAAGATCAAAGAAATAATCAGATTTTAGGAATGATTGTATGTTAATGAAACTAACAGGCTTTGTTTTAATTATTCTATGCGGTGGTTCAGCTGGATTATATATTTCAAAAAGGATAGGGGAGAAAACCGAGTTTATATCTCAGTATATCTCATTTCTTACACAAGCTGAGGCAATGATAACCTTTGCCGGTTCGGATATAAGATACATTCTGAATAATGTAAAATCCATACCTCTGATGGATCATATGATAAACGATACACTTGATTATCTGAACAATAATTATGATTTCTGTTCAGCCTGGGAAAAATCTGTTCATGCAGCTTATAGCAGAAAAGAGTTTGAAAAAGAGGATCTGTCACTGCTGCTTGCTTTTGGAGTGGGCTTTGGTGAACAGGGTACCGATGAAGAAATACTTAAAATCAAACTAAACATATCAAATGTTTCTGAAAGGCTGAAAATCAGAAAAAATGATAATGAAACAAAAATGAAGCTGTACAAAACTCTTGGCACATTTTCGGGAGCTATTATCGCTGTATTGCTTGTCTGAGCAGAACAGATGTAACAGATACACATGATGAACAAAAAAAGCCTGAATAACGGTGGTTGAAATGAATATTGAATTTATATTTAAAATTGCTGCCATTGGGATCATTGTTGCAGTTTTAAGTCTTGTTCTTTCACGTTCGGGGAGGGAAGAACAAGCAATGATGACAACACTTGCAGGGTTAGTGGTGGTGCTGCTTATGCTTGTTGAGAAAATATCAGAGCTGTTTACCACCATAGAAAGCTTATTCGGATTTTGACGGAATTTATAACTATTTGCAGTGCGGGTATTATAACAGCATTTGCTGCAGTCGTGCTGAAAAAATACTCCCCTGAAATATCCGTACTTACAGCAATTGCAGGCGGAATAATAATCATTATTTCTGTATTGCCCAAACTGACGACTTTTATAAGCGAACTGAATGAGATCGGAGAGCTTGCCGGAATTGATCTGTCTTATATCACAATTCTGGTTAAAGCAATAGGAATATGTATCGCAGGAAAGTTTTCATCAGAATTCTGTCGGGACAATGGTTTTTCATCTCTTGCTTCAAAAGTAGAGTTCGCTTCAAAAATCACTGTGATCATAATAGCGCTCCCTCTTTACTCAAAAATAGTTTCAATCGCAGCAGAGCTTCTGAAGGTAACATAAGAGCAATTATACACAGAAACAAACAGCATACGATTAATCTGAGATCAATTGCGGTGTTCAATTCATATCTTACGATCAAAAATAATTGAATTTTGTATTTTTAACTTTTACAGAAAAGAATAATAATAGAAAAACTATGACAAAACAAAGAAAACAGGGTGGTCAAATGAAAAAAGTCTGTGCACTGATCATTCTTTTGTTGATTTTTATTATTACCCTTTCTCCGACAACATATGCAGCAGAAGAAAAAATAGATACTGATAACTCTACACTTTATAACAATCAGTTAGAGCTAAGCGGGGCAGATACTTTATACTCCTCTCTTCCGGAACAAACAAAAGAAATATTGACAGAACTTAATATGAGCAGTCTCAGTTATGAAAACATTAATTCTATCAGCTTTTCAGATTTTTTTAATATTATAAAGGAGCTCGTTTCTGAAAAAAGTACAACACCATTCAAAGCTATATTTACCGTTCTTGGAATAATGATACTTTGTTCAGCAGTTGAAGCAGGTAATATAATCAGCAGTGAAAGTCCTCTGAAAAAAAGTATTTCCTCATCAGGAGCATTATGCATCTGTGTAAGCTGTATTATTCCACTCAGTAAATTAATAGAGCAGTGCACTCAGGTTATAGACGGAGCTTCAGGCTTTATGGCTTTGTACGCTCCGATAATGGCAGGTCTGATGGTATCGTCATCTCACAGTATAACCGGAGCTTCATATTATTCTGTTCTTATGGGAGCATCAGAAATAATTTCACTGATATCTTCAAGGCTGATAATACCCTTTACTCATGTATTTCTTTCATTATCTTTAATATCATCACTCTCTCCGGAGCTTTGTGTGTCAGGCTTGGGCAGAGCATTTGAAAAGGGCATGAAATGGATAATGAACCTATCTCTTGGAATATTTGCAACAATTCTTTCGTCACAGACACTTATAAGTTCATCAATGGATGAAGTCAGCAACAGGATGGCGAAATACGCTGTAAGCTCCTTTGTGCCGCTGGTTGGCGGTGTTTTAAGCGAAACGGTAAATACCTTCAGCGGCAGCTTGTCATTATTGAAAAACGGTACAGGAGTATTTGTTATTATTGCGTCGGCGTGTATTTTTCTTCCTGTGTTGATTGAGTGCGTAATATGGAAAATAAGCTTCTATGTTCTGGGAGCAGCAGCAGGAATACTTGGACTTAAAAACTGTTCTGCAACAGTAAAATCAATAGAAGCAGTATGTTCTTTAATGACAGCGGTTTTACTAACAACAATAATGATCTTCATCATATCAACTGTCATTATTCTTATAATAGGAAAATAAAGAGGATGAAGTATGGAAAACATCTATAAATGGGCTTTGTCAGTGATTGGCTGTACAGTAATTGCCAGTATTGCTGAATTACTTATTACAGACGAAAAATATGAAAAAGTAATAAAAACAGTTATTGGAAGTTTTATTCTGTGTGCAATACTTTTTCCTTTGACAGGTTTTATTAAGGATATCCGGGAACCTGAATTTCATAATAACTTCATATACGAAAGCGAAGATGATCCCATAGGAGAGATGGAAAGCAAAATTATAAATGACAAGCTCAGTAAAACGGCGGAGGATATTCTGATACAAAATGGAATAATTTTCTTGGAAACAAATGTCTGGCTTGAATACGATGAAAACGGTACAGCAGATAAAATATCATGTAACATCAGTATTCCAGGAACAGAAAGAAATAAAATTCCTGAGATCAAAAAAATAATAAATGAAAAAATCGGAACAGAGCCACACATTATTTGTATCAGCAGTAATGAATAACATATTATTAAAACCCTTGCATATTATATAATAAATCTTGTTGATCCTGTTGTATAAAATATAAATGAGGTTTATCAAATGAAAAAAAACTATTCAGAAAAATCAAAGAACAAATCTTTGTTTACAGATCTGATAAAAAACGATAAAATACTCTCTATAATAGTGATTTCAGGAATGATAGGGATAGGACTGATATTTGCATCATCATATTTTGAAAAGGACAGATCGGAAGTTCCGGATGAAGCTTCATCAACAGAGGAAAACATATTCTCTGCTGATGATTATAAACAGAATATATCTCAGGAGCTTGGAAACATGATCTCCAGCATTGAAGGAGCCGGAAAAACAAAGATAATGGTCACACTTAACGGTTCAATCCGGGAGATATATGCAACAGATACCGATATTGTTGATAAAGATTCCGCGAAAAAAACAAAGGAAAATGAAAACACTGATAAGCAGAATACTGAAAAGAAAAAATATATACTTATAAAAGGGAAGGATGGTTCAGAACAGGCTCTGTCATTGGGGCAGCTGGTTCCTGAGATCAAAGGAGTTCTGATTATCTGCGAAGGAGGGGACAATGATGTAATAAAAGAAAGAATAATTGATGCAGTTTCAGCCGCATTGAATATTACAAAATCACACATATGTGTATCAAAACTGGGAACGTAATTCTTTCAGCTATGGTACAGTAAGGAGGATTTCTATATGACATTCGGAAAAAGACAGCTCGTCATAGCTTCATTAGTAGTTGCTCTTGGTGCTGCGGTTTATCTTAACTGGCAGTTTTCAGATACATCCGGAATAGAGGTATCTGAAAATGAAGCATCATCAGTAAAGCAATTAGGTCAGACCACTTATGTTAATACAGAACTCAGTACACAGGAGGCAAGCAATAATAAGTCATCAGACAATAAAAAAGAAACTTCTGAAGCATCCGATAAAAAATCAGAAGAAGCAAAAACAGAAGCAGTGAACGCAGAAAAGAAAAACGAACATTTTTCAGATGAAAAGGAAAAGAGGAATCAAAGTAATGAAAAGGCAATAGAATCTCTGACCGATATAATTGAATCTGCCTCCTCTGATGAAGATACAAAGAAATCCGCTGTTGAATCTGCAAGGGAATTAGCCGAAAATATAAAGCTGCAGACTGATATAGAAAATGAAATAATAACACGCGGCTTTGATGATGCATATGTAGTAATAAATAATAACAGCTGCTGCGTTTCTGTATTCGGAGGTAAACTGGATGATTCTACAGCTCTTGCTATCAAAGATATAGTAAACAGACAGTCTGATATAGAATTCACAAAGATAACAGTATCATCCTCCGGAAAATAATATCAATAATGTTACCTATTAAAAAGTAAATAATTACCAAATGAGTGCGTAACTATTGATATATATTGAACCAAATTTAGTATAAATTATAAAAATATAAGATATAAAAATTGTAACAATCGCCAAAAATGAAATATTTTAAGATTTTTAGAAAAGAAATAAACGATAATTGCTTGAAATAATTGTAAAAAACTTGTAATATATACAAGATGAAAAAACTTATGGAGGCTATTATGATAAAGCTCAGGAAAATATTAAGCTTTCTGATTAGTGTATTAGCATTGGCTCCCGTATGTGCGTTAAATACTGCAGGAAGTGCCGATGCGGTTGATATTAATACTCTTAATTCTTCTTCTGTATTTGTCAAGCAGCAGCAAAGCTATACTTGCACTCTTGCTTCAAATGTAATGATGCTCAGACGAGCTGCATTACTCAGAGGTGACAGTGACTGGCAGAGTATTACTGAAGATTCATGCAGTTCAGTTCTGTGGACCAGCTGTGGAATGAGGTTTGATTATACCTATAATAATATAAGTGTTGACTGTGAAAGAATATATGGCAATTCAACCGAAACACTCAAAAAGCTATTAAGTGATCATCCGGAAGGAATTGTTGCATATGATTATGATTATCCACACGCAGTTCTCCTCACGGATTATACAAATGGAAAGTTTTATTGCTCAGATCCTGCAAGATGCTGCGGCACAGGCAGGATCGAGGCAACTCAGTCTCTTGTAAATACATCAGATATAGAAGCTTACTGGTATGTAACGACAAATCTTCCGAAGCCTGTTGTAAAATCTGTCATCAATACCAGCACAATTGACAGCACCAGCATCACATATGGTAACGATATAAAAATGAATCTGTCCGCATCCTACGGTTCAGGAGCGTATCAATACGAAATAGATGCAAACAAACCCAGCAGTAATAACTGGATTAACCTCAGAAAGTATAATTCATCTTCAACATATATTTATCATCCTTGGGAAACAGGTAAATATTCAATCAGAATCAAAGCAAAGGATTCTACAGGAGCGATCAATACAAAAACCTATACGTTTAATGTAACTGCACCAAAGCTTAATAATAAAAGCACCATTAATAAAGATTCGATTATGTTTGGTGAGGACATTACATTCAGTCTCAGAGCTTCCGGCGGAACCGGCGGCTATCAATATGAAGTCAACGCTAAAAAGCCGGGAAGCAATCAATGGACAAATCTCAGAAAGAATTATACTTTATCCTCCTATTCTTATCATCCTTGGGAGGTAGGTACATATGAGCTGAAGGTTATATGCAAGGATAACAGCGGTAATACTTCAGAAGTCAATTTTTACGCTAACATCAAAGCAGAAAAGCTTGTCAATAAATCAACGATAAGCAATAAAACAATCAGTTTCGGCAGCACAGTTGATATTGACTTAGCAGCTCAGGGTGGAAGCGGTTCTTATAAATACGAGATCAATGCAGTAAAGCCCAGCTCAACAAATAGTGTTAATCTCAGAAAGTATAATCCGGGAACAGTCTATACATATCGTCCTTGGGAAAAAGGAAAATATTTAATTACAGTAAATGTCAAGGATCTTTCAGGCAATGTAAAAACTAAAACATTTACACTTACTGTAAAATAAAGATAACTAAACACGGGGTCTCTGTCCATATAAAAGGAAAGAGACCCCGTGAAATATTTATTAAGTATTATTTATCAAACAATGTCGTCAGTATCAATAATTCCTTCAAAAACCTTAACAGCAGGTCCTTCCATGATTACAGTTCCGTCAGATCTGTATGTATCCGTAAGAATACCGCCTCTGAGATGAACATTTACAGGAGTATCGATATCTGAATAGCCATTTAAAACGCAGGCAACAACAGCGGCACAGGAGCCTGTACCACATGCCATAGTTTCTCCGGAACCACGCTCCCATACCCTCATTCTGATATTGTTTTTGTCAATAATACTAATAAACTCTGTATTGACCCTATCCGGGAAAAGAGGATGGTTTTCAAAAAGAGGACCAATTTTTTCAATATCTATATTGTCCGGATCATCAACGAATGTTATACAATGAGGGTTACCCATAGAAACAGCTGTACATAAATAATTCTTACTGCATATTTCAACAGGCTGAGATATAAAATCGTCACCAGTATAATCCATTGGTATTTCCGCAGGTTTTAGTATGGCTTTTCCCATATCTACACTTGCACTGACAAATGAAGAATCTTCGGTTTTAATTTTAATAGTTTTTATCCCGCTTTTTGTTTCAATAGTAAGAACATCTTTTCTGACAATATCATTATCAAAAACATATCTTGCCACACATCTTATCGCATTTCCGCACATCATACCTTCTGAACCGTCAAGATTGAACATTCTCATTTTTGCATCAGCAACCTCTGACGGACAGATCAGAACAAGACCATCGCCGCCAATTCCCTTATGCCTGTCAGCCAGAAGCCTACTGAGCTGCTCAGGATCATCCACGGTATTTTCAAAGCAATTAATATAAACATAATCATTTCCTGCACCATGCATTTTTGTAAATTTGTATTTCATTACACAAACCTCCTGTTATTGTATTTCAATCTTCTGTAACAAATCTGTATATTTATCTTTATCACTTTCGTGGTAACAAAGAACTGCTTCTGAATATCCGTCTTCTTTTAACAATGCCTTCATATTCATTATTACAACATTATTCTTTTTATCTTTGATTTTTGTGCTGAAAATAATATATTTCGGATCAGTAGTATCAGCTTTTGAGGATTTATATTTTTTCTCAAGATACTCAACAAATGATTCCTTAGTAATACCTTCGCTCTTGATATAATCTATCTCAAGGGTAGCATTTCCATCTGTTGTGCTAAGATATATTCCGCTTTCAGACTTAAAATCATCTGATTTTTTCCAGAACATTTTTGGAAAGACAGCAATGATTTTACCATCCTTGCTTTTAAATCTCAGACTGTCAGAATCTACTTCATCAGTTTCAGCCGGATAACTTATTTCTTCTGTAATACTGCTTTCAGTGTTATCTGTCTTATCGGAATACTGACTTACTGATTTCGAGCTTACGGCATCAGCAGGCAATACATCTTCATTTTCATTCTTAAAACAGCCTGATAAAGGAAGCACTGCTATAAAACAGAGCGTAATACACAGTAATCTTTTCATCACAACCTCCTTATCAACCATGACGCTTTGCAGCTTTTCTGAAAGCTTTTTTCGCATCCGATTTCTTTGTATCATTTTTTCTTCGGCTATATTCCTTCTTTTTACCGTTAACCTTTCTGTTTCGGGATTCATGCATGGAAGAAGTATTTCTTTTTTTGTTTTTATTATCTTCATACAGAGAAACTTTAACTGGCTTTCCGCAAACCTTTGCACCGTACATTCTATCAAGGACTTCCTCAACTGATATACTCGGAACAGCAACAACCGAACAATCGTCATATATTTCTATTTTTCCGATGTCACTCCCATGCAGAAAGCTTTTTTCAGTAATAGAGGCAACAATATGATTCGGTGCAACCCTGTTTGATCTTCCTGTATTCAGGATAATTTTTGAAAAATCAGTATTACCTTTTTTATTGTATTGCTTTCTTTCAGTATTGATATCCCTGACCTTTATTTCCTTTTCAGAGAAATTCATCTGGAGTGCAGCTGCTGCAATATCATATAGTGAGTATCCTTCTTCAAGAAGCATATTTACCATTTTTTTGTATCGTTCATTTACATCAGAGGATAATGCTTCTTCGACAAGCAAAATATTTTTTTCTGAGATATGATAATTGATATCGTCACCTGTAGGGACATCTATCTGATCTATCTTACATTTCAATTCTTTAGCAATTCCAAGAAGCTGAAAAACCTGTCGTCTTCCGCTGCAGATCGTAATAGAATTGCCTTCCTTGCCGACTCTGCCTGTACGACCGATCCTATGAACATAATACTCATTGTTCTGTGGTATATCATAATTAAAGACAAATTCAACATCATTTACATCAATACCTCTTGCAGCAACATCGGTAGCAACAAGAATGGAAGTAGAACCATATCTGAATTTATCCATAACGCCATTTCTTTGTGACTGTTTGAGATCACCATGCAAAGCCTCAGCATTAATGCCACTTTTACTGAGTGATACTGAAACTTCTTCTGCCATTTTCTTTGTATTGCAGAATACAATAGCAAGAGACGGATCAAAATAATAAATAAGGAGCTTGAGAGCATCAAGCTTTCTGCCCATGGGAACATCCACATATGTCTGCCTGATATTATCAAGCGTAAGCTTTTTATTATTAGTCTGGATAACGATCGGATCGGATTGGAACTCATTTGTAATTGACATTATTTCATCCGGCATTGTTGCTGAAAAAAGGACGGTCTGTCTGCTTTCAGGAGTTTCTCTCAGAATAGTTTCCATATCCTCTTTGAAACCCATACTAAGCATTTCATCAGCTTCGTCAAGAACAGCAAGCCTGACATTGTCAAGCTTAAGTGTACGGCGGCGCATATGATCCATTATTCTGCCGGGTGTACCAATAACAATGTTAGCTCTTTTCAGTCGTGTAATCTGCTTATCCATGGAAGCGCCCCCATATATTTCAACCGGACGTATTCCCTCGCAATATTTTGTGAGCTTTCTTATTTCGCCGCAGCATTGTATAGCAAGTTCTCTTGTAGGCAGCATAATAATAACTGAAACCTTTGATTTATCTTCAACGGATTTTATCACCTCTATTGCAGGTATAGCGAAAGCCATAGTTTTTCCAGTACCAGTCTGTGACCTGCCTATAATATCATGTCCCGATCTGATTGCAGGAATCGCCTTATACTGTATTGGAGTAGGGGAGTCAAACCCCATTTCATCAATAGCTCTCATTAATTCGGAAGAAAGCCCCAGCATTTCAAAGCTGTAATCTTCTTCAATAATAGTATTCTGATCCATTTTTCACTTTCCTTTATCTTTTATTAACCTTATTATTTTATCAAATACTTCTACCTTTGTCAAATCATAATACACCGCCACGTGACGCTGGATCCTTGATTCACGTCTTAGTCAGTCTGAAAAAGTTTTACTCGGGCACCGCCAGACCTTTTGAGCCTGAACTGCTGACATTATTTCTACTTTAAAAGTCCCAGAATTATTTTACACGAACTACACCGCCACGTGACGCTGGATCCTTGATTCACGTCTTAGTCAGTCTGAAAAAGTTTTACTCGGGCACCGCCAGACCTTTTGAACCTGAACTGCTGACATTGTTTCTACTTTAAAAGTCCCAGAATTATTTTACACGAACTACACCGCCAGCATGACGCTGGATCCTTGATTCGCGTCTTAGTCAGTCTGAAAAAGTTTTACTCGGGCACCGCCAGACCTTTTGAGCCTGAACTGCTGACATTGTTTCTACTTTAAAAGTCCCAGAATTATTTTACACGAACTACACCGCATTCCAACTAAGAAGAACTACACTGCTTTATGGCTTAAAATTATACGTTTTCAAGAGCTGATCGGTTAAAACTAATAAATATATGTTTAGGTATACAAGAATTATAACAATAAGATAAAACCACTAATTGTATTGTATTACAAAAACACAAACCACAATATATAGCGTTTGTCAAATTATTGTCAATATCAGAATGCACATAAAGTATTAATTCTGGTATAATAGATTATTTATATTGCACGAGAATTCAGGAAAGACTCTTTAAATGGTTGACAAACTATAAAAAGAGTTTTATATTAAAATCAGGATATGACATTAATATATATATGTAAGTTTTATGTCTAAATAAATACCAGGAGGTAATTTCTTAATGGATATAAGGAATACTGAAGCATGGAACGGCTTCGAGGGAAGGATATGGAAAGAAGAAATAAATGTCAGAGATTTTATACAGAAAAACTATCGTCCGTATGACGGAGACGAAGCTTTTCTTGAAGAACCCACTGAAGCAACCAATATCCTTTGGAACAAGGTACAGGAACTCCAGAAAGAAGAAAGAGCCAACGGCGGAATTCTTGATATGGAAACAAAAATTGTTACCGGTCTGACAGCTTATGGAGCAGGATACATCGATTCAGATAACAAGGAACTTGAAAAAATCGTCGGACTCCAGACAGATCGTCCTTTAAAAAGAGCATTCATGCCCTTTGGCGGTATAAAAATGGCAGAACAGGCTTGTACTACAAACGGATATACACCTGATCCGGAGCTTCATAAGATTTTTACAGAATATGTTACAACTCATAACCAGGGTGTTTTTGATGCTTACACCCCTGAAATGAAGGCTGTTCGTCATAATAAAATAATAACAGGTCTTCCTGATACTTACGGCAGAGGCAGAATAGTTGGCGACTACCGCCGTGTTGCTCTTTACGGAATAGATTACCTCATCGAGCAGAAGAAAAAGGATTTTGCAAATTGCGGCGATGGCACTATGACTGAAGAGGTTATAAGACTCAGGGAAGAAATCTCAAAACAGATCCGTGCTCTTAATGGTATGAAAGAAATGGCTGCTATATATGGCTATGATATTTCCGGACCTGCAACAAATGCAAGGGAAGCAGTTCAGTGGCTTTACTTTGGTTATCTTGCTGCAATCAAAACTCAGAACGGAGCAGCAATGTCTGTCGGCAGAGTTTCGACTTTCCTTGATATTTATATTCAAAGAGATATTGACAACGGAATCATTACAGAAAAAGAAGCTCAGGAGCTTATCGATCACCTTGTAATGAAATTCCGGATTGTAAAATTTGCAAGAATACCCTCATATAATCAGCTTTTCTCAGGAGATCCGGTATGGGCTACTCTTGAGGTTGCAGGAATAGGTGTTGATGGACGTTCGATGGTTACAAAAAATGACTTCCGTTTTCTGCATACACTTGAAAACATGGGTCCGTCACCTGAGCCGAATCTGACAGTTCTTTATTCCTCAGCACTTCCGGAAAACTTCAAAAAATATGCGTCAAAGATCTCAATAAATACAAGCTCAGTTCAGTATGAAAATGACGATGTTATGAAGCCGGTATGGGGAGATGACTATTCTATCTGTTGCTGTGTATCTGCTACACAGACAGGTAAGGAAATGCAGTTCTTCGGTGCAAGAGCTAACCTTGCAAAATGCCTCCTTTATGCAATAAACGGCGGTGTTGATGCCAAAACCCGTGAGCAGTGCGGACCGATGATAAGACCTATCACAAGTGAATATCTCGATTATGATGAGGTCATTCAGAAATATGAAATAATGATGGACTGGCTTGCAGGCGTTTATGTAAATGCTCTCAATCTTATTCATTATATGCATGATAAATACTTTTATGAAGCTGCTGAAATGGCACTTATTGATACAGATGTTCGCCGTACATTTGCAACAGGTATAGCAGGCTTCTCTCATGTTGTTGATTCACTCAGTGCAATAAAGTATGCTAAGGTACGTACAGAGAGAGATACAGATGGAATTGTTCTTCATTATTATACCGAGGGAGATTTCCCGAAATACGGTAACGATGATGACAGGGCTGATGACATTGCTGTATGGCTGCTCAGGACATTCCTTGATAAAGTCAAAAAGCACCACACATACAGGAATTCAGAACCCACAACATCAATTCTTACTATCACATCAAATGTTGTATACGGTAAGGCAACAGGTGATATGCCTGACGGAAGAAAAGCCGGAGAGCCTCTTTCACCGGGCGCTAATCCCAGTTACGGAGCAGAAAAAAGCGGTCTGCTTGCTTCACTGAACTCAGTTGCAAAGCTTCCTTATCATATTGCTCTTGACGGTATTTCAAACACCCAGACAATCAATCCCGATGCACTCGGTCACGATGCACAGGAGAGAATAAATAATCTTGTTCAGGTAATGGATGGATATTTTGACCAGGGAGCTCACCATCTCAATGTAAATGTATTCGGCACAGACAAGCTTATTGATGCAATGGAACACCCTGAAAAAGAAGAATACGCAAACTTCACGATCAGAGTATCGGGATATGCTGTAAAATTCATTGACCTTACCCGTGAACAGCAGCTTGACGTTATTTCAAGAACGTGTCACGAAACACTTTAATAATATTTAAAATTTTTCTATGCCCTGCCTATGGTGGGGCATAGATCATATAATGAGGAAACTGAAATGAATAATAATGAAATCAAAGGAAACATTCATTCAATTGAAACATTTGGCTTGGTTGACGGTCCCGGCGTAAGATTTGTAATATTTCTTAAAGGCTGCAAAATGCGATGTAAATTCTGCCATAATCCTGATACATGGAGTGGGGAAGGGCAGAGACTGACAGCCTCTGAGATTTTTAATAAAGCTAAAAGGTACAAAAGCTACTGGAGAAACAACGGCGGAATAACTGTCAGCGGAGGAGAACCTCTCCTGCAGATGGAATTCATCACTGAACTGTTTAAGCTTGCAAAGAAAGAAAACATCAGTGCTGCCATTGATACAGCCGGTCAGCCGTTCAGTACAGAAGAAAAATGGCTGACAAAGTTCAAAAGCCTTGCCGAAGTCACCGATTTGTTTATTCTTGATCTAAAGGAAATGGATCCGGCAGGTCACAAGGAATTGACCGGTGTAGATAATTCTAATATACTCGAAATGGCAAGGTGGCTTTCACAGAATGAAAAAAGAATGTGGATACGCCACGTTCTTGTTCCCGGCATTACAGACGGAGAAGATGATCTTAAAAAAATGCATGAGTTTATTGCAGGCTTAAAAACTGTAGAAAAGGTCGAAATATTGCCCTATCACACGCTCGGCACACTCAAGTGGGCAGAGCTAAACAAAAAATATCCGCTGGAAGGTGTTCCGACACCAACATCTGAACAAATTGAAGCAGCAAACAGAATACTTCATACAGAATTATATAAATAATCAAATGACAGCAGCTGTACAATTTACAACTGCTGTCATTATTTTTATCCGTTTGAAAAATGATTAATTAAGCGCATCAATTGCTGCTTTAATCATCTCTATTTTTTCGGCAAGCTTCTCAGCTTTAGCCTTGATATCATTGATAACCTTTTCAGGAGCTTTTGACATAAAGCCCTGATTATTCAGCTTTTTCTCATTGAACTGAAGATCCTTTTCAGCAGCATCAAGCTCTTTGTTAAGTCTCTTAAGCTCAGCTTCTTTATCAACAAGCTCGTCCATAGGAATATAAATTTTTGCGTCAGCTGTTACAACAGTAACCGCACCATCTATATCAAAGCTGTCAGCGACCTGTACCTCGCTGGCACTTGCAAGCTTTACAAAGAAAGGTGCACCATTGTTAAGAACTCCCTGTTCCTTAGCTGCAATAAAGAGCTTTGCTTTTCTTGAGGGGGGAACATTCATTTCGGATCTGCGGTTACGGATAGCTTTGATTGCATCCATAACTATATTCATTTCTCTTGCTGCATCCGGATAACTGTTCTTATCATCATAAACAGGATACTGCTGAGTCATAATAGTTTCACCGTCATGGGGCATTGACTGCCAGATCTCCTCAGTAATAAAAGGCATAAAGGGATGAAGCAGCTTCAGAGTTTTGTCCATCACCCATACAAGCACCTGTCTTGCATTCTGTGCTGTATGACCTTCGCTCTGGAGTCTTGCCTTTGCAAGCTCAATATACCAGTCGCACAGGCTGTCCCATGTAAAATCATAGATATTCTGAACAGCAACACCAAGCTCAAAATTCTCAAGATTATCGGTTACGACCCTGATAGTATCATTAAGTGTTGAAATGATCCATTTATCCTCTGTTGCAAGCTCAGACGGAAGTTCATTCTTAACATCATGGTCATCAATATTCATATGTATGAATCTTGCAGCATTCCAGAGTTTATTTGCAAAATTACGGCTCGCTGTTATCTTTTCCTCAGAATAACGCATATCATTACCTGGTGCATTTCCTGTTACAAGAGTAAGTCTCAGAGCATCTGCACCATATTTTTCGATTACCTCAAGCGGATCTATTCCGTTTCCGAGAGATTTACTCATCTTTCTGCCCTGAGAATCACGGACAAGACCATGAATCAGCACCTTATAGAACGGAACCCTTCCTGTATGCTCAAGACCGCTGAACATCATTCTCATAACCCAGAAGGGTATGATATCATATCCGGTAACAAGTACGCTTGTGGGATAGAAATAATCCATTTCTTCGGTTTTATCGGGCCATCCGAGAGTAGAAAAGGGCCAGAGTGCCGAACTGAACCATGTGTCGAGAGTATCAGGATCCTGACACATTTTCTTTCCGCACTTGGGACAAACAGCTTCCTTTTCAGCAGTAACGACTGTTTCTCCGCAGTCATCACAGTAGAAAGCGGGTATCTGATGACCCCACCAGAGCTGACGAGAGATACACCAGTCTCGGATATTTTCAAGCCAGTGGAAATAAGTTTTCTCAAAATGAGCCGGAATAAATTCGGTCTCATCATTCTTTACAGCATCAATAGCTGGACCTGCAAGAGGTTTCATTTTTACAAACCATTGTTTTGAGACCCTCGGTTCTACCGTTGTAGAACAGCGGTAGCAGGTTCCTACATTATGGGAATAGTCTTCTATTTTTACAAGAGCACCCTCAGCTTCAAGATCCTTGACAATAGCCTTCCTTGCTTCATATCTGTCCATTCCGGCATAGGCTGGGTAATCATCTGTTATCTTAGCATCATCAGTCATTACATTCAGTACAGGGAGATCATGACGCAGACCTACTTCAAAGTCGTTGGGGTCATGTGCAGGTGTTATCTTTACAACGCCTGTACCAAAATCCATTTCAACATAATCGTCAGCAACTATCGGAATCTCACGGTGTACAAGGGGAAGAATAACTGTTTTGCCGACCATATCTTTATATCTGTCATCCTTTGGATTAACAGCAACAGCAGTATCGCCGAGAAGCGTTTCGGGACGGGTCGTTGCAAGATTGATATAGCCGCTGCCGTCAGAAAGCTTATATCTTAGATGCCAGAAATGACCAGCCTGCTCCTCATATTCAACCTCGGCGTCAGAAATAGATGTAAGACATTTCGGGCACCAGTTGATGATCCTTTCGCCTCTGTAAATCAGACCCTTATCATAAAGACGAACAAAAACATTTTTTACAGCTTTATTGCAGCCTTCGTCCATAGTAAAGCGTTCTCTTTCCCAATCGGCAGATGAACCCATTTTTCTCAGCTGTTTTACGATCCTTCCGCCGAATTCAGCTTTCCAAACCCAAGCTCTTTCAAGAAATTTTTCTCTGCCGATGTCTTCCTTTGAAAGCCCCTCCTTACGCATTGCTTCAACGATCTTTGCCTCAGTAGCAATAGAAGCATGATCTGTGCCGGGAAGCCAAAGTGCACTGTAACCCTGCATTCTTTTGAAACGAATGAGAATATCCTGAAGAGTGTTATCAAGTGCATGGCCCATATGAAGCTGACCGGTAATATTCGGGGGAGGCATCATAATCGCATAGGGCTTTTTGCCGTGATCGACCTCAGCATGAAAAAACCCGTTATCCTCCCAGAATTTATAAATTCTTTCCTCAAACTCACCCGGGCTGTATGCCTTTGCAAGTTCCTTAGCCATAGTTTATTCCTCCAAAGTATTAGTTTTCGTATTTGAAAATAATAATACGACTCATATGATTTACATCAGGACATCATTATTATCGCACTATTATTTCATCCGACAATACAAAATATATTATCCCACTATTTCTACATTTTGTCAACACTACTGTTTTTTATCTTTTAATAAAACTAAAATAGTATGGAAAAAAGAAATAATTAATTAGTGTCTGCTTTTTTCTCCCGAAGAGATTAGAAATACCGATAAACAGTAGAGTTTCAGGGTAAGACATGGTATAATAAGTGCAAGGAAAAATA